>NZ_JBSWYB010000002.1:0-344924 GCF_056160905.1 Leisingera sp. ABD4_442 | reverse complement strand
GGGTCTTTTTTGTTTTCCCATTCAGCGGCTGGGTGAAGAGGGGGGAAACCCCCCCCCCGGACAGGACCAACAAAATATTGCCCCCCTCTGGTTGGTCTTGGCGCCGTTGTGCTCCCCGCGCCGTGCATCCGCACGGCGCCGGGCCCAAGGCTTGCGGCGGCATCTTTGATGCAACCGGCAAGGCGCGGGAGCCCTCGGCCTGCGGTTCCGGACCGGTTTCAGCCTTTGTAATGAGGCGCCTCTGCGTCCAGCCGGCGGCGGATGGCGTGCCACTCCAATTCACCCTCGTAGCCATACCAGTCACTGGCAGCCATATCGCGCAAATGGCGTTTCTGCTCTGACTCGGGAATGGTGCGGATTTCAACACCCGGGCAGGCGGCCGCCTTTTGCACCTCCAGCTGTACCGCACAGGCCTGATCCAGGTAGAAGGAACGGAAGAACGCCTCGCCCGCCGTGGCACCAAACACAAAGGCGCCATGCCAGGCTTCCACCACAGCCTTTTTATCGCGGCCCGCTGCCAGCAATCCTGTCAGGAAATCATCGGTGCATTCGAACTCGTAATCGGTATAGCCCAGAACGCCGCCGCCGCCGATCATCAGATAGGCCTGGCTGTAGGGACCCACGCCCTCCTTTTGCGCACTAACGCCCATGATCGCCTTGGTGTGGATATGCATAATGCAGTTCTTCTCCGGCTCTGCCTCAAAGAACAGCTTGCCGATCTCCGTGGCCGAGGGGTTAGGCTCCCCGTTTTCCGGATTGTGGTTCACCCGGTCGAACCCGACCTTGATCAGGTTGGAGGCCGTGACCTCCTCATGCATCCAGCCATAGTGATGGGTGATCAGCGCGTCCTCGCCCGGCACCCGGATTGCATGCCACTGGTTGGTCTGATCCGTCAGCCGGTATTTCACCAGCGCATTGTAAATGGCAGCAAGCTCGCAGCGCGCCTCCCATTCGGCGTCCGAACAATTGGCCGGGCGGCCTTGCAGCGGGGATGGGGTCATAACGGTCATGAATGATCCTTTCGCAGTTTCCTAGGGCGAGGGTAACCGCCAGCTGGCAGCAAATATTTATCTGGAAACGCCCTTTATTTACCTCAATACTCCCGCCATGCACAAAACGGCCTTTATCCTCTTCCCCGGCTTTCAGATGCTGGCCTATGTCCTCGCGGCAGAAACACTGCGGCTGGCCAACAAATGCGCCGGAAAGACACTCTTCACCTGGGAGACGCTGGCCGCTACGCAAACCGCCGTACGGGCGTCAAACGGCGCGATCGTAACGCCGGACAGGACAAGCTGGCAGGAGGCTCCGCTGCCAGACCTCGTGCTGATCTGCGCCGGCTATGACCCGCTGCAAGCCGTCCCCGCGGGAACACGCGCCTGGCTGTCCCGAGCCGAGCGCAGCGGCGCAACCCTGGGCGGTGTGGACACCGGCACAGTGGTTCTGGCAGAATTGGGGTTTCTGGATGGGCACCAAGCGGTGCTGCACTACGAGGCAGAGCCGGGATTTCGCGAGACCTGGCCGGACATTGACGTCAGCGACCGGATCTACTGCCTGAACCGGCGCCGTCTGACCGCGGCCGGCGGCATCGCGACCGGCGACGCGATGCTGGCCTGGATCGCCGCACGCACATCCGAAGAACTGGCAGCAGCAACATCGGATGCCATGGCACATGGCGAAATCCGTCCCGCCGGCGTCCGGCAAAGGGTGGAAACCACTAAGGACCCTCTGCTGCAGCAAATGCACAGCCTGATGGCCGCGGACATCTCAGATCCCCGGCCGCTGGCAGAGATCGCCCGGACACTTGGCCTCAGCCCCAAGGTACTGCGCCTGCGCTGCCAGCGCGGGCACGGGATGAGCCCGCAGGCCTATTACCTGCAGCTGCGGCTCGGCAAAGCGCTGGACTTGCTGCGCAATACTCAGATGCCCGTGACCGAAGTGGCGCTGGCCGCGGGGTTTGTTTCTCTGCCCAGCTTTTCCCGCCAGTTCAAGGCCATGTACCAGCGCTGCCCGCGCGACATGCGCCGCCGCTGACTGACTGCCGCATTTCGCAACCCGGCGGACCGCGCCCGCTGGAGCGGCAGCATTGTGCAACATCATGGGCCCTGGTGTTCAGTCGCTGAGCAGCACCGCCTCCACCCGCCGGTTAGCCTTGCGCCCTTCGGGGCTGAGGTTGCTGGCAATGGGCGCAAGAAACCCTGCCCCGGCTGCTTCGATACGCGCTTCGTCAGCGTCATAAGCCTCGATCAGCCGCGCCTTCACTGATTGCGCCCGGCGCTCAGAGATGCCGGTATTCTGCTCCTGCGAGCCGACCGTGTCCGTATGCCCCACCAGCAGCAGCCGGTACTGCGGATTGGCCGCCAGATAGGCCGCCAGTTCCGCCAGGCTGGCGTAGCGGCCCTCCCGCAGCCGGGTCGAGCCGCTCTCGAAAACCAGGTCTGTCAGCACCGCGTGGCCCCGCACTTCCAGAACCTTCGCCAGTTCCACCGGCCGCGCCGGATCTGCCGCTGCAGATGCCTCTGCTTCAGGTTTCACCACCGCCACGGGTGCAGCCTCTGCCTGACCCACCGTGATCATCTGCACATAGGCCGCGCCGCCTGCCCGCGACACCAGAAGCGAAACTGCCTCTTTGCCTTTAGCCGCAGACAGGAAATGATAGCTGGAGATATCGACCATCATGTCCGGCGAAGGCACCACCTCGATCCCGAAGCGGAAGCCAAAACCGCCGCAATCCCGCGCCGCGCAGTCCAGCCGCAGCTCGAACCCCTGCTCCAGCAGCTGATCCCGCAAAGGCGCGAGGATTTGCAGCACGGTGCTGCCGCCCTCCAGCCGCCAGGTGCGTCGCAGGATCTGCCCCTCAAACCGTTCTGATGGCACCCTGTCGGCCTCTTCCGGGCCAACCGGCAACTGGTAGACACCCAGCGCCGAGACCCGCTCAGACACGGCAACAGCCCCCTGCGGCAGAGCAACCTCCGCCGCGCCCGGCAGGCCCGGCAGCAAAGCTGCGGCTGCAATGGTAATAAAACGTCTTAGCGGCACTGGCTGTGGTATTCCGGATTGGGCACCATGGCAGTGGCGCTGGCCACCCGGTTCGACATGTTGAAGAAACCGGCGACATTGGCGATGTCCCAGATATCGCGGTCAGAGAAACCCGCGTCGCGCAAGCCTTGCCGGTCGGCCTCTTCAATCCCGGCACTGGCCGTGGTCATCTTGGCGGCGAAATCCAGCATCGCCCGCTGCCGCGGCTCCAGCGGCGCCACCCGATAGTTCATCACCAGCATTTCACCCAGCTGCGGATCGCCCGACAGCTGCCGCACTGCCGCACCATGCGCCACCAGGCAATAGAAACAGCGATTGATCGCAGAGACCACCACCGCAATCATCTCCCGCTCCAGCTTGCTGAGGCCGCTGTCCGCCAGCATCAGGTCATTATACATAGCGGTGAAAGCGTTGAGCTTGCCGATGTCGAAGGCATTGGCCTTCAGCACATTGGGCACAAAGCCCAGTTTCTCGGTGCAGATATCGAAGTATTTTTGCGTTTCCGGCGGCAGCGGATCCACCATAGGCAGGTCGAGGGCTGTGGGCTGGTTATGGTCACTCATTGCAGTCAATCGCCTTGTTGCAAAATCCGGTAGTGGTACTCTCCGACGCAGTCCATACCAAGGGAAGCATAAAGCCCATTTGCGCCGTCGTTACGTTTCGTGCAAAGGACTGCCAATTCGCTGGCACCGTTCTCCACCGCCCAGAACGCCGCCTGGCGCATCATCCAGGCCCCCATTCCGGCGCGGCGCTGGTGCGGCAGGATTTCCAGCGCGTGGACCATCGCAACACCATCGTGAATGGCCACGAACCCCGCACCGGCCGGCTTGTCCTTGTGGCGGCCCAACAGGCCAGTCTTTGCCCCCTGTACACGGTTCATGACCGCTAGCCGCTCCGGCCCGATGCCGCCCTGCGCCCAGATCTCGCGCTGGATGGCCAGCGGCTCCCAGACACAAAAGGCAGTCACGCGGGGTACTGGAATATCCGTCAGCCGCGCCGCCGGGCAAGTCCACAAATTGACCGGATCCTTCACCGCGTAACCGCGCGCCGCCAACTGGGCATCCAGCTCTGCCTCGCCGTCGCGGATCATGAACAGGCAGTCCTGCCCCATCGCCCGCATCGCCTGTTCTGCGGCAGCGATCTCATCCTCCGAGGCTGCGCCATTCACGGTGGCCGCCGACACCCGGCTGCCGCCGCCCTGCCCTTCACGCAGGGTCACCGGCCCCAGTTCCCGGACCGAAGCCGAAGGCCAGGTCGCCTCAGTCACAGCATAGTAACGGGGATCCGTGGTCACTGCTCCAGCTCCTTTGCCAGCTCGGTCATCGCGGCATCCACCCGGGCGCCGTCGGTGCCGCGGATCACGATGTTGGCGCCAAAGGCACCGTCTTTCTGAAAGGGATAGCACCCCACCGACAAATCGCCGTAGGCCTCGGCCAGCGTCCGCAGAGGGCCCGCGATTTCGCCCTCGCCCCGCAGCACCCGCAGCGTCTGCGACAGCATCGGCCGGCCGCCCGAAAGCGTCGGCATCACGCTGGAGACCATCGCCTGGAAAATCATCGGCACGCCCGCCATCACATGCACATTGCCCAAGGTAAAGCCTGGCGCAGCCGAGACCGGATTGTCGATCAGCGCCGCACCTTCGGGAATGCGCGCCATCCGCAGCCTAGCCTCGTTCAGCTCGATCCCTTGGGTGTCGTAATGCGCCTGCAGGATTGCCCGCGCATCATCCCGTACATCCAGACGCGCCTCAAACGCCTTGGCGATGCAATCCGCAGTGATATCGTCATGGGTCGGCCCGATGCCTCCGCTGGTAAACACATGGCCGTACGCCCCGGACAGCGCCCGCACCGCATCAACGATCGCAGTCTCATCATCGCTGACAATACGCACTTCCTTCAGGTCGATGCCATGTTTGGCCAGTTCGCCTGCCAGGTAATGCATATTGGCATCGCGGGTGCGGCCCGACAGGATCTCATCCCCGATGACCAGCATGGCAGCGGTTGGATTGGCCATAATCTTCCTCCCCTTGATACCTCGTCTCCGCAGATATAGGCCTAAGCTCATGCGCTTTGAAACCCCTCTGATCCCCGCCGTGCTGATCCGCCGCTACAAACGCTTCCTCGCCGACTGCCGGCTGGAGGACGGACAGGAGATCACTGCCCATTGCGCCAACCCCGGCAGCATGATGGGGCTTGCTGAGCCGGGCGCGAAGGTCTGGCTGGAGCCTAACGACGACCCCAAGAAAAAGCTGAAATACGGCTGGCGGCTGGTGGAGCATGACGGCGGCCACTTCACAGGCGTCGACACCTCGGTCCCGAACCGCGCCCTGCGCGCCGCCCTGGAAGCGGGAGAGATCGCGGAACTGGCCGCCTACAAGACCGTGCGTCCCGAGGTGAAATACGGCGAGAAGAGCCGGATCGACTTCCTGCTAAGCCAAGACGGCCTGCCCGACTGCTATGTCGAGGTGAAAAGCGTGACCTTGTCGCGCCAGCCGGGTCTGGCAGAATTTCCTGACAGCGTCACCGCGCGCGGCACCAAACATCTTGGCGAGCTGGCAAGCATGACGGCCCAGGGCCACAGGGCGGTGATGCTCTACCTGGTGCAGCGCACCGATTGCATCCGCTTCCAGCTGGCTGCCGATATAGACCCGGCCTACGCAGACGCCTTTGCCAGCGCCCATGCCGCCGGGGTTGAGCGGCTGATCTACGGAACACGGATCACCCCCGATGGTGTCGAACTGGGCAGCCCCTTGCAGGCAGCGCGCTAAGGCAGACGCAACAGGCAGCGCACGCTGCCTTCATCCGCTTCTAACCCGCTGCTGCTATACAGGTGCCCCTTCAGCTTTGGGCACTGCCCCTTGCCCGCCCCCTCTGGCCCTTTTGGCAAAGACCGCTTAAATAGCTTCGGGACAACACGCGATGGAGCTCCGCCTGATGAGATCGAAAGACGGCCGCACAACCAAGGACGGCATCCGCATTCATGAAGCCGGCGATTATGCCGGCATGCACAAGGCGGGTGCGCTTTCCGCGCGCATTCTGGATGACATCGCCGCGCATGTGTTCCCCGGCCAAACCACCGGCGAGATCGACCGCATCATCACGCAGATGGTCGAAGACTCGGGTGCCAAGTCGGCCACTATCGGCTATAAGGGTTATCAGCACGCCAGCTGCATCTCGGTGAACCACGTGGTCTGCCACGGCATCCCCGGCGACAAGAAGCTGAAGGACGGCGACATCCTCAACATCGACGTCACGGTGATTGTCGACGGCTGGTTCGGCGACACCTCGCGCATGTTCGTGGCCGGCAAGCTGCCGCGCAAGGCAGAGCGCCTGATCCAGGTCACCCATGATTCGCTGATGAAAGGGATCGAGGCGGTAAAGCCCGGCAATACCTTTGGCGACATTGGCCATGCGATCCAGGCTTATGCTGAAAGCCAGCGGATGAGCGTGGTGCGCGATTTCTGCGGCCACGGGCTGGGCACGGTGTTCCACGCACCGCCCAATGTGCTGCATTACGGCCGCCCCGGCACCGGCCCGGTGCTGGAAGAGGGCATGTTCTTCACCATTGAGCCGATGATCAATCTGGGCCGCCCGGAAACCAAGATCCTGGCGGATGAGTGGACCGCCGTCACCCGCGACAAGTCGCTGTCGGCGCAGTTCGAGCATTCGATCGGGGTAACCGCTGACGGGGCCGAGATTTTCACCCTGTCGCCGGCCGGGAAATTTCACCCGACCTACGGATAAGCCGGTAGGGCGGAAGCGGGGGCCTGCCCCCGCACCCCCGAGGTATTTTAGACCAGAAAGAAGCAGCAGAGAGTTTTGGCAGCTATCTGTCCCGGTCCTCTGCTTCCTGCAGCCGCCACAGGGCCAGCAACATGGTGCCATCCGCCCAAGGGGTCACCGCATCCTGAATGAACAGCGGCGCCCGCACCGGTTTCGGCTTGGGCCGGCTCCGGATTTCAACGCCCTTTGCGGGCTGCAGGAACGGGGTTTGCAATGTCTGTTCCATAAGCGGAACAATAGCACAGGCGCCTCAGATCGACAAAAGCGCTGGCACCTCTGACATATCGCTGAACACTTCCGCGCCCAGGGCTGCCAGCTTCTGGCCTTGCCCCTGCGGTGCAAACCCCAGGCAACGCATGCCCGCGCGCACTGCCGCAGTGACACCGCTGCCGCTGTCTTCGATCACCAGGCAATCCCGCGCCTGCACGCCGAAATGGCTGGCGGCGGCCAGAAACAGCCCCGGCTCCGGCTTGGCCACCCCCAGGGAATGGGCCGAAAACATCGCCTGCGGGTGGAACCGCTCCCACAGCCCGTTCTGGCCCAGGGTGATGCGCATCTTGTCCTCGCTGCCGTTGGAGGCGACGCAGACCGGAATGCCCTTGGCATCGAGCCGCGCCAGCAGCTCTGGAATGCCCGGCATCAGCGGCACCCCTTGCTCCAGCCGGGCATAGGTCTCGGCATAGACCCCGGCGATCCAGCCCTCCGGCAGTTCCGCGCCCAGGCTGCGGGCCCTTTCCATCACGCCGGCCATGGTGCTGCCAACAAAATGCGCCATCGACTGTTCCATGGTCAGCTGCAGCCCGTGACGGGCGAGGTTTTCGATCAGCGCCTGGTTCGAAGCAGGCTCGCTGTCCACCAGCACACCGTCGCAGTCGAAGATCACCAGCTTCGGGGTCGGAAAGGTCTTGGGCATGAGAACCTGCTTATCGTGGAGAATTGCTTTTTCAGGCTTAATCGGCTTTCGCCGCTGCCGCAAATCCGCGGCCGCGGGAAAACTCCCCTGCAGTCACGGTCCGCTGCCGGGCTGCAATCTCCGGAAACAAAAAATGCAGGGGAAGCCCCTGCATTTCCGTTGCATCACAAGCCTGGCACCGCTCAGAACTTGCAGCGCTTCTTCTTCGCCAGGCCAACCAGCACTTCATGGCGCTTGTTTGCCGCCTCCAGCGCTTCGTTTGCATTGGCGTAGTTGCCGATAACCGCCGGCCAGAAGAGCAGAGCAGCTGCCACATTTTTCCCCGAGGCGGTCTTGCCCTTCTTGGCTTCAGCGCGGATTTCGTCCAGCTGGCCCATCTGGGTCTTGATCTCTTCGCAGGTCAGCGAGGAATCGTCCACATTGTTGGTGGTGACCACCTCAGGGGAGACACAGCCGGACAGGAACATCGCGCCCGCAGTCAGCAGACCAAGGAGTTTTGCAGCTTTCATATTGAACCTTTCGAAACCGCCTGAATTGACGGAAATTTGATTGAAATTTCCAGCTCGCTACAACCGGACGGCTGGATATGCAAATAGAAAATCAAGTATTTGGCGAAAGGCGCCGGGCTTGTTACAAACTGTTCTGCTCCCGCCACATCAGCGAGATATGGGTATCGCCGTATTTGCGGCTGTCCTGCAGCTCAAACCCTTCCGGCGCCGCCATCGCCGCGCTTTCTTCCCAAACCACCAGCGCATCATCCGCCAGCCAGCCGCCTTTGACCGCCGCGGCCAAAGCCTTCTCCCCCAGTCCCTTGCCATAAGGCGGATCGAGAAAAACCAGGTCAAAGGGCGCATCCGGGTTCGCCCCCAGCTTCAGCGCGTCGCGGCGCGCCAGGGTGCAGCGGTCTTCGGCCTTGCAGATAGCAATGTTCTTCTTGATCAGCCCGCCGGAGACCCGCCCGTCATCGACAAACAGCACCTCCGTTGCACCGCGTGAAAGCGCCTCCAGCCCCAGCGCGCCGGTGCCCGCAAACAGGTCCAGAACCCGGGCGCCGGGGATGGCGCCGGTGTGCATCAGCACATTGAACAGGCTTTCGCGCACCCGATCGGTGGTGGGGCGCAGATGGGCGCCCGCATCCCCCTTGCCCACCGCGGCCAGAGCCCGGCCGCGGAAGTCTCCTGCGATGATCCTCACGCTTTCAGAAGCGGCTTCAGATCGGCGGACGGGTCGGCAACCACGCCTTTGTCGGCAGTCTTGCCCATGTCGATCAGCCGCTTGGCCACCATATAGGCGCGCGGATCGTTCATCGCGTCAACCGCCACCAGCTGATCGCCGGCATAGTACCAGAACGACACCTGCTGCCCCTCGCCCTGACGGGTCACCACGTTGTCATAGCCGGTGTTGAGGCCCGCGATCTGCAGCTTGACGTCATACTGATCCGACCAGAACCAGGGTTGCGCCACATAGTCCTTGTCCGCGCCCAGCATGTTCTGCGCCACTACCTCGGCCTGATCGATGGCATTCGGCACGCTTTCCAGGCGGATGCGGTTGCCCTTGAACGGGAAGGAGGCGCAGTCGCCCGCTGACCAGATCGACACGTCCGAGGTGCGGCCCTTGGCGTCCACCTTGATGCCGTTCTCCAGCTCCAGACCCGCCATCTCAGCCAGCTGCGACGTGGGGGTGATGCCGACGCCAACAACCACGAAATCCACATCCAGCACTTCGCCGCCGCTCAGCACCGCGCGGGTCACCTTGCCGTCTTCGCCTTCCAGCCGCTCCAGCCCGACACCTTCGCGGATATCGACGCCGTGCGAGGAATGCAGGCTACGGAAAAAGTCCGAGGTTTCGGGCGCCGCGACACGCTGCAAGATGCGGTCCGCCATCTCGACCAGGGTCACCTTGACGCCGCGCTTGGCGCAGACCGCGGCCGCTTCCAGCCCGATATAGCCGCCGCCGACGATCAGCGCGCGCTTGCCCTCGGTGACATTCGGCGCCATCGCGTCGACATCGGTCAGGCCGCGCACCACGTAGACACCGTCCAAATCGCCGCCGATCGCCGCCGGCAGGCGGCGCGGGTCGGAGCCGGTGGTCAGCGCCAGCTGATCATAGGAGACCGTCTCATCGCCCAGCGAAACGGTCTTGGCCGCCGGGTCGATCGCTGTCACCCGCTGGCCCAGCTTCACAGTGATGTTGTTGTCCTCGTAAAAACTCGCCGGCCGCAGGAACAAGCGCTCCAGCTCCATCTCGCCCAGCAGGTAGGCCTTGGACAAGGGCGGGCGCTGATACGGCAGCGCCTCCTCCGCGCCGATCAGGGTGATTTCCCCGCCGAACCCGTCTTTGCGCAGCTTTGCCACCAGCGAAGACCCCGCCTGCCCTGCTCCAATAACGACGATGTGGGACATATTCCCTTGCCTCCCGCAATAGTTCCCGTCACGCTTTCCTCGGACCCTATATACGCGGGGCCCCAAAACGCAATCATGAGAAAGAGGAACGTGCGATGATTTCTGTTGGAGACCAACTGCCGGACGCGACACTGACGCTGATTGGAGACAACGGCCCCGAGCAGGTGCAGCTGTCAGATAAGCTCAAGGGGCGAAAGGTCGTGATCTTCGCGGTTCCCGGCGCCTTTACCAGCACCTGCCATTCGGCCCATGTACCCAGTTTCATCCGCACCAAGGACCAATTGGCCGCCAAAGGCGTCGACGAAATCATCTGCCTTGCGGGCAATGACCCCTTTGTCATGTCGATCTGGGGCGACAATACCGGCGCGTCCGAGGCCGGCATCACCATGCTGTCGGATGCGGAATGCACCTTTACCGAGGCAATCGGTATGCGTCTGGACGCACCGGCGGCAGGCCTGATTGGCCGCTCGCTGCGCTATGCCATGCTGGTGGAGAACGGCGAAGTAAAGATCCTCAACAAGGAAGAAAACCCCGGCCAGTGCGAACTGTCCGCCGGTGAGGGCCTGCTGGAGTCGATGGGCTAAACCCGCGCCTGGCCGCCTCCGGGGCGGCCACCGCAACCTCTTAATTTTTGGTGAAAAATAAGGTCAGAACTGCTGCCGGAATGTTTCGCGCGCGAAACATTTGGTCAATATTGCTGACCCGAATGCGGACTCCCGTCGAGGTACGGCCTCAGGGGTTTTGCCGCCTTATGCGTTCGGACTATTCACCCCCGGATTACTTTGTCAGGCAAAAGCCGCGGCCCGCCTTCCTCTTGCTCAAAATATCCCGGAGCGCAAGGCAGAGCCTCGCAAATTTGCTGCAATGTGCGCCACGCGGGCCGATTGCACGGAGGTCCGGCCGCAGGTCACTCGTACCCGGCCAAACCGTCCATCTTGCGCGCCAGCTTGGCGTCCTGGGCGCTGATCCCATCGACATCATGGGTGGTCAGCACCACCGTCACCCGGTTGTAGACATTGCTCCATTCCGGATGGTGATTCCATTTCTCCGCCCAGATTGCGGCGCGGGTCATCCAGCCGAAGGCATCGGTGAAATTGCCGAACTTAAATGTCTTGGTGATGGCATCGCGCCCCTCCACCATCTGCCAGCCGGTCGCAAACAGCGGCTCCAGCAGCGGGCCGCGGGTGGCTTCGGACAGTTTTTCCGTCATTCTTGCTCCTCCACATGCGCTTTGCGGAACGGGCCATAATCGGTCAGGATTTCGATCTCTTCCTCGGTGGCGGCCCGCTCAGCCTCGAGGTAGCGTTCAACGGCCCCGGCAAACCCGGGATCGCCGATCCAGTGCAAACTGTGAGTCTGGCACGGCATGTAGCCACGCGCCAGCTTGTGTTCACCCTGCGCGCCGGCCTCTGCCCGGTCAAGCCCCAGGGCAATCGCCAGCTCGATAGCCTGATAATAGCACAGCTCGAAATGCAGGCAGGGATGGTGTTCGATGCAGCCCCAATAGCGTCCGTAAAGCGTGTCGCGGCCGATGAAATTCAGCGCCCCGGCGACATAGCGCCCGCTGCGTTCCGCCAGAATCAGCGCAATGCCGTCCGCCATCGTCCGGTGCGCGATGTCAAAAAACTGCCGCGTCAGATAAGGCGAGCCCCATTTGCGCGCGCCGGTGTCCTGATAGAACTCCCAGAAGGCGTCCCAGTGCTCCGGGCGCAGCTCCTCCCCCTGATAGACGCGGATCTCACCGCCAAAACACTGCGCCTGCATCCTCTCCTTGCGGATGTTCTTGCGCTTGCGCGACGACAGCGCCCGCATGAAGGCTTCGAAATCTGCATAATCGTCATTCTGCCAGTGGAACTGCTGGGTAAAGCGGTGCATCAGCCCCATCTCTGCGCCCATCCGCGCCTCGTCCTGGGTGCAGAAGGTCACATGCAGCGACGACAGCCCGTTGTCCGCTGCCAACTGCACCGCCCCCTGTACCAGGGCTGAATGGCCAATTCCGTCAAAGCCGGGACGCACCAGGAACCGCCGCCCGGTGGCGGGGGTGAAGGGCACCGCGATCTGCAGCTTGGGGTAGTAGTGCCCCCCTGCCCGCTCATAGGCATGGGCCCAGTTGTGATCAAAGATGTATTCACCCTGACTGTGCCCCTTTGCGTAAAGCGGCGCGCAGGCGATCAGCCGGCCGTCCTGCCAGGCCGTCAGATGCTGTGGCTGCCAGCCGGTGCCGGGCCCGACTGAGCCGCTGTCCTCCAGCGCGCTCAGGAACCGGTGCGTGGTAAAGGGATCCAGTGCCCGGCCGCCGTCTGCGGCCTCCGGGCAGGCACAGGCGTCCCAGTCCTCTGCCGTGATCTGCGACAGCGACGGCAGCACCCGGATTTCGATTTGCGCCTGGGTCATGAATTTCCTCCGCACCGCTTCTGATGTGGGGTGCAGACCAGCGCGATCAAGAGGTTAGCGGCGAGAGGTATTGTTCAAATGTGACATTGTCGGCAAAGGCCCGCGCCGCTGTTTCCTCGGCCGCGGTGGTCACGGTCCAGCACAGCACCGGCACGCCTTCGTTGCGCAGCGCCTGCACCCGCGGACGCGCCAGATCATAGGCCTCATGGCTGATGAAGCCGGACTGCGTGCGCTCGAAATCCGGGATCGCGCGCAGGTCGTCGCAGACGGCCCTGGGCAGTTCCGGCCATTCCTCTGGTTCATAAGCGCTGGTGGTGATACCGCGCGGCAGTTCCGGCGCCAGCCGGGCCAGTGCGGCAACCGAATTGGGGTTAAAGGACATCAGCGCAACCGGCCCTGCGTATCCCTGCAGAGCCTTTGCCGCAGCTTGCTCCAGGACACCATCCGTGACGCCCATTTCACCGTGCTGATCCTTCAGCTCAATCAGCAGGGGCACCCTGCCCGCCACCAGCTCAAGCACTTCCGGCAGATCCGGAATCCCCTCGCCATCGCCGCCCTTTAGCGGAATTGCACGCAAGTCCTCCCGCGAACGCGCCCGGACCGGACCGGCAGCTTCTGCCAGCCGGTCCAAGCTGTTGTCATGAAAAACCATGGCGCAGCCGTCGCTGGACAGCTGCAGGTCGATTTCAATCCCGTAACCCGCTGCCAGTGCGGCCCGGATGGCGGCGCGGCTGTTCTCCGGACGTCCGTCGGACACATCATGCAGCGCACGGTGGGCCAAGGGGACAGTCAGAAAGGCGGCAGGCAGGGGCAGTCTCATTTGATCTGGAAAACCCCGTCGATCTCCACCGCGACGCCCAGCGGCAGCGACACGGAGCCCACGGCAGAGCGGGCATGGCGGCCGATATCTCCCAGAGCCTCAACCAGGAAGTCAGAGGCACCATTCACCACCATCGGCTGGCCGGTGAAATCGGGGGCGGAATTCACAAAGGCGCCCAGTTTGACGACGCGGACCAGCCGGTCCAGATCGCCGCCGCAGGCCGCTTTGAGCTGTGCCAGCAGCGCGATGGCGCAACGCTTGGCCGCCGCCTGGCCGGCCTCTACATCCATGTCCGCGCCCAGCTTGCCGGTGATCAGCCCGTTTTCATCCGCCGAAATCTGGCCGGAGATATAGACCATGTCGCCTGCAACGACATAAGGCACATAGTTGGCCGCCGGGGCCGGGGCGTCGGGCAGGGTCACGCCCAGCTCTTTCAGTTTTGCTTCGATGCTCATGGCGTATTCCTTCCGAGTCTTTGCTGGCCGGGACGCTACCCGCAGCAGCAGAATTCGAAAAGAGCAAATGCGAAGCGCCGCCCGCCCTTTCCGTCCCCCGGGACGGATACCGTTTTCATAGCCGGAAACCGTGCAGGTTTCCGGCGGGGCTCAGCTTTCGCGGAAGGCTTTGACGAAATAATCCGTAAGCGGCTTGACCAGATAGGCCAGCGGCGAGCGGTCGGCGGTGCGGATATAGCTTTCCACCGGCATCCCCGGGATCAGCACTGTGCCCGCAGGCAGGCGGCCCTGTTCGCCGGGATTGAGCTCAATCTCGGCGCGGTAGTAGGACAATCCGCTGCCCTGATCCTCAAAGGCATCCGCCGAAACCTGGGTCACATGGCCGAACAGCTCTGGTGTCGAGCGCTGGTCCAGCGCCGAAAACCGCAGCGTCACCTCCTGGCCGGTGAACAGCTGGTCGATATCGGTGGGCGCCACCTGCGCGGCAATCACCAAAGGCCGGTCCTGCGGCACCAGATAGAGCACCGGATCGGCCGGCCGGATCACCGAGCGCGGCGTCTGCACCTGCAGGCCGTAGACAATGCCCGAGACCGGCGCGGTGATGTCCAGCCGCGCCAGCCGCCCCTGCAGCGAGCGGCGGGTCTCTGCCTGCTCCAACTCCTGGTAGCGCAGATCGCGCAGCCGGCTGATCGCCTCCTCGCGCTGGCCGGTGGCCAGTTTCAGGATCTCAATGTCGATTTCGGTGATGCGGCCCTCGGATTGCGCTTCCGAGGCCACCAGCTCACCCAGGCGGCCCTGCAGGTCGGCCTGGGTGCGGCGCAGGTTCAGGACCGTCGCCGACTGCGCCAGGCCGCGGTCCAACAGCGACTGCTGGCTCTCCAGCTCCTCGCCGATGAGCTCCAGCTGCACCGTCATTGACTGCTGCTGCGCCTGGATGCCGCGGATCTGCTCCTGGATCTGGCTGCGGCGCTTCTCCAACTGGTCGATCTCACGCGCGGTGGTGTCCTTGCGGGCCTCGAACAGGCGGCGCTGGCCCTCCACCAGATCCTTCACATCCGGCATCCGCTCTGCTGCCTCCAGCAGTTCCGGGTCAAAGACAATCTCCGCCGCCCCGTCGCGCTCCGCCTCCAGCCGGCCGCGGCGCGCCATCAGTTCGAACAGCTGGCCCTCGGTGATCACCAGCTGCGAAGTCAGCTCATTGGCATCCAGCCGCAGGAGCGTGTCGCCCTCTGCCACCGTATCGCCCTCATCGACCAGGATCTCGGCGACGATGCCGCCATCCAGATGTTGCACAATCTGGCGGTTGCGGTCGACCTCGATCCGCCCCGTTGCCACCACCGCGCCGGAGATCGAAGACAAGACCGACCAGGAGCCGAAGCCGCCGACCAGAATCAGCAGTGCCAGCAACCCGATGATCATCGGCCGCCGGGCGGGCCATTTGCTTTCGATGCTCATCGTACACCTCCTGCGCCGGTCGCCTGGCGGATGTTCTGATGGTTGGCGACCATTTCCTGCAGCACCTTATCCTTGGGGCCAAAGGCGGTCTGGGTGCCCTTGTCGATCACCAGGAGCATGTCGCATTCCTGGATCGCCGCCGGGCGGTGCGCCATGATCAGCACCGAGCGCCCCTCGGCCTTGATCTGCTTGATCGCCTGGTTGAGCGCAATCGAGCCCTCGTTGTCGAGATTGGAGTTCGGCTCGTCCAGGATCACAATCACCGGATTGGCATAAAGCGCCCGCGCCAGCCCGACCCGCTGCATCTGGCCGCCCGACAGCCGCCCGCCGGTGGCAGTAACCTTGGTGTCATAGCCTTCGGGCAGCTTCAGGATCATCTCATGGGCGGCGGCCTTTTTGGCCGCTTCCACCACCTTCTCGGCATCCGGTTCCGGCTGCAGCCGGGCGATATTCTGGGCGATAGTGCCGTCAAACACCTGCACCCGCTGCGGCAGATAGCCGATATGGCCGCCCAGCACATCCGGCGCATACTGATCCAGCGCCGCGCCGTCCAGCCGCACCGAACCCGCCGCCGGCGGCCAGACCCCGGTCAGCGCCCGCGCCAGCGTCGACTTGCCCGACCCCGACGGCCCGATCACCCCGATCGCCTGGCCCGGCTGCACCCGGAAGCTCACATTGCGCAAAAGCGGCGTCTTGCTGCCCGGCGGCACCACCGCCATGCCCTGCACTTCCAGCAAGGCTTTGGGTTTGGGCAGCGCGGTGCGGCTTTCTTCCTCCGGCACCTTGGCCAGCAATTCGGCCAGGCTGTGCCAGCCCTTCATCGCCCGCTGCACCAGCGCCCATTGGCCCAGGCCCAGCTCAATCGGGGCCAGGGCCCGCCCCATCAGGATCGAGCCTGCGATCATCGCCCCCGGCGTCACCTCGCCCTGCAGCACCAGATAGGCGCCCAGGCCCAGCATCGCCGACTGCAAAAACAGCCGCAGCGTCTTGGTCAGCGTGGTGAAGCCGCCGCCGGTGTCATTGGCCGCCACGCTGTCGGTGAGCGCCGCATCGCGGGCCTGTTTCCAGCGGCTGAAGGCAGCGCCGCGCATGCCCATCGACTGGATCATTTCCGCCTCGTTGCGGATCTCCTCGGACATCAGATTGGCCTTGTGGCCGGTCATATTGGCCTGCTGCATCGGCGCTCTGGTGAAGACCTGGTTGAAGACCGCAATCACCACCAGCACCGCGCCGCCCGCCAGCGCCAAAAGCCCCAGCCAGGGGTGGAACAGGGCGATGCCTGCCAAAAACACCGGCGTCCAGGGCAGGTCGAAGGCGGCGGTCAGCACCGGCGAGGCAATCAGCCGCTGCACCGATTCCAGGTCCTGCAGCCCGGTCTGCGCCACCGGATCCTGCGCCACCGCCGAGCGCCGGGTCATCGCATCAAACACACGTTTGTCGAGCGCCGCCTGGAACCGCGCGCCCACCCGCGCCATGATCCGGCCGCGGGCATAATCCAACAGCCCCATCATGCCGTAGAGGAAGACAACCAGCAGCGACAGCGCCAGGAGCGTCGCCTCCGACCGGCTGCCCAGCACCCGGTCATAGACCTGCATCATGTAGAGCGGCCCCGTCAGCATCAACAGGTTCACGAAGAAGCTGAAGATCCCGGTGAACCAGTATAGCCCCCGGCTCTGCCGCCGTACGGCCAGAAGCTCGTCATAGCCGTTCTTATAAATGCTTTTATTCATGATCAGACTGCAATAGTAGTTCGCGGGATCTTGGTAGTGCCTGCCGTTGTATCAGAACAGACACAAGCTGGTGAAAAAATGTAATCGTACTGGAAACGGGCCGGGGAATCATTATTTGCCTCACGATCCGACGTTTTCAGCATAAATTGGACACTTAACCGAATGCCCTACATGTTGCGACCGCATAAATTTCTCATTGCGCTGGTTTTGGCCGTTTTTACGGCAGGCTGCGCAAGCCAGGATCCGGTTGCCCGTGCTGCCGGGGAAGTATTCGATCCTTATGAAAACACCAACCGGTCGATTCACAGCTTTAACCGAGGCGTCGACCGGCTGGCATTCCGGCCTGCTTCCAAGGGCTATGTGGCGATCGTGCCAGCCCCGATGGTGACCAGCTTCTCGCATTTCGCTGAGAACCTGTCGATGCCAGGGCAAATGGTCAACGCACTGCTGCAGGGCGATCTGAAACTGGCAGGCAATGCGTTTTCGCGCTTTGTGATCAACTCGACCGTCGGCTTTGCCGGCCTGGCCGATCCGGCCAGCGAATTCAATGTGCCCGCGGTGGACACTGATTTCGGCGAAACCCTGCACACCTGGGGCGTTGGCGAAGGCGCCTATGTGGAACTGCCTTTCTTTGGCCCCTCCACCACCCGGGACGCGGTCGGCATCGGCGTTGATTTCTTCACCAATCCGCTGGGCTATTCCAAGCAGAATACTGCCGAGAACATCAGCATCTATGCCGAGATCGTGCGCCGCCTGGGCGATCGTGGCAACTATTCCGATACGATCGATTCGATTCTGTATGAGAGCGCCGACAGCTATGCGCAATCACGCCTGATCTATCTGCAGAACCGCCGGTTCCAGCTGGGCGACGGCGCTGAAATCCAGGAAATCGACCCGTTCGACCTGAACACTGAGGGATTTTGATGATGGACCGACGCTACTTTCTGATGGGCACGGGCGCCGTTCTGGCTGCTGCCCCGCAAGCGCTCTGGGCACTGACCGAGAACAGCGCCAGCAAACTGATCAACAGCCTGGTTGGCGACATCAACCGGGTGATCGACTCCGGCAAGGGCGAGAACGCCATGTTCCGCGAGTTCGAGCGGATCTTCCAGCGTTACAGCGATACATCATATATCGCGGCATACGCCCTGGGCGTGGACGGGCGCCGGGCCTCCCCTGCCCAGAAGAAAGCGTTCTCCAAGGCCTTCCAGGGCTATATCTCGCGCAAATACGGCAAACGCTTCCGCGAATTCATCGGTGGCAAGCTGGAGGTCAAAGGCGTCAAGAAGGTGAAGAAATGGTACGAGGTGAGCACCATTGCCTACCTCAAGGGCCAGTCGCCGTTTGAGGTGACTTTCCTGGTGTCGGACCGCTCAGGCAAGGATCTGTTCTTTAACATGTTCATTGAAGGCGTGAACCTGCTGCTGACCGAACGCACCGAGATCGGCGCAATTCTGGACAGCAAGAAGGGCGATATCGACGCGCTGATCGACGAATTGAAGCGGCTGAGCTGAGCTGTCTCAGACACTGAAGCAAATTGAGGCTCCCGTCGCGGGGGCCTTTTTCTTTGCCCGGCAAAGCCCGTGCTGCTGATCAGCGGCCCTCCCGCCCGGCGCGGCAGCATCAAAGATGCCGCGCTCCGGTTGGGCCAGGCGCCCTGCCCGGCGGGCAGGGCGCGCGTTGCACCTTCAGGTGCGGTGCCGGGCGGGAGCACCCCGCCCGAGGCGGTCAATTGCCCAGGATATCCCGCAGGATATTGTCCACCGCGCGGCCTAGCTCCTGGCCCAGGTTCGGCCCCTGGCGGCGGCGGCGCTCCCGGCGCGTCTCTTGGGGCGGTGGGGCGATCGGTGCGGGTTCCAGCATCGGCAGCGGCTTCGGCGCCAGCCCCTCATGCACGCGCACCATGGTCTCGCGCCAGATTTCGGCGGGCAGGCCGCCGCCGGTCACACCGGACAAGGGCGTATTGTCGTCATACCCCATCCAGACGCCGGCCACATAATCCGCAGTAAAGCCGATGAACCAGGCGTCCTTGGCGGCTGACGTGGTGCCGGACTTGCCTGCCGCCTGCCAGCCCGGGATCTGCGCCCGCTGGCCGGTGCCGCCGGCAATCACCTTTTCCATCATCCAGACCAGCTGCTGTGCGGCCTCCGTCCGGATCACCCGCTCGCCGATGCCGCCGCTGGCGCCCATCAGCGCCTCATTATCCTCGACCAGTTTCAGCTCTGTCACCCCGTAAGGCGTCACCGAGGAACCGCCGTTCAGGATGCCTGCATAGGCTCCGGTCATTTCCAGCAGGGTGCTTTCAGACGCCCCCAGCGCCAGCGCCGGACCTGCGGCCAGGTCGCTGTCGATGCCGAAATCCTTGGCCACAATGCTCACCTTGTCGCGGCCCACCGCCTCGGACACTTTCACAGCCGGTACGTTCAGTGAATCCCGCAGCGCCCGGGCCAGCGTCACCTCGCCGTAAAACTTGTGGGTGTAGTTCTTGGGGCACCACTGGCCGGAGCCAGGAATGTTCAGGCAGTATTTTGCGTCCAGCACCCGGTCGTAAGGCGAGTACCCCAGCTCAAGCGCTGTGGCGTAGACAAACGGCTTAAACGCCGAACCGGTTTGCCGTTTGGCCTGTGTCGCACGGTTGAACACGCCCGACACCCGGGTCTTGCGCCCGCCCACCATGGCGCGCACGGCGCCGTCGGCGCTCATCACCACAATGGCAGCCTGTGCCTTGGAGCCCGGGCGGACCTTGTTCTCGAACACATATTTCAACGCTTCCTCGGCCGCGCCTTGCAAGCGCTGGTCCAAAGTCGAGCGGATAACAACGTCCTCAGTAGTCTGGTCGCCCAGGAAATCCGGGATCGTGTCCATCACCCAGTCTGCGAAGTACCCCCCGGCCCGCGCCGCCGCGGCTTCGCTGAGGACCGCGGGATTGTCCTGATTGCTCTGCATCTCCGCCGTGGTCAGGTAGCCCTGCTCCTGCATCAGCCTCAGCACGGTGGCGGCCCGGTCCTGCGAACGCTGCAGGTTGTTGGTCGGCGCCAGCGTGGACGGCGCCGTCAAGAGGCCCGCCAGCATTGCACCCTCAGCCGGGTTCAGCTGATTGGCGGACTTGCCAAAGTACCGCTGTGCCGCAGCCTCAGCCCCATAGGCGCCGCCGCCCATATAGGCGCGGTTCATGTAGATCGAGAGGATCTCATCCTTAGTGTATTTGGCTTCCATCGCCAGGGCAAAGATCGCCTCGGTGCCCTTACGCCACAGCGAACCTTTGCGGCAGTCGGCCTCATAGGCGCTTTCGCTTTTCCACTCCGCAGGGTCATAAACCCGCCCCAGGCACAGCAATTTTGCGGTCTGCTGGGTAATGGTAGAGCCGCCATGGCCCGACAACGGCCCGCGCCCTTCACGCAGATTGATGCGGATGGCACTGGCAACACCGCGCGGCGAGATGCCGAAATGGCGGTAGAAGCGTTTATCCTCGGTCGCCACGATCGCGTTCTTCAAATGCGGTGAGACCGTGTCCGCAGTCACCACGCCGCCGAACTGGTCACCGCGCCAGGCAAAGACCTCGCCCTCGCGGTCCAGAATGGTGACGGAGCCGCGGGCGCGCCCGTCCAGATAGGCCGCGACATCCGGCAGCTTGGCATATTGAAAACCCACCGCCAGGCCGACCAGCCCGCAGACCACCATGCCGACCCGCCAGGTAAAGCCCCAGACCAGCCGGAAGGCGAAGGCAAAGGGTGCCAGCAGCCAGCCGATGAGCCCGCGTTTCTTGGGTGCGGGCTTCGCGCGCGTTTTCTTGCGCCCAAACAGCCGGCCCAGCAGCCCAGGTTTCTTTGCCTTTCGCACGGCTTTCTTGCGCGCAGGTTTCTTGGCGGCCGGTTTGCCCTTGCCGCCCGCAGAATAGCGCTTTTCTGCCACCAGAGGCTTGCGCCCGGATCCTTGTGCCATCGTCTGTTCCTGCCCGGTTTGCCCGTTGTCCGGCGACAATACCCTGCCTGCGCCGGATTGTAGAGGGGGCAGAATCCGGACCTTTCCCCCTTTGCCAGATGGCCGGTTTTTAAGCGATGCGTGCAAAAGGCGCAAAATTATTGTGCGACCGCAGAAAGACGCGCGGAAACTTGCTGGCCTTGGCTTTGCACGACTCGGGAGCGTGGTTTTGCTGCAGGTGCACAATGCATCGGCCCAGACATGATGCACCGGGCCGGGGCAGCGCGAAACCAAAGGGATGCAGAGATGAAAATGATCATAGCCGCCATCAAGCCCTTCAAGCTGGACGAGGTCCGCGAGGCGCTGACCGGTCTTGGCGTGAGCGGGCTGATGGTCACCGAAATCAAGGGCTTTGGTGCCCAGGCAGGCCACACCGAGATTTACCGCGGCGCCGAGTACGAAGTGAATTTCGTGCCAAAGCTGAAGCTGGAGCTGGTGGTGCCCGCCGATCAGGCCGAACAGGCCGTCAGCGCGATTTCCGAGACCGCCCGCACCGGCAAGATCGGTGACGGCAAGATTTTTGTTCTGGACGTGGAACAGGCCCTGCGGGTGCGCACCGGCGAAACCAATCTCGAGGCGCTGTGAGCGCGCCCGGCATGGAGGAAAGACCAATGAAGACCCTGAAACTCCCCCTTGCGGCCCTGGCGCTGAGCGCGCTGCCGGGCCTGGCGCTGGCCCAGGACGGCCCGGCCCCGGGCGTGACCCCCGCAACCGACACCGTGTTCATTCTGAACTCGCTGCTGTTCCTGATTGGCGGTTGCCTGGTGTTCTGGATGGCGGCGGGCTTTGCCATGCTCGAGGCCGGGCTGGTGCGCTCCAAAAACGTCACCATGCAGCTGACCAAGAACATGGCGCTGTTCTCGCTGGCTGCCGTGTTTTACTGGCTGATCGGCTACAACCTGATGTATCCGCTGGGCAATTGGGCGGTCGACGGCGTGCTGTCCGGCGTCTTTGGACCCGGCGTGCTTGAGGCCGTTGGAGTTACCGCGGAAGGTGCCGATGACTATTCCTATGCGTCCACCGGCTCGGACTTCTTCTTTCAGCTGATGTTCTGTGCCGCCACCGCCTCGATCGTGTCGGGCGCCCTGGCAGAGCGTATCAAGCTGTGGCCCTTCCTGATCTTCACCATCGTGCTGACCTCGGTGATCTACCCGTTCCAGGCCAGCTGGAAATGGGGCGGCGGCTTTCTGGAGGAGATGGGATTCCTGGATTTCGCAGGCTCCACCGTGGTGCATTCGGTGGGCGGCTGGGCCGCGCTGACCGGCGCGCTGATCCTGGGCCCGCGCATCGGCAAGTACAAGGACGGCAAGACCATCCCGATGCCCGGCTCCAACCTGGCGCTGGCAACACTCGGCACCTTCATCCTGTGGATGGGCTGGTTCGGCTTCAACGGCGGCTCGCAGCTTGCGATGGGCTCGATCGGCGACGTTGCCGACATCAGCCGCATTTTCTCTAACACCAATGCTGCCGCGGCAGGCGGCGCGGTGGCTGCGCTGGTATTGACCCAGCTGCTGTTCAGGAAGCCGGACCTGACCATGATCCTGAATGGCGCGCTGGCGGGCCTGGTGGCAATCACTGCTGAGCCGCTGACCCCGGGCTTGGGCCTGGCCACCCTGATCGGTGCCATCGGCGGCGTGATCGTGGTCTTCACCGTGCCGCTGCTGGATAAGCTTCAGATCGACGATGTGGTCGGCGCTATCCCGGTGCACCTGTTCTGCGGCATCTGGGGCACCGTGGCCGTGGTGCTGTCGAACCCCGAAGCCAGCCTGCTGACCCAGCTGACCGGCATTGCCGTGGTGGGAGTTTTCACTGTCGCAGCCTCCGCCGTGGTCTGGATCATTCTGCGCACCACAACCGGCATCCGGGTGGAGGAAGAGGATGAGGTCAACGGCCTGGACATGGCGGAACTGGGCATGGAGGCCTACCCCGAGTTCTCCCCGAGCTGAACCGCAGTACAGAAGCAGACAGCGGCGCCCCATCCGGGCGCCGCATTTCATTTGAGCGGGAGGGAGGCTCCCGCCAGTTGATCAATCATCAAAGATAATTTCCGCCTGTTGGGCCGGGCGCCGCTGGCGCGGCGCGAGCCTTGGGCTTAGCCTTGGGGCACAACAATAACCTTGGGCGCCTTCTGGTCGCGGTAGTCGCGGCGGTCTTCGGCGCGGTCCAGGTGGTCCTCCACCACATCCCACACACCGGTGTCCACGGCCTCGTCGCGGCGGTTCTCACGACGGTCGGCGCGGTTTTCCACCCGGTCGATAACCTCCCCATTGGCAGCAAAGGCAGGCGCAGCCATCGGCAGGGCAACGGCGGCGGACAGGATCACGGCGAGAGCGGATTTTACGAGGGTCATTTCAGGTCTCCTAGACTGTGTTTCAATGTGACTTCCGCTAGCACAAACGCGGGTCCCCGCCCCTTCCGTCGCCTGGCTTTACATGACCTGGCGTCAAGCGTCCGCCTGCACCGCGCCAGCGGTGCCACGCCCAAGCCTGCAAGGGCCTTGGCACAGCCAAGGCACGCGGCCAGGCGCGGGAGCCCTGCCCCGCAGAAACGCAGATCGCTGGATTTTGCGGGCAAAAGTTTTCTGCAAACGTTGCCTAAGACTTTTCAGAAAAATCTTAGAGGCCCCAAGAAAAAACGCGCCCATTAAAGGGCGCGTTCCTGAATTTCCAAGTGCCTAAGACTTAGACGCCGGCGTCAACAATCGCCTTGGCCAGCACCGGCACAGTCTGGGCATTGAGGCCTGCAATGTTCAGGCGGCTGTCGCCGACCATGTAGATGCCATTGTCCACCCGCATCTTCTCGACCAGCTCCGGCGTGGTACCCAGGAGCGAGAACATGCCGCGGTGCTGGGCGATGAAGCTGAACCGGTCGGAGCCGGTCAGGCGCTGCAGCTCATCCGCGAGGCCTTGGCGCAGGCCCAGCATGCCGAGGCGGGTTTCCTCCAGCTCGGCCGCCCAATCGGCGCGCAGGGCATCATCGTTCAGGATCATAGTCACCAGACGCGCACCGTGGTCCGGCGGGAAGGAATAGTTCTGCCGGTTCAGGAACGCGAGTGTGCCCTGGTTCAGTGCTTGCGCACCGGCATCGTTGGAGACCGCCATCAGCAGGCCGGTGCGCTCGCGGTAGATGCCGAAGTTCTTGGAGCAGCTGGCGGCAATCAGCGTCTCGGGGCAGCTGGAAGCCACCAGGCGCACGCCCAGCGCATCCTCTTCCAGACCGTCGCCAAAGCCCTGGTAGGCAATGTCGATCATCGGGATCAGGCCGCGCTCGTTCAGCAGGGCAATGACCTCTTTCCACTGCACCTCGTTGAGGTTAGCACCGGTCGGGTTGTGGCAGCAGCCGTGCAGCAGCACCACGTCGCCTTTGCTCGCCCCCTTCAGATCTTCCATCATAGCGTCGAAGTTCACACCGCGGGTCTCACGGTCGAAGTAGCGGTAGACCACGGTTTCGATGCCGACGTACTTCAGGATCGACACATGGTTTGGCCAGGTCGGGTCCGACACGAATACGCGCGCCTTGGGGTTGGCCATCTTGATCAGCTCAAACGCCTGGCGCACGGCGCCGGTGCCGCCGGGGGTGGCCGCAGCGGCGATATTGCCGCGGGCAACCGCATCGCCCAGGATCAGCTTGATCATTGCATCGCCATAGGCCGGATCGCCTGCCAGGCCGACATAGGCCTTGCTGGTCTGCTCTTCCCACAGCTTGTGCTCAGCCGCCTTGATGGCGCGCATCACCGGAGTGACGCCCTCGGCGTTCTTGTAGACGCCGACACCAAGGTCGATCTTGTCCGCGCGCGGGTCGTCGCGGAACATCTGCATCAGCGCCAGGATCTTGTCGGCGGGCTGGGGTTTCAGGGTCTCGAACATTGCTCAGTTCTCTCCGGTAGCAACGGGAAGGGTCGGGAAGGCACCCCATTCCACCCAGGACCCGTCATAAAGCGAATGGTCGGTCTTGCCGGCCCGCTCCATGGCGAGGCTGAGGATGGCGGCGGTGACACCCGATCCGCAGGAAGTAATCGCAGGTTTGTTCAGGTCAACGCCGGCGGCCTCGAAGGCGGCACGGATACCCGCGGCATCCTTCATGGTGCCGTCAGCGTTCAGCACCTGGCCAAAGGGCACATTCTTGGAGCCAGGGATATGGCCTGCCCGCAGGCCCTCGCGCGGCTCCTGCGCATCGCCGCGGAACCGCTCGGCAGAGCGGGCATCAATGATCTCGTGATCGCCGAGCTTGGCGGCGGCAGAGACCTGGGTCACGTCGCGCACCATGTGGTTCTGCACCCGCACCGTCATGTGGCGGTCGCGGATCACCGGCGGCAGATCCTCGACCGGGTGGCCTTCGGCCTGCCATTTCGGGAATCCCCCATCCAGCACCGCAACATTGGTCTGCCCCATCAGCCGGAACAGCCACCAGACACGGGCAGCGGAAAACAGCCCGGCACCATCATAAACCACCACCTGGTGGCCGTCGCCCACGCCCATGGCGCGCAGCTTGGACATGAACTTCTCGACCGGCGGCACCATATGCGGCAGGTCGGAACGGTTGTCGGAAATCTCGTCGATGTCAAAGAAACGGGCGCCGGGAATATGGGCGGCCTCATACTCCGCCTTGGCGTCGCGCCCCTGCTGCGGCAGATACCAGGAGGCGTCCAGCACCCGCAGATCAGGGTTCTTCAGATGGGCAGCCAGCCAGCCGGTGGAAACCAGCGTCTTCGGATCATCCTGCATCAAAGCACCTCCCTATCTGCGCATGGGCCATGGGTACATCCGGCAGCACAGCGGTGCAAGCTATCCCCTGCCTCTACCTGCGGTTACAAAATTCTTGCGGGCCTTTAACGGAGCGGTAATAACATGGACCCCTGTTTCAGCACTTCCTTGCAAAGGTTTATTGCATGCCCGGTTTCCGCCGCCTCCTTGCGTCCTTCCTGATTGCCTGCGCAGGCTCTGTGCCTCAAGCAGCCCAGGCTGATTGTGTTGAAATCGGAGGGACATGCATCAAAAGCAATGACTTAGAGGCCAAAGTCCGGATCGGAGAACATACCCCCGATCTGCAAGCCCTGTCACAGTTCACACAGCTGCAGGAACTGACGCTGATGGCTGACTTGCGCTACGAGACGCCGCTTGACCTGGCCCCGCTTGCGGCCTTGCCCGGTCTGGAGCGGCTTGCCCTGGTCAGCGTAACCGCTCCCAGCCTGGCCCCCCTGGCCCGGCTTCCCGGCCTGAAGCGGCTGAGTCTTGATTCTGTCAGCGCACCGGATTTCACCCCGCTGGCCAGGCTGACCGGTTTGGAACACCTGTCGGTTTGGGGGATCGAAGAGGTCTCAGACCTGTCATTCCTGCGCGGCCTGACCCGGCTGCAAAGCCTGAATATCGCGGACTCAGGCGTCACTGACCTGGCACCGCTGGAAGAGCTTGAGCAGTTGGAGATTTTCCTGGCCTTCAACACTGAAGTCACCGATCTCAGCCCTTTGGCAGCCGCAAACCTGCGGGTTGCCTGGATTTCCAATTGCCCTGTCGAAAGCGTTGCTGCCCTGGCGGCATCGGACCGGCTGGAGATGCTGCGCGCAGACGGCACCCGGCTGCAAAGCCTGGATGGGCTGCAGAACAAGCCGCAGCTCCACACCCTAATCCTGTCAGACACCCAGATTACGGATCTGACCCCAATTTCTGACGCCATCAGCCTCACGGAGCTGGAGCTGGACGGCACCAGGGTCAGCGACATCGCGCCGCTTTCGGGGCTGCAAGCTTTGCGAAAGCTGTCATTGAAAGGCACCTCTGTCGCCAGCATTGACCCGCTGGCGGGCAAGAACCTGCGAGAGCTGTCTGTAACCAATACCTCCGTAGCCAGCCTCGCGGCGGTCCGGGATATGCAAGAGCTTTGGGAGTTCAGCATCTCAGGCACTGGCATCACTGACCTCAGCCCGCTTAAAGGTCTGAAAAATCTGTCCATTTTGCGGGTCATTGGCCTGCCCGCTGAAGCTTTGCCGCCGCTGCTGGAGGTGGAGAACCTGCGGATCGTCTTTGCCGGGCCCGATCTTGGCTCTCACAAGCGGCTGCTAGGCAAGGAGAACATCGCGGCATATATCAGCGGTTCGCGCTGACCGGGCAGGTTCAACCGGATCTCAGGTGCGGCGGTTATGACGCCTTGCCCGGCTGATCTTTTGCTACCACCTTCCGGCGCGGCTCTCTTCTGCTGACGGCTGGACCGGCTGGCGATCCATGCACGCCTGACGGCTCTTGGCCGTTGCGCCAGCCTTCGAAACAGGTTCCTTCAGTAAGCCATACAAGCGCCGAGCGCATTCAATCCGGCGGACAGGCCGGTCAAGCCCGCTTCTTTCTGGCTGCAAATACTCCGGGTGAATTGGCCGTCAGGCCAAGAGGGCAGCGCCCTCCCAGCGCTTAACGCGCGTCTTTCAGCAGCCGTTGCTTCTGGCGGCCCCAGTCGCGCTTGGCCTGGGTTTCGCGCTTGTCGTGCAGCTTCTTGCCCTTGGCGATGCCCAGCTTGATCTTGGCCCGGCCGCGGTGGTTGAAGTAGATCACCAGCGGCACCAGGGTCATGCCCTTGCGCTGGGTGAGGTTCCACAGATCCGCCAGTTCCTTCTTGGACACCATCAGCTTGCGGCGGCGGCGTTCTTCAT
This sequence comes from Leisingera sp. ABD4_442, assembly GCF_056160905.1. Classification (NCBI taxonomy): domain Bacteria; kingdom Pseudomonadati; phylum Pseudomonadota; class Alphaproteobacteria; order Rhodobacterales; family Roseobacteraceae; genus Leisingera; species Leisingera sp. ABD4_442. The sequence goes on along the minus strand of NZ_JBSWYB010000002.1, from coordinate 317,322 downwards.
GCTTGAACACCTTGGCCTGCTCATAGGGCGGGATGTAGGAGTTCACCAGCCACAGTTCACCGTTCTCTACCGCGGCGTAGCTATCGGCGATATTGGTGCCATTGCCGCGCAACGCCTTGACCTCGGACCCTTCCAGCACGATGCCGCATTCGATATCGCTTTCGATCGCGTAATCGAATCGCGCCCGCCGGTTCTCGGCGATCACCTTGTAATTCGGGTCTGATGTCTGCTTCTTCTTGGCCATGGGCGGCAGATGTAAGGCCGCACGCCGGCGGGCGCAAGATAGCGCTTACGCCTTGCGGCTGCGCAGCAGCGTGAAAACACCACTGCCGACGATCACCGCGCTGCCGATCAGGGTCAGCGCGTCGGGGCGTTCACCGAACACCAGCACCCCCAGAACCATGGCAAAGACCAGACGCGTGTAACGGAACGGCGCAACGACGGAGATTTCCCCCGCCCGCATCGCCCCCGACAAAGCGTTATAGGCAATCACCCCGATTACCGTCGCCGCACCGATGTCCAGCCAGTTGCGAGGCGCGGGCCAGACCGCACCGCCCGTCCAGCCCAGCGCAATCGCCCCGGCCGCCACCAGCATGGCAAAACCCAGGAACCCCAGCTGATTGTTGCTCATGTCTTTGGGCGCAGCACGGGTAGCCAGATCACGGCCGGCAAACCCCAAAGTGCCAGCCACCGCAAACAGCGAGGCCGGTTCAAAACCGCTCAAGCCAGGCCGCAGGATCAAGAGCACCCCGGCAAAGCCCAGCCCGATGGCCAGCCAGCGCCGCCAGCCGACGGTCTCGCCAAAGAACACCACTGCACCGGCAGCCACTACCAGCGGCGTCGCCTGCAGGATGGCGGAGGCCGAGGACAAAGGCGTCAGCGCAATCGCTAGCGTGAAGCACAAGCGCCCGACCACTTCCGCCACGGAGCGCAGCAGCATCGGGCGCGTGCCAAAGCCCGGGTGCCAGGGGGGGTGACCTTGCGCACGCGCCAGGCCTGCAAAGATAACCATACCGCCGAGGCCGAACAGGATCAGGATCTGCCCCACCGGCAGGCTGGCGGCGGCGGATTTGATGAACATGTCCTCCAGCGCAAAGGTGGCCATGGCCAGCACCATCAGGAGGCTTCCGCGCAGCGTGTCCATTCCGGTGCTCCTCAAATCCCTAAAACTCAATGACTTGCGCCATTGGTAGGGGGGCAAAGGAAAATGCACAAGTGAAGCAATTCAGTCCCGCTGCGTCAGTACAGCCTGCCGGTAGTGATGCATGTTGAGAAACGCCGCGCCGGTCTCTTGGCTGCGGTAGCCATGCGGCTGGTCGGCGGCGAACCGCAGCCCTTGGCCGGGCTCCAGCGCCACCCACTCACCATTCCGCAGCACCTCCATGGATCCGTGCAGCACATAGACTTCCTCGGTCACACCGGTGTCATGCGGCTGCGACTGATGGCTTTGGCCGGGCTGCAGCGTCACCTGAAAGGTCTCCGCCCCCAACAGCGGATCAAACGGAAACACAATCTTGACCCCGATGCTGCCTGGGAACTGCACCGTCTCGTAGACGCCTGTCACGTCGCTCACCGGCCGCGCCGCCTCTCCCAGAAGTGCGGTCAGCGGCAGGTGGAACCCCTTGGCGATCTTCCACAGTGTGGCAATCGTCGGACTTGATTCGCCGCGCTCGATCTGCCCCAGCATCGCCTTGCTGACGCCCGTCGCCTCCGCCGCCTTGCTGAGGCTAAGCCCCGCTGCCGCACGGATTTCCCGCAGGTTCAGGGTGATGCCGTCTTCACTCATTTCCGCCGCCTGTCAAAAAAGCCTTGTGCGTTATAACGCACGAATTGTAGTGTGCGCTATAACGCACGAAACCCCTAGCCGATCCGGCGCCAAAGGAAAACCCGCATGCTCAAGGATCTGAAGCTTTCGCATCTCGTTTCTGGCGCTGTTGCCGTACTGGTCGGCTACACCGGATCAGTCGCCATTATTTTTCAGGCGATTGAGGCCGTGGGTGCCAGCCAGGCCCAGGCCAACAGCTGGATGCTTGTTCTAGGGCTCGGCATGGGGATCACCTGCCTGATCCTGTCCCTGATCTACCGGATGCCAATCCTGACAGCCTGGTCGACACCGGGCGCAGCTCTGCTGGCGGTCAGCCTCAATGGCGTGCCGCTGGCAGAGGCGGTGGGCGCCTTCCTCCTGTGCGCTGTGCTCCTGACCTTCACCGGCATAACCGGCTGGTTTGCGGCCCTCTCCCGCCTGATCCCGGACAGCCTGGCCAGCGCGATGCTCGCGGGCATCCTGTTCCAGTTCGGGCTTTCCGCCTTCACCTCGTTGCAGACGGACACTGCACTGGTGGCCGTGATGGGCCTGACCTTCCTTGCAGGCCGCAAGCTGTTTCCCCGCTATACCATTCCCGCGGTGCTGGCCGCGGGCGTAGCCTGGTGCGCAGGCACCGGAGCCTTCGGCAGCTTTGAGGTACTCGACTTGACACTCGCCCGGCCTGAGTTCGTGATGCCCGCCTTCTCGCTGCCGGTGCTGATCGGCATCGGCCTGCCTCTCTACATCGTCACCATGTCCTCGCAAAACATGCCCGGCGTGGTGGCGCTGCGGGCTTGCGGCTATGAGCCGCCGGTCTCTGCCAGCCTGACCGTCACCGGCCTGGCCTCGCTGATCCTCGCCCCCTTCGGCGGCTTCGCCTTCAACCTCGCCGCGATCACCGCCGCCATCTGCGCCGGGCCAGAGGCGGACGAGAACCCGGAGACCCGCTATCTGGCAGGCGTGATGACCGGGCTGGTCTACATCCTGGTGGGGCTTGGCGGCGCCACCGTGATCAGCCTGTTCCTGATCTCTCCCAAGGCGCTGGTTGCCACCGTCGCGGGCCTGGCGCTGCTGGCGACCATCGGCAACAGCTTATCAGCAGCGCTGGCAAAACCTCAGGGGCGGGAAGCAGCCTTGATCACCTTCATGACCACGGTCTCCGGCATCAGTTTCTATGGAATCGGCGCGCCATTCTGGGCACTGGTGCTGGGGATTGCGGTGAATCACTGGCTGAAAAGCCCGGAACCCGCTCCGGCCCGTGCCTGAGAGACCCTGCCAGAGACATTTCACCCCGCAAAAACCGGCCTATACTGCGCCAAAATTACCGAACAGCCCCCCGGCAGGTTGCCTTTATTGCGCAAATCGTGTCCCTGAGGGCAAAGACTAAGGGAACCAGCCTGATGCCAAAGTACCGATCCAGAACCTCCACCCATGGCCGCAACATGGCGGGCGCGCGCGGATTGTGGCGCGCCACCGGCATGAAGGACGATGATTTCGGCAAGCCGATCATCGCCATCGTCAACTCCTTCACCCAATTCGTGCCCGGCCACGTCCACCTCAAGGACCTGGGCCAGATGGTCGCCCGCGAGGTCGAGGCGGCCGGCGGCGTCGCAAAGGAATTCAACACCATCGCGGTGGATGACGGCATCGCCATGGGCCATGACGGCATGCTCTACTCGCTGCCCTCGCGCGAGGTGATCGCCGACAGCGTCGAATACATGGTCAACGCGCATTGCGCCGACGCCATGGTTTGCATCTCCAACTGCGACAAGATCACCCCAGGCATGCTGATGGCCGCCATGCGCCTGAACATCCCGGCGATCTTTGTCTCTGGCGGCCCGATGGAGGCAGGCAAGATCGACATCGCCGATCTCGACATGAAAAAGATCGACCTGGTGGACGCGATGGTGGCCGCGGCGGACGACAAGTTCACTGACGAGCAGGTGAAGCACATCGAGGAAAACGCCTGCCCGACCTGCGGGTCGTGCTCGGGCATGTTCACCGCCAACTCGATGAACTGCCTGGCCGAGGCGCTGGGGCTGGCGCTGCCGGGCAACGGCTCGACGCTGGCGACGCACGCTGACCGCAAGGGTCTGTTCCTGGAGGCCGGGCGCAAGATCGTCGAGATCACCAAACGCCACTATCAGGACGAGGAAAAGGGCCTGCTGCCGCGCGAGATCGCAACTTTCGAGGCCTTTGAGAACGCGATGAGCCTCGATATCGCCATGGGCGGCTCCACCAACACTGTGCTGCACCTGCTGGCCATCGCCAACGAGGGCAAGGTGGACTTCAACATGTCCCACATGGACCAGCTCAGCCGCAAGGTTCCTTGCCTTTGCAAGGTCGCGCCGAACATCCACAACGTCCACATGGAGGACGTGCACCGCGCCGGCGGCATCTTCTCGATCCTGGGCGAACTCAGCCGCGCAGGCCTGCTGCACAGCGACTGCCACACGGTGCATTCCTCATCCATGGGCGAGGCGATTGCCAAGTGGGACATCAAGGTTGCCAACAACCCGGAGGCCGAGGAGCTGTTCAAGGCTGCCCCCGGCGGCGTGCGCACCACGCAAGCCTTTTCCCAGGCAAACCGCTACAAGGAGCTGGACACCGACCGTGAAAACGGCGTGATCCGCGCCAAGGAGCACGCCTTCAGCCAGGACGGCGGCCTCGCCGTGCTGTTCGGCAACATCGCGCTGGACGGCTGCATCGTGAAAACCGCAGGTGTGGATGAACACATCCTCAAGTTCACCGGCTCGGCTTATGTCTGTGAAAGCCAGGACCAAGCGGTGAACGACATCCTGACCGGCAAGGTCAAGGAGGGCGACGTCGTGGTGATCCGCTATGAGGGCCCGCGCGGCGGTCCGGGGATGCAGGAAATGCTCTACCCGACCTCCTACCTGAAGTCGAAGGGCCTGGGCAAAGCCTGCGCGCTGCTGACTGACGGGCGTTTTTCCGGCGGCACCTCCGGCCTGTCGATCGGCCATGTCTCCCCCGAGGCAGCCGAGGGCGGCACCATCGGCCTGGTGCGCCAGGGCGACAGGATCGAGATCGACATCCCCAACCGCTCGATCCATCTGGCGGTGTCCGACGAAGAACTGGCGGCGCGCCGCGAGGAACAAGACGCCAAAGGCTGGAAACCCGCCGAGCCGCGCAAGCGCAAGGTTTCCAAGGCGCTGAAGGCCTATGCGCTGCTGGCAACCTCTGCCGCCAAGGGCGCCGTGCGCGCACTGCCCGACGAGGACTGATACCGCTCAGACTTGGTGCATACAGAACCCGCCGCCTCTACGCGGCGGGTTTTCTTTTGGCTCCCGCGCCTGAAGCAGGGTCAAGAGCCGCGCGAACGCGCGGCGGCGCAGCCGCTTGCCCTTGAGGCGGTTTCAGGTGCTTTACCATGGGGAAAGCGCGTTCAGGGCAGTCCTGTCCCTGAACCGCTTCTCAGAAAATTTTCTGCATCCGCCAATCTCTCCCGCCCCCGCTGCGGCCCTCTGGCTCACGCCAGTGCACCGAGCGGCGTTGGGCGTGGCGCCGTGCAGGCGCACGGCGCGCCTCCGGCGGGGGGTATTTAGAACCAGAAAGAAGCGGGACCGCCGCGCTTTGAACGCAACCGCGCCGCGCCAGCGGCGCCCGGCCCAAGTCTTATGCTGCTGCATCTATGATGCGGCGGCATGGCGCGGGAGCCCCTCGCTTCGGCACTCAAGAAATCTAGGCGAAGGACAGTTTCTCTGCTGTCTCGCCGCATGTCACAAAGCCAAAAATGCGCACTGCATTACCTTCGGCTTTCCCAGCCAATCCAATCTGCGCAAGCCGTTTTTGAAATTCGGCATCAGCCAGGCAGCTGCCACGCATTTCCACCCATTCCAAATCCGAAAAACTACCGTTGGGAAAATGATAGTGCCATTCGCGATCCCAGCCGCTTACGTATCCGTTGACAATACAACGAGACCGGAAATCAGGCCTGTCACCGAGGTCCAGCGTCAGGACCAAGTCCCTGAGTTCCATCCATTTGGTATGGTTGGAAACCGGATAATAGCCCTCAAACGCCCGCGTCACGGTTACTCCCCCAGCTTGGCGTGCACCTCGTCCAGGTCGATCTCGCCCACCGGCATCTTGTTTCCCGGGTTCTCGAAATCGTATTTGAACAGCTCGAAATCGCGCTTGTAGATCTCGTAGACCAGATGCATCGACAGATCGTCGAAGTATTCCTCGACCGGATGGGCACGTTTGGGGCCGTGGCCCTCGCTTTCGTTGAAGCGCGGAATTGATGCCAGGTCCACGGGATGCGGGGTTTCGATTGCGTCCAGCACCCCCTGCATCCCGTCGTTGAAGGCCTCGGTCCAGAAGATCTGGTTGTAGCGCCCGCCGTTCAGGATGAAGGTCGACACATGCCCCGACATCGCAGACCAATGGATGTCCGGATCCATCGGGCGGCGCCAGCGGATGGTGTCGCGCGCAAACAGCAGGAACCGGCGGAAGCTGGCGATCTGGTCGAATTCCTGCTTGCCGTCCTCGCCGCCGACCTCGATACCGTATTCATAGGCAAGCTTGGGCACCAGGTTGCCGCGGTAGCGCTTGCCGTTGCGCTGAATGCCGCAGATCTTGTCAAAGAACGACGACAGGATGCGGGTATAGGGATTGCGCACGCAGGTGAAGGCATAGGACCGCTGCCCCTGCACATTGCGGGTGATCGGCCCCTGGCTGTGCTCCAGCGCCCATTTGTGCAGACCGTTCTTGGCGTCATGAATGTCGCCGTCGAAGAACTGCCCGTGATCCGAGTAATACAGGATCTGCCCGATCGTCGAGCAGGCGCATTTCGGCACCACCCGGTAGACCACACTTTCACTTTCCGTCATCCAGGTGCCGGGAAACCCCATCCGCTGCCCTCTTCTTTTTGATGCGCCTTTATGCGCAGTAATCGCATATGTTTACCGAAACCGGAACTATCTGGTTTATTCGCGCCCTCAGGCCGCTTATCAAGAGAAACAATCAGGCAAAACCAAGCAGTCCGTCCCCGCCATGGCAAAAATCGCATATATTCTGCTCTGCCATAAAGACCCCGAGGCGATCATCCAGCAGGCTGAGCGGCTGACCGCGGCCGGGGATTACATGTCGATTCACTTTGACGGGCGGGCCGCACCCGAAGACTACCAGCTGATCCGTTCAGAACTGGCGGACAATCCCAATGTCGCATTTGCCAAGAAGCGGATCAAATGCGGCTGGGGCGAGTGGTCGCTGGTCGAAGCCACGCTGCACGCGCTGCGCAGCGCCGTTGAGGAGTTTCCGCGCGCCACCCATTTCTACATGCTGTCGGGCGATTGCATGGCGGTGAAAACGGCAGAATACGCGCATAGGTTCCTGGACGAAAACGACAAGGACTTCATCGAGAGCTTCGATTTCTTCGAAAGCGACTGGATCAAGACCGGCATGAAGGAAGACCGGCTGATCTACCGGCATTTCTTCAACGAGCGCAAGCACAAGCAGCTGTTCTACTGGAGCCACGGGCTGCAAAAGCGGCTGGGCCTGCAGCGGGAGATCCCCGCCGATATCCAGGTGCAGATCGGCAGCCAGTGGTGGTGCCTGCGCCGCCGCACTGTCGAATGGATCCTCGATTTCATCCGCAAGCGCCGCGATGTGATGCGCTTTTTCCGCACCACCTGGATCCCGGATGAGACCTTCTTTCAAACCCTGGTGCGCCACCTGATCCCCGAAGCGGAGATCGAAACGCGTACCCTGACCTTTCTGATGTTCACCGACTACGGGATGCCGGTGAATTTCTACAACGACCACTATGACCTGCTGCTCAGCCAGGATTTCCTGTTTGCGCGCAAGATCAGCCCCGAGGCCAAGGAGCTGAAGTCGCGGCTCGGGCGTCTCTATGCGGCGCAGGGGGTGGATTTCCAGATCTCCAACGAGGGGCGCAGCCTGTACAAGTTCCTGGTCCAGCGCGGCCGTATCGGGCGCCGCTTCGCGCCGCGGTTCTGGGAAACCGAAAGCACCCTGGGGCGCGAGCGCGAGCTTCTGATCGTGATCTGCAAGAAATGGCATGTGGCCAAACGGCTGTTGGAGCAGATCCGCCAGGTCACCAACATCCCGGCGATCGAATACCTGTTCAACGAAGAAGACACGCCGCTGCCCGACCTGGGCGGCATTCAGGCCGCGCTGATGAAGCGCACCCGCCACCGGCGGGCCCTGATGCGGATGCTGTTTGAATATTATGAATCCGACCAGCTGATCATCTGCCTGGACCCGGCGGCCATCGACCTGATGAACGATTTCCACTCCGACCGCTCATCGACCCGGTTCCTGCATATCGAATGCGATTTCAGCGATGATTACCTGATCGGCCATGCGCATCGTGTCGGCCTGGCGGGCGAGCGCACGCCGCAGCTGACGCTGGAACGGCTGCTGCCGACAATCCGCAATGACATAGTGCATGAAAGCGACCGCATCCGGGATGCCGGTTTCAGCCAGCTCTACCACATGCGCGAAAGCAGCAGCCCGGAAGACAACGCGGGCCAACTGAGCAGTTTTCTAAGCCTCGCAGAAGACAAGGCCCGGCAGATTGCCAACACGGACTATCTGTTTGCCGACTGACCCCGCGGGGGGGGGGCATCGCGGGGGCATAGGCCCCCGCCGCTGCAAGCCTGTGAATTTAGTCTTCCAGCGCCTTGATCATGTCCACCCGCGTTGCGTGGCGGCCGCCTTCGAATTCTGCATTCAGGAAGGCATCCACGATATCCAGCGCCAGGCCCTCGCCCACCACACGGGCGCCGATGGACAGCATGTTGGCGTCATTGTGGGCCCGGATCATGCCGGCCGAAAACGTATCGGAGCACACACCGCAGCGGATGCCCTTGACCTTGTTCGCCGCCATCATGATGCCCTGGCCGGTGCCGCAGAGAACGATACCCAGACGGCAATCGCCAGACGCAACAAGCCGCGCCGCGGCAGCGCCGTGGTCCGGGTAATGGGTGCTTTCCGGTGTTTGCGGCCCGATGTCGGCCACCTCCCAGCCCTGCGCCGCGATATGGGCGGCAACGGCTTTGCGCAGTTCGATGGCGGCGTGGTCGCTGGAAAGGGCAATCCGGTTGCTGGATGTCATGGTTCGGTCGTCCTGTGTAACAAAGGAATGGTGCAGCTTGGCGGCCTTGGATCAAGTCCCGGCCCCGGCGTCAATCCCTTTGTCCTGATTGGCGCAGCGGCAAGCCGCCGCCCGCTGATCTACAGCAAGGCTGAACTTGCCAGATGTTCTGCAATCCACTCGAACACCAAACTCGGTCCTTGCAGCCGGCTGGAATAGTCGCGAGACATCACATAGCCCGCATCGCTGACCACCACATCCGGCACTGCCTGAACCAGAGATCCATTCTGCAGCAGCCGGTCGATCAGCCCAAGCCAGCCCAAAGAAATGCCGTCCCCGGATACCGCCGACTGCACAACCATATCATAGTTGTTGAAGCTAATGTAATTCTTCGAACGCTCCCCGGCGATGCCCAGCCGGTCGAACCAGCCCTGCCATGTCTGCCATTCTGCCGAGGCAGGTTTTGACAGGCTGAGCAGCTGGAAATCCAGCAGGCTTGCGGCGGAAGTTACCGGGCCATGTTTCTGCAGAAAGGCCGGGCTGCAGACGGCCCCGACCCGTTCCTGCAGCAGCATGACGTCTCCGTCGCCCATGCTGCTGCGCGGACCGACATGAATTTTGATGTCGCAGTCTTCGCCATAGTCGTCCGGCGGCACCTGGCTTGCGAGGATCTGGATCTCGATCTCATCTCCCAGCTCCGCCCGCAGATGCGACAGCCGCGGCAAAAGCCAAAAGCTGGCAAAGGCGAAATCTGCCGATATCCGCACCCTGGGCCGGGACTTGCGCTCCAGCAGCGACGCCAGGGAATTGCCCATTTGCGTCATCGCCGGGCGCACCACATTAAGCAGCCGCACCCCCTCGTTGGTCAGCGACACCCCGCGGTGCTCGCGCCGGAACAGGGCAACGCCCAATTCTGTCTCAAGCCCTTTGATTTTCTGGGAAACCGCCGACTGCGTCAGCCCCAGCGCCTCAGCCGCGCCGGTGAAGTTGCCATGCCGGGCCACAAGGTCAAACGTGTGCAGCGCAACCAGGTGATAGCTGAGCTTCCTATTAACAGAGCTAATGTCATTCATAAATTATTGCCTACTGCAAAAGGCAGAATTTTTATAACAAAAAATGCCCTGCGTAAGCTCTGCTAAGACCGCAGCCCCGGCGGTTAAACCCGGCAGAGCAGGGAAAACAGGGATACTCTATGTCAATCAAACCACCTTTAACGGATCTGCCGATCGGCACATCCGACAGCGGATTTTACCGGGGCTTCAGCCAGATCGTCACCATTTCCTCCAAGCTGATGATCGGCGGGCTGGTGATCTGGGCCATCGCTTTCCCCGAGCAGTCCGGCGCCATCCTCAACTCGATCAACGGCTTCATCCTCGCCTCCTTCGGCGCCTGGTACATCTGGACCGTGGCGCTGTTTGTGCTGTGCTGCATCGCTCTGGCAATGTGGCCCACCGCAGGCCGTCTGAAACTGGGCCAGGACGGCGACGCGCCGGAATTCTCCAACTTCTCCTGGTTCTCGATGATGTTCGGCGCGGGCATCGGGGTCGGCATGCTGACCTGGGCGGTGGCTGAGCCGATCTATCACTGGAACAACAATCCCGAAGTGATCCAGGGCCTGACCAACGGCGGCACCGCGGACAACATCCGCATGGCCTACAAATGGTCCTTCCTGCACTGGGGCCTGGGCGCCTGGGCCTGCTATGCGATTGCCGGGCTGGCGCTGGGGTTCTTCAGCTACCGCCGCGGGCTGCCGCTGACCATGCGCTCCTCGCTGACGCCGCTGTTCGGCGCCCGACTGTCTGGCTCCATCGGCCATGTGGTGGATATCGTCGCCGTGGTTGCCACCATCCTGGGTGTCGCCCAGACCCTGGGTTTCGGGGTTGAGCAGTTTGTCTCCGGCCTCACCAGGATCGGCATCACCGGTCTGACCAACGAGGCAGGCACCGCCAACACATCCGGTGTCATCGTCGCGATCCTGGTGATCATGCTGGCCTCCACCGCCTCGGCGCTTTCGGGTGTCGGAAAGGGCATCAAGTGGCTCTCCAACATCAACATGGTGCTGAGCATCGCGCTTTTGGGCTTCTTCCTGCTGTTCGGCTCCACCTTCTTTGGCATGCAGGCGCTGCTGGTCGGCCTCTGGGACTACCTGATTGCCATGCCCGACATGATGTTCCGCGTCTGGACCGGTGACGGCAACCCCGACAGCGTCGCCTCCAAGCTGGAAGGCTGGCAGGGCGGCTGGTCGGTGTTCTACTGGGCCTGGTGGATCGCTTTTGCACCCTTCGTCGGGCTCTTCCTGGCCCGCATCTCCAAGGGCCGCACCATCCGCGAATTTGTGCTGGGCGCCATGATCGTCCCGTCGCTCATGTGCTTTGTCTGGTTCACCTGGGCCGGCGGCACCGCCATCGACCTGGAGCTGAACGGCGGCGCAGGCGGCCAGATCGCAACCGCACCCGATGGCGACAAGATCTTTGCCATGGTACAATACATGCTGTCGCCCTGGCTGGGCTGGGCAATGTCGGTGATGATCGTGGTCCTGCTGATGACTTATCTGGTCACCACCGCCGACAGCGCCGTGCTGATCGTCAACACCATCAACGCCGCCGGCGACGAAGGCCCCAAGGCCCGCCCGCATATCATCTTCTGGGGCGTCGCCCTGGGTTCAGTGGTAACGGCGCTCTTGCTGGTCGGCGGCCTGAAGGCGATCCAGACCGCGATGGTGATCGGCGCCCTGCCCTTCTCGCTGGTGATGGTGCTGCAATGCGCCGCCCTGGTGAAAGCGATCTACAACGACGGCCGCCGCGAACAGGCAGGCGTCGCCACCACCGTCACGCAGGAGCCCGCTGAATAAGGCATCTCCCCGGAGCGGCGGCCAGCGGGCAGGGCCGCCGCTCCATTCTCCATACTGACTGCCCGCACCCTTTCCGACGCTGAGCACAGCAACAAAGGAAGCAAAATGACCCAATACTATAACAGGGAAACCCTCCACCCCGCCATCCGCATGCATGCGGAGGAAGCCGCCCAGGGCAAACTGGACCGGCGCGAGTTCCTGAGCCGCGCAACCGCGCTTGGCGTCACCGCCTCTGCCGCCTACGGGCTTATCGGCCTCAGCCAGCCGGTTCAGGCCGCCGCCAGCCCGCAAGCGGGCGGCACCATTCGCATTCAGCAGGTGGTGCGCGCATTGCTCGACCCGCCGCTGTTCAACTGGCCGCAGCTTGGCAACCTGGTGCGCGGCTACCTGGAGTACCTGGTGCAATACAACGCCGATGGCACCTTTGAACCACGCCTGCTGGAAAGCTGGGAGGTCAACGAGGACGCCACCGAATACCTGCTGCACATCCGCCCCGGTGTGAACTGGAACGACGGCCGCGGCACCCTGACCGCCAAGGACGTCGCCTATAACTTTGCCCGCTGGTGCGACGGCAAATGGGAAGGCAACTCGATGGCGGCCCGCATGGGCTCGCTGCAGAACGAGGCCGGCGACGGCCCCGCCGAGGGCGCGCTGGAAGTGGTCGATGACCTGACCCTGAAACTAAAGCTCACCCGCCCCGACATCACCATCATCCCGGCAGTCACCGAATACCCCGCAGCCATCGTGCCGGACGGCTGGTCCGGCGATCCGGGCGCCGATCCGGTCGGCACCGGCCCCTACAAGCTGGTGGAATACGAGGTCGGCGTGAAGGTCGCGCTGGAGAAGAACACCGATCACGAATGGTGGGGCGAAGGCGCCTATCTCGACCGGATCGAGTTCATCGACTTCGGCACCGATGCCTCCACCCACCTGTCGGCAGCCGAGGCCGAGGAAATCGACATGACCTACGAGACCGTGGGCGAATATGTCGACATCTTCACCTCCATCGGCTGGAACGTCAGCGAATCCGTCTCCGCCAATACCCTGGTGCTGCGCACCAACCGCGACGCCATCGTGGACGGGGCAACCCCTTACGCTGATGCCCGCGTCCGCCGTGCCCTGGCGCTGGCCTGCGACAACGCTGTGCTGCTGGAGCTGGGCTATGACGGCCGCGGCACCCTGGCCGAGAACCATCACGTCTGCCCGATCCACCCGGAATACGCCGACATCGGCGCGCCGGTGCGCGACGCCGAAGCCGCCCGCAAACTAATGGAAGAGGCCGGCATGCTTGATTTCGAGCATGAGCTGATCTCAATCGACGACGACTGGCGCCGCAACACCACCGACGCGCTGGCGGCACAGATGCGCGATGCGGGCCTCAATGTGAAACGCACCGTGCTGCCCGGCAACACCTTCTGGAACGACTGGGACAAATACCCGTTCAGCTCCACCGACTGGGGCCACCGCCCGCTGGGTGTGCAGGTGCTGACACTGGCCTACAAGACTGGAGTTGCCTGGAATGAAACCGGCCTCGCCAGCGCCGAGTTCGACAGCATGCTGGAGGCTGCCTCAGCCATTGCCGATGCCGATACCCGCCGCGGCCATATGGAGAAGATCGAGCAGTTCATGCACGACGACGGCACCGTGATCCAGCCCTATTGGCGCTCGCTCTACCGCCACGCCCGCCCGGGCATCATCGGCGCCGAAAGCCACCCGATCAACGAGATCCACGTGCACAAGCTGGCACTGGAAGCCTGATCAATCTGCAAATGAATGGGCGCGCGCCGGATCCGGCGCGCGCCCTGTTTCTTTAGATGTCCACTTCAACCCGGCCAATCGGGTTGGAGCAGCAGGCCAGGATATACCCCGCCTCCACATCTTCCTCCGAGATGCCGCCATTGTGGACCATATGCACCTCGCCCGCGGTCTTCTTGACCTTGCAGGTGCCGCAGATGCCAAAGGTGCAGCCCGACGGGATGTTGAGGCCCGAGGCCTTGGCCACCGCCAGCACCGTATCGGTCTCGGTGCAGGTCGCCATCACGCCCGACGCCGCAAAGCTGATCTCGGCAGTTGCGCTTTCTTCCGGAACCACATCGTCCAGCTCCGGCGCATCCGCCTCAGTCTCGACCGGCGCGCCAAAGCTTTCCTGGTTGTAGTTCTCCATGTCAAACCCGAGACCGATCAGCATGTCGCGCACCGCCTGCATGAACGGCTCCGGACCGCAGCAGTAGACCTCACGCTCCAGATAGTCGCCGGCAATCAGGCCCAGCATGATCTGGTTGAGCTGCCCGCGGTAGCCGGTCCAGACCTGATAGGGGTCATCTTCCTCAACCACGAAGTTCAGCTTCAGCCCCGGCACCCGCGACGCCATGCTTTCCAGCTGCTGGCGCGCGATGATCTCGCTGGGCCGCTTGGCGCAGTTGATGAAGCAGACGTCAGGCGACTGGCCGCGGTCGAACAGATACTGGGTCATCGACAGGCTGGGCGTGATGCCGGAACCAGCGGAGATGAACAGGAACTTGCCGTTCGGGCGCTTGGGCAGGGTGAAGACGCCTGCCGGGCCAGAGGCCCGCAGGAACATGCCCGGCTTCAGGTGGTCCAGCATCCAGCGGGTGCCGATGCTGTCGGCCTGCGCCTTGACCGTCACCGAAATCGACAGCGGCCGCGACGGCGAGGAGCTGATCGTGTAGGTCCGCCAGACAGTCTCCCCCGGCACCGGCAGCTCCAGCGTCAGGAACTGGCCCGGCTGGTACTTGAACCACGCGCCGGACGGCGCGCGGAAGCTGAAGGTGGCGGTGTTCGGCGCTTCCGGCACAACAGAGACGCATTCCAGCATCTCGTCGTCCTTCCACGCCAGGGTTTCGTCCAGCGTCTCGAAATTGGCCTGCAGTCCCATGCGCTTACTCCGCCGCGATCAGGTGGCGGCCAGTCAGGGCGCGCATCAGATGATCGGCATACCAGTTGGAGAACTGGATGACGCCGCTTTCCTGCACTTCCGAGTACGGACCGGGCTCATACGCGGGCGAATTGATGCCGCGCTGATTGTCCTCGACCACGATGCGGTCTTCGTCGTTGGTGGCAATCCAGACCTCAGTGAGGCGCTTCAGGTCGTAATCCTGCCCCTCGACCGCGTCCTTATGCACCAGCCATTTGGTGGTGACTTCGGTCTCGGTCGGGCTGATCGGGGTCACACGGAACACGATGGAATGATCCGGCAGGAAGTGGTTCCAGGTGGTCGGGTAGTGGAACTTCAGCAAGGTGCCCGCATCCGCGAACGGCACCCGGCCCAGCTTCCTGGCCACAGCCGCCTTGCCGTCCAGGGTATAGCTCTCGGCGCCCTCATTCAGCGGCATCCGCGCCAGCCGGTGCTGGCCGCGCGCGTCGATGGTAAAGGCCGACGGAACCCCCGCCGCCTCGATCCGGTCGAAATGCTTTTGCAGGTGCGCCGGTGTCTCGCCGCCTTCGATGCCGGTCACCGACGGGTCTTCCGGGAAGGTCCGGCACAGCGAGGGGTGGTTGCCGCCGCAGTGATAGCACTCGCGGTTGTTCTCCCAGACCAGCTTCCAGTTGCCGTTCTCGATGATCGAGCTTTCATAGGCGACCTTGGCGTTACCCAGGTCATGCGGTTCCAGATACGGACGCGCCACAGCGGCAAAAGCGTCGAAATCCGGCGCCTCATCGGCCAGGCAGATATAGATCAGCCCAGCCAGATCGCGGCAATGCACCGGCTTCAGCCCGTGTTTGGAAGCATCGAAATCCGGCCCCATGTCGCGCGCCCACAGCAGCGAGCCATCCAGCTCATAGGTCCACTGGTGATAGGGGCAGACCAGTTTCGGCGCATTGCCTTTCTTGGCCTTGCAGACAACCGAACCGCGGTGGCGGCAGGCGTTGTGGAAGGCACGCACTTCGCCATCGGTGCCGCGCACGATGATGACGTTGTAGGACCCCACCTGATGGGTCACGTAATTGCCCGCCTTCGGGATCTCGCAGGCCGGAATGGCAAACAGCCACTCGCGGTAGAAAATCTGGCGCATGTCCAGATCCAGAACCCCCGGATCGGTATAGAACGCCTGTTCCAGGGAATAGTTTTTCTGCCGGCCCATCAGCTTGGCCAGAATCTCGCTGTCCTGAAGCATCTGCTTCTCTCCTTTGCCGCATCCCCGCGGCGTCTTGGCTGGGTGCAGGCATGGGAAGAGAGATTGCAGGCCACGCGCCCGCAACCGCCCGACCGCCGCCCGCGGTTGACGTGTTTTCATGGCAAGGCTGGTTTCCGGACTGTCCCGGGGCCGCGTGGCGGCGGAGCCTGGCACCTTCCCGAGGCATGCGCCTCAGTGGTCTTTGCCAGGCCTGACCCGGGGTCACCGTTGCGGGGGCAGTGCCGGAGTTTCACCAGCTTCCCAATTCTCCGCCCCGAAAGGCGGCACCTTGCTGAGATGGAAATTGCCCGATCGCGGCCCCCAGCGCGAAAACAAATCCGACCCGCCGAAACCGGAAAAAGACATGCATGTTTGCCACCCCAAATCGCACAGGGATGTCCAGAATCTCAAACCGGCACTCGCCAGCCTGTTTGCGGCAAGCGCTTATCTTTCATGCGTTTACCCGTTGCCCGCTGCCGCGAATCGATTCGCGGACACCCGAAAATGCGCCGGTCACTTGGAACTGGAACCACGATTAACTATATGTCGTATAATTAATTGCGACTCAGGAGAACCAGATTACCACCGGCCACGTTTTCATCGCCACCAGCCTCGACGGCTTTGTGGCCCGCCAGGACCACTCGCTGGATTGGCTTTACAAACAGCCTGTTGCCGAAGATGACGATGGCGGTTTTGCGGCCTTCATGGACAGCGTCGATGGGCTGGTCATGGGAACAGGATCATTCCGCACCCTGCTGGGGTTTGATGCATGGCCCTACGCCAAACCGGTTGTGGTCCTCAGCAGCAGCCTGAGCGAACAGGACATTCCCGAGGAGCTGAAGGACAAGGTGCGCCTCAGCACCGCTACACCCCCAGACCTTATGCAGGAACTGCAGGAAGAGGGCTGGAAACGCGCCTATATCGACGGCGGCCGGATGGTGCAGTCCTTCCTGCGGCAAGGGCTGATCGCAGATCTGACCATCACAACGGTTCCGATCCTGATTGGCAGCGGCATCCCGCTGTTTGGCCATCTGGAGCGGGACATCGACCTCCAGGTGGCAAGCTCCCGCACCCTGCCCACCGGCATGATCCAGACCACCTTCCAGGTGGCCTGATCCATGCCCCCGCGCATGGGGCGCCCTCCCCGGAGCAGCCGGGCTCTCAGCAAGGATGATGTATTGAAAAAGGCCCAGCAGCTGCTCGATGAGGGCGGCAGAAAGGCCTTGACCTTCAAAGCACTGGCAGCGGCGCTTGGCGTCACTCCGATGGCTGTTGCCCATCACGCCGGAACCAGGGACGAGATGATTGCATCTCTCGTCGCCATTGCGTTCGAAGGTGCTGATGCACCGTCAGAAGCGGCAACGCCAAAACTGCGCCTGCGCGGTCTGATGACCCGCTACTGCACGCAGGTGACCCGGCACCCGGAGCTGGCGAAATGCATCCTGGAAAACCCGTCCTTGATCGGCCCCTCTCTAACAAGGCTGACGCAGCTCATCGAGGCAGAGATTGCAGCCGCAGGCGTGACCGGCCCAGAAGCCCGCACCCTTCTGTGCCTGCTCGTGGACTACACACACGGGTTTGCCTTCACCGCCGCTGCGGCACCTCGCGGGGCGCTTGCGGCTGACGACTTCACCCCTGCTCTGGACTGGGTGCTCGACCGCATCGAATAAAAAACGCGGGCCATTCAGGCCCGCGCATCCGCTTGTGTCTTCCGGAACCGCCCATCCAGCGGCCCCTCTCACTTTGATTTCCAGGTACCCAGCCAGCGCCGGAACCGCCCCTTGCGCTCGGCAATCGCATCGCCGGCCGCATACAGGCTGTCTTCGGCGCTTTCGATCATCGGGTCGATCCGCGCCTGCCGGAACCGGCGCCAGCGCACATAAATCGCCCACAGAAGCGCCGCCAGCAGCACCAGGAAGATGATCGAGAACCAATTGGTCGGCTTGTCCTCCGGCCCCGCCACCGGCTTGATCGTCACCGCATTGGGGAAGATCGACAGGAACTCGTTGCGCCAGCCGTAATGCATCACCGCCACCCACTCCGGGTTCGCCTTGGTCGAGATGCTGTCATTGGCGTCCGTATACAGATTCGCGGTGTCGAACTTGAAATAGGGCGGCCAGTTCCAGCCGGTGTCCTCGTTACGGTAGACCATGTTGCGGCCGTTGGCGCGCACCGCCTGGATGAACTGCACATCCCGGTTGATCAGCTGCGCCGACTGGTCGTCCGGCTTGGACCAGAAAACCCTGGTCCAGTCGTTCAGCTCCTGCCGCTCCTCATAGGTATTGACGATCCGCACCACGTCATACTGCGGCAGCGTGTAATGCAGGAAGGCGCCGAACAGCACCCAGAAGGTAATCAGGAAAGCCCATTTGATGAAACGCATGGGGTGGACCTCACATGAAGTTAATGACGTAGATCAGGAGCGCCAGCGCCCCCAGCGGGATGATATAGACCAACAGGATCAGCTTGCGCCGGAACGAGTTGTCGTACTGCTTCAGCCCTCGCTGGATGAAGGCCGCGCGGTCGCCGGTCAACCCCTTCTCTTTCCAGCGCCGCTTCAGCTTCAGCCGCCGCATCTCGCGCGAGTAGAGCGACACCGCGGCATAGACCACGGTCAGCACCACCAGAAGGATCAGGATCAGGCGGATAAATCCGAACATCTCAGCACGCCTCCTGAGCTTGTGCACGTAACATAGGTTCGCGCCCGCCCATGGGGGCGGGTCGGGCGCGAACCGGATCGCAAGCGGTCCGGGAAGAATTAAGTTGCTCCAATAGGACCACCCTATCGCCCCCGCACCCGGTTCACAGCCCCCCAGGGGCCGACCCGCTCAACCATCCCCTTGCGCCGCACCCGCGGCAGCCGCCCCTCCATATCCGGCTCATGCCCGAACAGCGCCTCCCGCGCGCCGGCCTTGTCCACCGCATATTCCCGCGCCAGGAACTCCGCCGAATAGGCCTTCTTGGTTTCCGGCCAGCCGCGGTACTGGCTGTAAAACAGCTCCTTGTGGCAAATGAACATCTGGCGGAAATCATGCGGGCACAGCTCCGCCAGCAGCATGTTGACCAAATCCCGGTCGGCCGTATCCGCCGCCCGCAAGGAATAGAAATAGGCCGGATGGTCCGAGCGGATCTTCGGCCATTTGCCGCCCCCCTCGGCCCAGCGCACCAAGGCTGCCAGCCCCTCGAACTCCTCCGGCAGTTCCTCCGCATGGCGCGCCGCCAGCCGCCGCAGGTCCGCACGTGACAGCCCCGACAGATCCCGCCCCTTCTCCGTCAGGACTGAGACCGCCAGGAACCCCATCTTCTGCCGCAGGATCGCCGCGCCATCAACGCCGCGCGCCCGGATCACCGGCTCTGCCAGGCCGTTCAGCTCCAGGAACTTGGCAATTGCATTGCGCTGCCCCAGATCGAACACCCGGTCGAGCGGCACACCCTCAGGCTTCTCCCCGCTGGCAATCACCGCCGGATGCTCCAGCCCCTGAAACACATACAGGCCGCCGAAATGCGCGGTCCAGAAGTTCGACTGCTCAAAAGCCTCATGCTCCAGATGCACCGGATTGCGGGTCACATCGCCGGTCTTCTCGGCGGTCGAGATCATCTCCCCGATCAGCGCATCATCAAACCAGGCATCCTCGCCTGTCTTGAACCGCTCCACCAGCGCCGCCAGATGGTCCGCATGGCGCAGGGTGCCCTTAGTGGTATCCGCCTCGATCCGCACCTGCTGGATGTCGAACAGCTTGGAGGGGGTTGAGACCTCAAACACCGAATTCACCAGCTCCCCCGCCACCGCATCCGTCGCGGTCAGCGCAAACAGCTGGCGTTCATTCACCTCGATGAACCGCCGCAGAATGTCCCGGCTGGTGGAAAATTTCACGTGAAGCAGCGGGCAGCGCTTCTGCTCGGTGCTGAGGAGAATGAACTGCCGGTTCACGCCCGCATGGTTCAGATAGTGATCATCCCCCAGCTCATCGCCGATCTCCGGCGAAAAGCCCGAGATATCGACGTGGAAATCCGTGAGGCTCGTGGTCTTTCCGGTCAGATGCTTCAGCGCGCGATTGTACCGCTCCACCAGCGCGGGCGAGGCCACATGGAAGAGATTGCCGAACATCAGGCCATGCTGGATGAGGCGTTTCATGCAATCCTCCTATCCGTATCACGAAAGCGATGCGCCCGGCACGAGGGTGGGTGCGGAACGCGCCCGCCCTGGGGGGCGGGTCGGGCGCGTCGCGGCTTCGCCGCGGAACCGAACGGCCTACGATTTGCACCAAACAGTTTCAGATCGCCCCCTCCACAATTATTAGAGGAACCTTCTGATCCCCCGCTCCCGCAACCATTTCTGGTTCGAGTTCAAGTTCAATCCACTGCCAACTCGGTTGCTCACGGCCTTTGAATACAAACTCCTGCAAAAACTCATCGAACAAGGGCATCAGTGCCTTTGATGCTCTAATTATCCATGAAAACCAGTCCGCAAAGGCTGGCAAGCGCTCCTCAGTCTTCCTGCTGCCTACCGTTCGGTTGAAACATGCAGCGAAAACTACTTCTTCACCAAAAGGAAAGAACGAATTTGCTTCTCGTTCGTCGAAGTAAAAACTTGTAGTTGCTGCCGTAGAGACATGCCCCAAGCGCTTTTTCTTGATGTGGCCAACATCGAGGTGGTTGGTAGCTTCATGTCTAAAGTTCCCAATGATGGACTTCAGTGACTTTTCCTCGCCTTCAAGCAGTTTCTCTTTTGCACTCGCCAGAAAGTCCTTCAGAGCTGCATCATTGATTTCACAGTCTAATTTAACCGCCAGTTCAAAGATCTTTGCCGACCAGATGCGAAGAACCAAATTTTGCTGAATAGAAATGGCTGAATCAACATCCTCGTTCCCAGTCGTCCTGAATTTACAACTATCGTATATCCGCCACAAAGCGTTAACCTCGCTAATAGCGAAGCTCAAAGCCGCTAAGACAGCAATCGTTTCCTCGGGAAGGTCCTGAATAGTACTCTTGGGTATTTCCAATTTGCGCACCCGGCGTACATTCTTCGTACTGCTCACCCCCGCCCCTCCAGATACCGCCGCTTGGCCTCCTCCTGGCGGCCGAAATCGCGCACCATGTTTTCAATCGCCACCTCATCCGACTTGTCGGCATAGCGGAACTCAGAGTCGGCGTAGCGGTTGATCTCCTGCACCACCATGTCGACCGTGATGGGCACCCGCAGCTCCGCAATCATCGCGGATTTGGTATCAAAGTCCTTGAACAGGAACAGCTCCGGGTTCTCCATCCATTCATCCGGCAGCTCGAAATCCATCGCCCGGACCTTGACCGCATCGGTGATGTTCTTGATGGCGCGGCCGGTGAAGCGTTCATCCGCCTGCTGGATCGCCTTGAGATACGTACCCAGCTTGGCCAGATCATCCAGCGCGCCGATCTGGTCATGCACCCGGCCGAATACCTCGGCCAGCCCCGGCTCCTGCGGGCGGTTATGCGCCTCGAATGAGCGCGCGACCGCCTTCTTGATCTCTTGCGCGCCATAGAGGTCATGATCGCCTTGCGGAATGCTGTGGTTCTTGCCCATCAAGAGCGTCAGGATGTCGATGTAATCCTCCCGCGTCTGCGGCCCGTCCACCAGGAAGCGCGCCCCGGCCCGCTGGCGCAGCGCGTCGTCCACATTCTCCGGGTAGTTGGAGAACATGCCAAAGGTGCAGTTGCCGCGCACCACGGTGTTGGCACCGGCAAAGGCCTCCATGAACACCGCCGTCACCTCCTGCTGGCCCGCGGAGGACTGGCGGTCGCCGCGCTTGCCCGCAATCTGGTCGATGTCGTCGATGGTGCCAAAGCCGATCACGCCCGGGTCGATCACATTCTGGATGAACGATTTGGCGTTCTGCCCCGACTTGCCCTGGTAGCTGTCGATATTGTCGATGCCGAAGTTCTGATAGCGGAAGGCATAGCCCGCATTCTGGCAATAGTCGTGGATCAGCCCCGCCATCATCTGGATCAGCGTCGTCTTGCCGGTCCCGGGTTTGCCGTCACCCATGAAGGTGAAGATGAAGCCGCCCATTTCGGCAAACGGGTTCAGGCGGCGCTCAAAATCATAGGCCATCAGCATCTTAGACAGCCGCAGCGCCTGATATTTGGCGATATGGTTGCCCACCACCTCATGCGGCTTCTTGAACGCCATGGTGAGTGTGGTGGACTTCGCCTTGGCCGCGGGCTCAAAGCCGCTGATGGTCAGATCATCCGCCTCCACCCGCCAGGCGGCTGCGGTGAAGGCCTCCAGCCGCGGCGCGTTCTGCGCGCGCAAGGCCGCCTTTTCCATCAGCTGCTCGGCATAGGCCGCCGTGGCCGCAATCAGATGCGCATCATCGGGGGCATGCAGCGCCAGCTTCTGGTCCAGCTCCCACAGCGCCCCATGCAGCGCCAGCGGCGCGTTATCCGTCAGCAGCTCCTCCGCCTCGCCCACCTCGGCCTGCGCCTCGGACCCGTGCGGCGCCAGCAGATAGGCCGCGGCATTGGCAAACACATGCGCCGCAATCAGCGCCTCGGCGGCCAGCAGCTCGGTAAACTCGCCCTTGCGGGCGGCGTCCAGAGACCCGGCCAGATTGGCCCGCTTCAAATCGCCCAGGCCAGAGACATCCGCATAAGCCTCACCCATCGCCAGCGAGACCGCTAGCGCCCGGCGCAAGGCATGCTGCAAGGTCGCCTGCAAGGGCGAGGTCAGCGGATCATCCTCATCCGCCGCTTCGATCCGGGCAATCAGATGCACGCCTTCAGGCCGCGCGGTGGAGCGGGTCACCAGCCCCGGCGTGGTGGAACGGAAGCGGCGGGTGCGGGCAATCCCGGGCGAGCGCTCCGGCACCTTGCCCTCTGCCTGCGGCTTGGCAATGCGCGGGGTGTGGTCAAACCCCTCCAGCATCGCCGCCGCAGCCGCGTAATGCTTGCGGATATCCTCTTCCCGCAGCTCCATCTGATTGCCTGAAATGCTCATCTCACCCTCTCAATCCGTAACTCGCGGGCAAAAAACCACCCGCGCTTCTTCTGGCTCGAAATATCCCCGCCGGAGGCTCCCGCAGTCGGCTGCACGCGCACCCGCTCAATACCGCAGCACCTGCCCCGCCTCGCTCACCACGAACTTCTGCACATCCGCAAACCCCGGCGGATCCAGCTCTGCCAGCACCTGGAACGGGCGCTGCGGCAGGATGATCGCGCGCTGGGTCCGCGTCGCCCCGGTGTCCGCGCCGCGCCCGCCAAAGGGGTCGAGCGCAAACACTTCCCGCTCCACGGTGCCGAACCAGCCCGAGCGCTCCTCGCGCACGTCCTCGCTCTCCAGCTCCTCCAGCGTCCAGGCCAGCGCCCAGTCCTGGCCCATGGGCGCCTCGGCTTCCTCCAGCACCCGGCGCAGCGGCCCGGTCTGCTCGGTATAGGCCGAGGAATACATCGGCCCCACGTGGTAACGGCGCAGATGCTTGGGGTGGAGGTCGCCGAAATCCTCGTCAAACCCCTTGGCAATGGTCACCAGCTTCAGCCCCGCCAGGGCCTGCGCCATCAGATGCGCCTGCACCTCGGGCCAGCGCCGCTCATCCTTGGGCAGCGCCACCTTGCCGCTGTCCTCCAGCTCCATCAGGTAGATCACCGGCAGGTTCACCTGGCTGTCATAGGCCGCCCAATGGAGCAGAAAGCGCCGGCGGCGCGGGCCAAGGTTTTCCAGCCATTCGCATTCCGGATCGTTCTGGGTCCAAAACAGTTCCCCCTTCAGCAGCTCCTGATAGTAAAGCCGCTGCGACAGTGCGAATTGCAGTTTCGAAGGCACCACCCGGTCCGAGATGATGGTGCGCACCATATCGTCCTTCAGCACCTCCTCACTGGCCATATTGGCCAGATGCCGCTCTGCCTGCTGCGCGTCATTGGCCATGGTCATCAGCTCGGCAGCCACCGGAAAACCGCTGTCGCGCTTGTCCATCGCCAGGCTGCCGAAGAAGCGGCCGGTATCGCGCCCGGTCATCAGGTATTTCATCGAAAGCGCGCGGAAGGTGAAGTTCAGTCGCATCAGATAGGCGGTCAGCACCTTCACGTCGGATTTTGAGAGCCGCCCCTCCGCCTGCATCGCCGCCGCCACCCGGGTCAGATGCCGGATGATGGTCTCGAACTTCTTGAAATACCGGCGCGAGGCAAAGGTATCGCTGAGGCCTGCGTGGTCGTGGGAGGGATCGGTCATTCCTCACCTCCCCCCATTCCACCATTGTAACCCGTTCCCCCGCCAAGCCGACCGCGGATGGAGATGTGCCGTAACCCTTGAGACACGCGAAATTTTCTCAAGAGAAAAGCGGAAGCTGCAAAACCCAACACTCCAAGAACAACAACCCCCATCCAATTGTTAGCAAGTCCAAGAACGGCAAAGGTTAAGCAAGCGACCCCCAGCGCGCCCCAAACCAGTTCTCCATTACGCTCAGCCCAAGATTTCCTTTCATTCGTCTTGGGCAACATTTCAGCCCCCATACAGGTTCTTGTCGTGCTTCTCGACAATCGCCGCGAACCGGCGGGCAAAGCGTTCATCGGCCTTGGCCTTCTTCTCCAGCACGTCGCGGGCAAACACCATGTTGCCCTCATGGGCTTCCAGCATGTCGGCCATCTTCTGGTTGGTCGCGGTGCCGATCGCAGCCATCGCGGTCTGGGCTTCCTTGTCGGTCTGCACGCCGATCTCGTTGATCCGGTGCGCCACATCCTGCTGCTGCGCCGTCTTCAGCGATTTGGTCAGCGCGTCATACAGCACCACCCGCTGCTGGGTGTCCGTTTGCAGCTTGTTGATCAGCACCATCTGTGTCGCCGCCTGGTTCTGCAGGCTGTCGACCCAGGTCTTGCCCTTCTCGATATAGCGCTCCAGCGTCTGAGACTTCGCCAGCTTCACCTGCTCCTCCTGCACCAGCGCGTTGTATTTTGCGTTCAGCTCGGCCAGCTCGGTCTCCAGCTTGGTGCGCGCCGCGGCGTCCTGCTCGACCGAAATCTTGTTCTCCAGCTCGATGATCTGCGGGTCCAGCGCCACAATCTGGGCGCGCACCCCCTCCAGCTCCTGCACCGTGAACTCACGGTCGTCCAGGGTTGCGGACAGGTTCACCTGCACCTTCTCGCGCTGCTCTTCCAGGGTCGCCAGCTGGCCCTCCAGCAGCTTCACGATCACATCCGACTTGGCGATCAGGTCCTGCAGCTTGTCGTCGATATTGGCGGTGCGCATCCGCTCCTGGCGCATCGAATCCGATTTGCCGCGGCTGAAGAAACCGACAAAACTCTCCCAGCCGGTTTTGTTGCGCATCTCGTCAAAATCCTTGGAGAACGCCGCCGTCACATCATCAAGCCCCATGATCAGCTCGGCGATATTGGCATTCATCACATCGGTATGCGCATGCACATCTTCCAGCGTCGCGTTCTCGATGTCGATGCTGGCGTCCTCACCCGCCTCGATCTTGCTGCGCGCCGCCTCAATACGCGAGGTCAGCGCCTCAATGCGGGACTGCGACTCCCGCACCTTGTCCTGGCTGTCCGCCACCATTTTCTCAAATTGGGAAACACTCATAGTCTCCGCTCCTCCCCTTGAAATAACTGATCCTTAGATGGGTATGTAAAAGCAATTTACATCCCTCGAGCGGCTAAATTCCGCCCGTTTCACCAGCACTGTTGCAGAGAGGCCGCACAAAGAAAAGCCCCGGGGGATCCCCCCGGGGCTGCCTTGCGGAAACAAGCCGTTTCACATGGTTTGCCGTTTGCCCAGCACCAGGAATGTCATCATGCCGAAGGGCGGAATGCTTTCCTGCGCTTCCACTTGCAGCCGGTCTTCCTGCAGCACCGTTTCCAGCGCGAAATCCGAATGCCAGCCAATCACGTTGGCCAAGGGCGCAGACAGTTTCTCCAGCGAGGCCCGCACCCCCTTGCCGCTCTTGAAATGATTGGTGATCACCACCTTGCCGCCAGGTTTCAGCACCCGCGCAATCTCGCGCATCACCAGTTCGGGGTCAGGCACCACCGACAACACATGCATCGCAGCAACGGTGTCAAAGGTATTGTCCGGAAAATCCAGCTGCCGGGCATCCATCTGCCGCAACGCCTCAACCTGATTCAGCCCCAGCTCCTGCACCTTTCCCTGGGCCTTCTTCAGCATGTCGTGGCTGAAGTCGATGCCCGTCACCTGCAAGTGCGGCGCGTAATGCTGCAAGGACAGCCCGGTTCCGACCCCGACCTCCAAGACCTTGCCCTTGCGGGAATTGATATACTTGGTCGCCCTGCGGCGGCCCGAGCGCGTCACCGCGCCAAAGGTCCTGTCGTAGACAGGCGCCCAGCGCGCGTATGATTCCTCAACTGCTTTGATATCCAATTCGTCCCTCCCCGGACGTACTGGGCTAGCCCTTTGGCTTGGAAACCAGCCCCCATATCACCATCGCAACGTAAGCAAGGCATAGCACAACCAGCACTGTCCATGCATAGGTCATCAATGCCGCAGCCATGAAGGCAAAGCCCACAAGCAGGTATTTAACATGCTCGCGGGAGATTTTCATCGCTTTCGGGGACCAGGTCTGAATGTGGCTGATCATTGCCAGTCCAGTCACCACCATATGCAGGCAGATCAGCAGTTCCGGCACCATTACAGCGCTGTCCGAGGCAAAGAAGACAAACATCGGCAGCAAAGCCAGCAAGGCACCCGCGGGCGAGGGGATGCCCTCGAAATAGCCCTTGCGCACCTTGGGTTCATCCTCCGACTTGGTGCTGACATTGAACCGCGCCAGCCGCACCACGCAGCAGACTGAGAACACCAGCACCGAAATCCACCCTGCCCCGCGCACGTCCTGCAGCGCCCAAAGATAGATCACCAGCGGCGTCGCCACCCCGAAGTTCAGAAAGTCCGCCAGCGAATCCAGCTCCGCACCCATCTTGGACACGCTGCGCAGCGCCCGGGCCAGCCGCCCGTCCAGGCCATCCAGCACTGCGGCCAGGATGATCATCATCACTGCCAGTTTGAAATTGCCGGACACGGCAAAGCGGATCGCTGTCAGGCCCGCGCAGATGGCACCGATGGTCATCATGTTCGGCATCAGCTGAATCAGCGCAAATTCTGACTTTTTCTTTTCCGGGGCGTCATACATGGCAGCGGCTCTTTCTTCCTCCCCCGGGCACGGCGGCGCGGCGCTGCCCGGGGCAGCTGGGAGGCAAATTTCGGGGCTGCGCGCACATATGCCCCAACCGGCGCCCCGGCGCAATGTTTGCAGCACAGCAGCCCGGCCCCGCACGGGGATTTCCAAAGGTTTTGCACCCCGCCCAGCCAAAGAAAATGGCACCGTGAGAAACACGGTGCCACAACCCGCGGCGGCGCCCGCCTCCGGGAGGCAGGCAGGAGCCCTGCCTGCAGGTTTGTCAGCCGACGACGTTGAACTCCGGCCCATAGGGGTATTTGGTGATGTTCTCGTTGCCGTCCTCGTGGATGATCAGGATGTCATGCTCACGGTAGCCGCCGGCACCCGGCTGGCCATCGGCGATGGTCAGCATCGGCTCCATCGAGATCACCATGCCCGGCTCCAGCACCGTGTCGATGTCCTCGCGCAGCTCAAGGCCCGCCTCGCGGCCATAGTAGTGCGACAGAACGCCGAATGAGTGGCCATAGCCGAAGGTGCGGTACTGCAGCAGGTCCTGCTCTTCAAAGAAGGCGTTGATCTTATGGGTGATTTCCGCACAGCTCGCACCCGGTTTCAGCAGCGAGATTCCCAGCTCATGGGCCGCCACATTGGCCTCCCAGATGCGCAGGGACTCGGCGTCGACCTCTTTCACGAACATGGTCCGCTCCAGCGCGGTGTAATAGCCGGAGATCATCGGGAAAGTGTTCAGCGACAGGATGTCGCCGCGCTCCAGCCGGCGCCCCGTCACCGGGTTGTGGGCGCCGTCGGTGTTGATGCCCGACTGGAACCACACCCAGGTGTCGCGGTATTCCGCATCCGGGAAGCGCTTAGCAATCTCCAGCTCCATCGCATCGCGGCCGGCCATCGCCACGTCGATCTCCCGCGCGCCTTCCTTGACTGCATCCCGGATGGCAAAACCGCCCACGTCCGCCACCGCGGCGCCGGCCCGGATCATCTCCAGCTCAGCGGCGGATTTGCCCATCCGCTGGCGCATGGTCGGCTCATAAAGATCAACCAGCTGCGACGGCTTCAGGAAGCCTTCCAGCTTGGCCTTCTGCAGCAGGGTCAGGTGGTCGCTTTCATAGCCGACAACCGCGCCCTCGCCGCTTACCGATTTGATTGCACGCCAGAAATTGTCGCGCTGCCAGTCGGTATAGGTGATGTTGTCGCAGAACGAGCGGCGCCAGGGCTGGCCCGCGTCGATACCGGCGGAGATGGTCACGGCTTCGGTCGCGGTAACCACCATCCCGTAGGGGCGGCCAAAGGCGCAATAGGTGAAGCCAGAATAATAGGAAATGTTGTGCATCGAGGTGAAGACAGCGGCGCTCACCCCAGTTTCAGCCATGATCTTGCGCAGGCCTGCGATCCGCGCCTCGTATTCGGAGACAGCAAATTGCAGCGGCGCCTTCTCACCATTGTGAAAACGGTACATTTCAGGACGTGAAGTCATATCAGACCCTTCCTTCTTACAAGAAAGGTCCCGGCGTTCAGGACAGTTTTGGATTTTGAGGGCGGCATGTGATCCATGCGGCGACGCCATCGCCTGGCCCTTGGGCTGGAAGATGCGGCGGAATCATCATTCTGGCAAGAGAAAAGATAAACTGCCTCCAGCCAATTCTCACTGAGGACAGCGCCCGATCCTCGGGGTGGGGGCTGAAAGCGCCCTCCCCGTGGGGGAGGGTCGGGCGCTGTCCGGCCTGTCGGCCGGACAGGAGTGCTCAATTCATGGAACACACGCAGGGCGGGCGGTTCCGCCCGCCGCGCCGCCCTCAATTCACAATCAGCGCCACCAGATCGCTGTCCGGGTCCGCCAGCGGATCAATCACGTTGAAATGGTGCTTGCCAAAGGCGATGACGTGATCCGCCTCCCAGGCCTCGACCAGCCAGATCGCCTGATCCAGGAACGCCGGCCTCTCTTCCCCGCCGACCCAGACCGTCACCTCCGCCGGATAGCGGTCCGTCATATCCACCGGGCTTTCGGCAATGGCAGCCGCCGAATCCATCTGGAACTTCTGGTTCATCGAGGTCCGCAGAAGGGGGCGCAGATCCGCCAGCGGCGAAATCGGGATCACCGTCTTGATCCGCTCCCCCACTTCGGCAGGCAGCAGTGCCTTGTCCAGCATCCGCGCCACCAGATGGCCGCCCGCGGAATGCCCCGCCAGGGCAATCGGCCCCGCGACCTCACCCGCAATCCGGGTCACCGCCGCGGTGATCTGCCGGGTGATACCGGCAATCCGCACCTCGGGGCACAGGTCATAGGACGGCATCGCCACCGCCCAGCCATGGGATATCGCCCCGCGCGCCAGATGCGACCAGGAGCTTTTGTCGAAGGCCAGCCAGTAGCCCCCATGCACAAAGACAAACACCCCCTTGGGCGTGCCCTCCGGCAGGAACAGGTCGAACTTCTGCCGTTCCCCTTCACCATAGGGGATGTCCAGCCGGGCGCGCTCATGCAGGCTGTTGCGGAAGTCCTCCGCCGAGGCAGCCCAGCGCGGAGGATAGTCCGCGGCATTCTCGATATAGGCCCCGTTGGCATAGGCATCGTCCAATTCCATGCGCTCTCTCCTCAAATCCTGTTGCGGTTAGCTGACAGGCTTGCATCCGGCTTGTCAAATCGGCTCAATGAATAACCGTAATATGGTATACCATCTGGACTCATCAAAGTTTCTGGACATACTTAGGCGCAACTGATTTGCATGTCCCAAACGAATTCCCGGGAGGCCCGCAATGCTCGACGCAACCACAGATCTCAAATCCCTTCTCAAAGACCCCAGCCTGCTGGAGACCCGCGGCTATATCGGCGGCCAATTTGTTGACGGCGAAAGCACCTTTGACGTGACCAACCCGGCCCGCGGCGATGTGATCGCCCGGATGGCCGATATCAGCCGCGCCCAGGTGGCCGGCGCCATCGCCCAGGCCGAAGCGGCGCAAAAGGACTGGGCCAAATGGACCGGCAAGGAACGCGCCGCCGTGCTGCGCAAGTGGTTCGACCTGATGATGGCAAACCAGGAAGACCTCGCCGTGATCCTGACCGCCGAAATGGGCAAGCCGCTGGCGGAATCCCGCGGCGAGATCGCCTATGGCGCCTCCTTCATCGAATTCTTCGCGGAAGAGGCCAAGCGCATCTACGGCGAAACCATCCCCGGCCATCAGCGCGACAAGCGTATCACCGTGCTGAAGCAGCCGATCGGCGTTGCCGCCTCGATCACGCCCTGGAACTTCCCCAACGCGATGATCACCCGCAAGGCAGGCCCGGCGCTGGCCGCCGGCTGCGCCTTTGTCGCCCGCCCCGCCGCCGAGACCCCGCTGTCGGCCACCGTGCTGGCGGTGCTGGCAGAGCGCGCCGGCATCCCGGCCGGCGTCTTCAACGTGGTGCCGTCGTCGCGCGCCTCTGAAATTGGCAAGGAATTCTGCGAGAACGACGCAGTGCGCAAGCTGACCTTCACCGGCTCCACCGAGGTGGGGCGCATCCTGATGCGCCAGGCCGCCGACACCGTGATGAAATGCTCGATGGAACTGGGCGGCAACGCGCCTTTCATTGTCTTTGACGACGCCGACCTCGACGCCGCCGTCGAAGGCGCCATCATGTGCAAGTTCCGCAACAACGGCCAGACCTGCGTCTGCGCCAACCGGATCTATGTGCAGGCCGGCGTTTACGATGCCTTTGCAGAGAAGCTGAAGGCGGCGGTCGAGGCGATGAACGTCGGCGACGGCCTCAAGGACGGCATCCACTTCGGCCCGCTGATCAACATGGAAGCGGTCGAAAAGGTGCAGGAGCACATCGCCGATGCGACCGCCAAGGGCGGCGAAGTGATCCTCGGCGGCAACCCCTCGGAACTGGGCGGCAGCTTCTTCCAGCCGACCATCGTCAAGGGCGCCACCCAGGACATGGCCTTTGCCACCGACGAGACCTTCGGCCCCCTCGCCCCGCTGTTCAAGTTCGAGGACGAGGACGAGGTCATCGCCATGGCCAACGACACCATCTTCGGCCTTGCCTCCTACTTCTACGCCAAGGACCTCAGCCGCGTGTACAAGGTCGCCGAGGCGCTGGAATACGGGATTGTCGGCGTCAACACCGGCATCATCTCCACCGAGGTGGCCCCGTTCGGCGGCGTCAAGCAGTCCGGCCTCGGCCGCGAAGGCAGCCATCACGGCATCGAAGATTACCTGGAGATGAAATACATCTGCATGTCGGTCTGATCCGGCCTGCGGATCACGGCAGCCGGGTCAGTGACGGGCCATGGTCCCCGCCACCCGGCTGATGGCGCTGGCCCAGGCAAGCTCTGTCTCCGGGTCCAGGTCTGCCCCCAGAACATCGCGCAAAGCGGCGATCAGCGCCCGCTTTGCCGCTTCCGTCTCGCGGGAGCCAACCCCCAGGTGGGCATGCATCTCAACCAGTTGGGCGCCTAGCTCCTCCAGCGTGCGCGGATCATCCAGATTGCGCACACAGGAGGCAATCATGGCTGTCAGCATCGCTTTCTGCTTCACGAAGTTGCCGCGGAACATCGCCCGTGCTTCCGGCAGGCGGGTAAACAGATGCACATAGAACCGCTCCGCCAGATCGGCCTTGCGGGCAAAGATGCCGGCAAAGCTTTGCTGCACATGCTGAATCTGCTGGCGTTCCATGCAACCTGCCCCGACCGCGCTTTGAAAGCACCAGCGGGCGGTCAAACGCCGGCACAAAATCAGTAACCAGCCCAGTGTGCCGCCAAAATCCTAACAACCGGTTGCCCTTTGCAACCTCAGGATGCCCCCGCGGGGACAGCCCGCCAATACAAAAAGCCCCCCGGCTAAGCCAGGGGGCGGGACACTCGAACCGGGGTCCGTGGGATCAGTTGACCGATTTGGCCTCGATCTCCGGGCGGTTCGGGCGGGAGGAGGAGATTTCGATCCGGCGCGGTTTCAGCGCCTCCGGCACCTCGCGGTGCAGATCGATATGCAGCATGCCGTTCTCATGGCTGGCACCGGTCACATGGACATGGTCGGCCAGGGTGAAACGGCGTTCGAATGCGCGGGTGGCGATGCCGCGGTGCAGGAAGGTGCGGCCGTCGCTATCCTCTGCCTTCTTCGCGGACACGACCAGCGCGTTTTCCTTCACTTCGACATTCAGGTCTTCGTCAGAAAAGCCGGCAACAGCAATTGAGATGCGGTAGCTGTCGGCGTCGGTCTTCTCGATGTTGTAGGGCGGGTAGCTGGACTGTGCCGCGTCGGCGCTCAGGGCGCGGTCCATCAGGCTGGCGATCTGGTCAAAGCCGATGGTGGCACGGTGCAGCGGTGCAAAGTCAAAAGTACGCATTTTCAATCCTCATTCATGAGCGATTTCAGGATGCCTTCCCCGCAAGGACAGGCTGGTTTTGCTCCGGGCCCCAATCAGCGGCTGCCCGGATAGTCCTGAGATAGGAACGGAAAAAATGGCTTCAAGAGGTGCCTCAGTCGCCAACGCCGACAAATTTCGCACCGCCCGCCGAACCGCCGCCGCCAACCCGGATCCGCTTGATCCGCCGGTCCGGCGGCGCCACCGGATTGCGGCGCAGCTGTGCCTTCAGCTCGGCCACCCGCTGCGGCAGTTTCATGCCAAAGGCCACCTGTTTGCCGCGGTAATTGCCGCCACCCGAAACCAGCGCCAGAATGCGCCCGCGCCCGCCGACCTGGGAAAACACCGGCGCCCCGGAGGAGCCGAAAGTCACATTGCAGTCGATCATCATCACATCGCCGCTTTCGGCCATCAGGTTGCACTGGCGCTGGCGCGACAATGCCTCCGCCCGGCCCTGCCCGTAGGAGGTGACCGAGATTCCGCTGCCATAGCCCCGCCCCGAATGCAGCGCAAAGGCATCCGCCTCTCCGCTCAGGACCGGCTCCGACAGGCGGATCAGCGCCACGTCATGGCGGATATTCTCCAAGGTCAGGCGATTGCGCGGATCATAACCGGGATGCGCTGCAACCTGCAGTGCCTGCCGCTCGGCAATCGCCACCCCGTCCCGCAATCCGGCCCGGAACCGGATCTGCTCTGCCGGGCGCTGATTTCCGTTGCGGTCATAGACGCAATGCGCCGCCGTCAGCACCAGTTCCGGCGCAATCAGCGTGCCGGTGCAGAAGCCCTGCCCGTTCAGCTCCAGGCGTCCGACGGCCTCCCATCCGAACAGGTCATCGCGATCGGTCAGCCGCCGCAGGCCGGTGCTCTGGGCCGTTGCGCAAGCAGCGTACGACAGGGTGGCAACACCCAGGATCAGCGCCCGCCAGATCATTGCCTGATAAACTTCGCACCAGAGGAGCTGCGCCCCTCCCCGACCCTGACGCGGCCCACACCGGGCGGCAGCTGCCCGCCCGTGTTCACCCCGGTCAGCTGCGCCTGCAACAGGGTCAGCTCATCGGCCAGGGCAGACCCCAGCGACACCCGCTCGCCGCTGACCTCAGCCTTGGCGGAGATCACCGAAACAATCCGCGGCGTGCCGTCCTCAAAGGAAAACACCGGCGCCCCGGAAGAGCCGAAATCCACATCGCAGGACATCACCAGCACCCCTTGCTGGCGCGCCATCACCGCGCAGACCTCCTGCAGGGAGGGCGCCTCGGAGCGGTCGTGGGCATAGGAGACGACGCCGATCCTGGCGCCCTTGCGCGGGCGCTCGTCGGTCTCAAAAGGCGTTACGGTGGTGTTGCGGATCGGGCGCTGCAGCTGCAGCAGGGCAATGTCATTGCGCACCCGGTCGGTCGACAGCTCGCCGTTATAGACATAGGAAGGATGCTGCACCGCCCGGCGCACAGAGCGGTAGGCCGAGGCGCGCCCGTTGCGCCAGCCCGCCAGGAATTCGATGGTGGCGGGGTCGATCGGCGCCTTGGTGCGGCTGTCATAAAGGCAATGCGCGGCGGTCAGCACCAGATCCGGCGCAATCAGCGCGCCGGTGCAGAACCCTTCGCCATTCACATCGAGCCGCCCGACTGCTTCCCATTTGCGGCCTGCATCCAGCGTGTCCATCCGCTGCAAACGGCTGTCCTGCGCCAGTGATGCAGCTGGCACCAGCACCGCCAGAACCGCCAGAATCCACTGCCTCACATGTCTCTCCTCTTATCCACCAGGTGGGAGATTATTGGTCTGTTCAGGCAAAATTACGGCAAATGCGCGGTTTATGCAGCCCGATTCTTTCCGCTGTGCAAAAACCGCTCAGCGCAGGACCGGCACCTCCGGCACCCGCTTGCCCGGCGCCGCCAGCGCAGGCGGCTGCGGGCCGCCGGAGGCCCAGTCCAGCAGCTCGACCGTATGCACGATCGGCACCTGCGTGCCGGAGCCGATCTGCATCATGCAGCCGATGTTGCCCGCGGCGATCAGGTCTGGCTGTTTGGCCTCCAGCGTCTTCACCTTACGCGCCTTCAGCTGGGCCGAGATTTCCGGCTGCATCAGGTTGTAGGTGCCGGCCGAGCCGCAGCACAGATGGCTGTCGGCAGGTTCCACCACCCTGAAGCCAGCCCGTTTCAGCAGCGTCTTGGGATGTGTCTTGATCTGCTGACCATGCTGCAGCGAGCAGGCCGCGTGATAGGCCACGGTCAGCCCCTTGTCCGCGCCCTCCGGCAGCTCCAGCTGCATCAGCAGTTCGGAGATATCCATGGCGATCCCTGACACCCGCGCGGCCTCCGCCGCCAGCGCGTCATTGCGGAACATATACCCGTAGTCCTTGACCGTGGTACCGCAGCCGGAGGTATTGATGACAATCGCATCCAGCCCCTGCCCGTCGATCTCTGCCGCCCAGGCACGGATATTCCTGGCGGCGGCGGCGTGGCTCTCCTCCTCGCGCCCCATATGGTGGGTCAGCGCGCCGCAGCAGCCTGCCCCCCTGGCCACAACCACCTCGCAGCCCAGCCGGGTCAGCAGCCGGATGGTGGCGTCGTTGATATCCGTGTTCAGCGCTTTCTGGGCGCAGCCGGTCATCAGTGCGACGCGCTTCTGGCGCGGCACTGCAGCGGCAAAGCTTTGCGGATCATCATTGCGGCTGACCGGCGGAATGGTCTTGGGCGCCATGTCCAGCATTGCCCTGAGCCGCGCGTCAGGCATCAGCCCTTTGAGGGGCCTCGCCAGTTTAGCCCCCATCAGCGCCAGCCGGAACCTTGTGGGATAGGGCAGGATCCGTGCCAGCAGCCAGCGCAGGGCACGGTCGCTCCAGGGCCGGTCATAGTGCTTCTCGATATAGGCACGGGCATGGTCCACCAGATGCATGTAGTGCACACCCGACGGACAAGTTGTCATGCAGGCCAAGCACGACAGGCAGCGGTCGATGTGCTTGACGGTCTTTTCGTCCGGTACACGGCTGTTCTCCAGCATGTCCTTGATCAGATAGATCCGGCCGCGCGGTGAATCCAGCTCATCCCCCAGCACCTGATAAGTCGGGCAAGTGGCGGTGCAAAACCCGCAATGCACGCAGGAGCGCAGGATTTCATTGGCACGCCTGGTGCCGGGGTCCTGCAGCTGTTCATCAGAGAAAGTGGTCTGCATGTGTTACCCCATCAGCCCCGGATTGAGGATGCCCTTCGGATCGAACTTCTGCCGCAGCCCTGCGGAGATTGCCGCCAGGGGGCCAGGCTGCGGCTGGAACACGCCCAGCCGGGCGCGGGTCTCTGTGCTGGCGCGCACCAGGGTGGCATGGCCCGGCACATTGATCCGCCCCCGCAAATCCGTGCCTTCGGCGACCCGTGCCCAGATCAGCCCGCCGCCCCAATCGACCTGCAGCGCCTCCGCCTGCAACCGCGGCGCCAGCACCACCGCATCGGAAGGTTTCACCGAAATCCGCCAGACATCCCCCTGTGTCCCATGGAAGGCGGAGACATCCCCGATGCCCTGCCAGAGCGCATCGCAATCCGGCACAATCCCCGCAGCTCCAAAGCGGCCAAGCTCCGATGCCAGTTGTTCGCTCCGGTAAGCCACTGACTCCGCAAAACCCTCCACCCGGACAAGGGCGGTCTGCCCGTCCGGGTCATAGGCCGCACCGGTCACGTCATAGGGTGAGCCCAGGGCCGCCGACATTGCCGCCACCGCCTGGGCCAGATCCACCCCCTCCACGGCAACCGCCGCCGCAGCCTCGGCCTGCGGCAGAACCTTCAGCGACACTTCCGTCAGCACCCCCAGGGTGCCATGGGCGCCGCACATCAGCTTGACCAGGTCATAGCCGGTCACGTTCTTCATCACCCGGCCGCCGTTTTTCACTGCTTGGCCGCTGCCATCCACGAACCGCACCCCCAGCAGGTGGTCGCGTGCCGCCCCCGCCTGAATACGCCGGGGTCCGGACACATTCGCTGCAATCACGCCGCCAATGGTCGGCTCTCCCTCGGTGCCCAGCAGCCCGCGGTGGTCCATCGGCTCAAACGCCAGCCGCTGGTTTTCCGCAGCCAGAAGCGCCTCCACCTCTGCCACCGGCGTGCCTGCCCTGACCACCAGCGTCAAAGCGCCCGGTTCATACAGCTCCACACCGGACAGCCCAGCCGTGCTCAAGACCGCGCCCTCCACTGCCAGGCCGCGGCTGCCGCCGCCCTGAAGGCACAGCGGCCCGCTTGCGCCTGCAATGATTTCGGCCACTTCGGCCTCGCTCCCTGGTGTCATCATTTTCATCTTGCCAAAAATACTCTGGGGGTTTGGGGGCTAGCCCCCAAGGATCACTCGGCAGCCAGTGCCACCGCACGGCGGCCTTCGGTTACCGGCAGCGGGAACACCTTGGCCGGGTTCAAGAGCCACTTGGGGTCAAACACATCCTTGACCTTCAGTTGCGCCTCCAGATCCGCTTCGCTGTACTGATGCAGCATCAGATCGCGCTTCTCGACCCCCACCCCGTGCTCGCCGGTCAAACAGCCGCCCGCCTCGACACAAAGCTTCAGGATTTCGGCCCCAAAGGCTTCGCAGGTTTCCAGGTCGCCGGGCTTGTTGGCATCAAACAGAATCAGCGGGTGCATATTGCCGTCGCCCGCGTGGAACACATTGGCCACATCCAGCCCGAACTCCTTGCTCATCTCACCGATGCGGCGCAGCACATAGGGCAGCGAGGACACCGGAATAGTGCCGTCCAGGCACATGTAATCGTTGATCTGCCCCATGGCGCCAAAGGCCGATTTGCGGCCCAGCCAGATCCGGGCGGCCTCATCGGCATCCCCCGCCTCGCGCAGCTCCACAGGGCTGTGCGACCGGGCAATCTCTGTGATCAGCCCCAGCTGATGCGCAATCTCTGCTGCGCTGCCCTCGACTTCAACGATCAGCAGCGCCTCGCACATCGGATAGCCCGCCTTGGCAAAGGCCTCGCAGGCCTCGATGCAGGGGCGGTCCATGAACTCAATCGCCACCGGCAGCACGCCCGCCTTGATGATGTCGCTGACGCAGGCGCCGGCCACCTCATTGCTGTCAAAGCCGATCAGAACCGGCCGCGCGCCCTCGGGCTTGCGCAGGATCCGCAGGGTGGCCTCCGTCACCACACCCAGCTGCCCTTCGCTGCCGCAAATGACGCCCAAGAGGTCCAAGCCCCCGGCGTCCAGATGCGCGCCGCCGATCTCCACCACGGTGCCGTCCATCATCACCATGGTGACGCCCATGAGGTTGTTGGTGGTGACGCCGTATTTCAGGCAATGCGCCCCGCCAGAGTTCATTGCGATATTGCCGGCAATCGCACAGGCCAGCTGCGAGGAAGGGTCGGGCGCGTAGAAGAACTCTTCCTCCTCCACCGCGCCGGAGACGCTCAGGTTGGTGCGCCCGGTCTGCACCCGGATGATGCGGTTCTCAAAATCGGTTTCCAGCACCCCGTTCATCCGCGCCACCCCCAGGATCACGCAATCCGCGGTCGGCAGCGCCCCGCCCGCCAGCGAGGTCCCAGCCCCGCGCGGTACCACCGGCACGCCTTCCTGGTGGCAGATCCGCAGAATGTCCGAGACCTCCTGCGTCGTGCGCGGCAGCACCGCCAGCAGCGGCGGGCACTTGTAGGCCGTCAGCGCATCGCATTCATAGGCCCGGGTTTCCGCCGCATCCTGGATCACCGCATCCGGCGGCAGCACGGCCCGCAGCCGCGCCGCAAGCGCCGCTTTGCGCGCCAGAATGGCGGGGTTCGGGGATGGCATCTGCATCGGGTTCTCCTATTTGGTAAAATGATATTACCAATTCTTCCGATCTGGCAAGTGCCAGATCGCCGCGCTAGGGTCAGCCCATGATCTGGACCAGCCGCCTTGCCCAATTCTCTGTCTTTGACCTCGCCGCGCTCACCCTGCTGATCGCAGGCTGGCTGTGGATCGGCTGGCGGATCGAGAACCCGCCTGCGGGGCGGCCTTCAGTCACTTTACTGATGGAGGATTTCCGGCGCGACTGGATGAAGCGGATGGTGGAGCGCGACCCGCGGATCTTTGACGCCCAACTGGTGGGCAACCTGCGCCAGGCCACCGCCTTCTTTGCCTCTGCCGCAATGATTGCCATTGGCGGCGGGCTGGCGCTGATCGGCAATACAGAGCAGCTGGCGGGCGTCGCCGAAGACCTGATTCAGGACAGCGCCCCGGCCTTTGTCTGGGAGGTGAAGATCCTGGTGGTGCTGCTGCTGCTGTCCAATGCGTTTCTGAAATTTGTCTGGTCGCACCGGCT
The DNA here is from genome assembly GCF_056160905.1 of Leisingera sp. ABD4_442. NCBI lineage: Bacteria > Pseudomonadati > Pseudomonadota > Alphaproteobacteria > Rhodobacterales > Roseobacteraceae > Leisingera > Leisingera sp. ABD4_442. Next base: position 278,722 of record NZ_JBSWYB010000002.1, on the reverse strand, counting down.
GTTCGGCTATTGCGCCGTGCTGATGGCAGCGGTCCCGAATGATCCCGCCCATGATCTCGCCTATCCCCGCGCCGCGCAGTCGGCCGAAATCAGCATCACCGCCGCACGCAGTTTCAACCGCGGCATGCGGTCGACCTATTTCGCGCTGGCCGCTGTCGCCTGGCTGGCGGGCGCCCTGCCCTTGGGGGCGGCGGCGCTGATCACCATAGCCGTCCTCTACCGGCGCGAATTCGCCTCCCATTCCCGTCGGATACTGCTGCGCATCCCGCCCGATAGCAAAGGGGACACGGTTTCGTGACTGCACTGCAGCGTCGCCGCAGCTAAGGTGCGGGCATGAAACACCTGCTTGTGACCTGCGCGCTCAGCGCCGCTGCCCTGCCCGCATTTGCGGATGAACCGGTGATCGAAAACGCCACCGCCCGCCACTCCGGCGGCAGCTGGTCCTTCAGCGTCACCCTGTCCCACCCTGATACCGGATGGGAGCATTACGCCGACGGCTGGCGGGTGCTGGACATGGACGGCAACGAACTCGGCCTGCGCGTGCTGGCGCATCCGCATGAGCACGAACAACCCTTCACCCGGTCCCTCAGCGGCGTGCAGATCCCGGATGGCACAACCCAAGTGCAAATCCAGGCCCGCTGCCTGGTCGACGGCTGGGGCAAGGAAACCTACGTCCTCACCCTGCCCTGACTTTCATCTTTCCAAAAATACTCGCGCCGCAGGCATGCGCCGCAAGGCGCATTCACACCCGGTGATACGGGCTGCCCGCCAGAATGGTTGCAGCGCGGTAGATCTGCTCCGCCAGCATCACCCGCACCAGCAAATGCGGCCAGACCATCTTGCCAAAGGAGATTGAGAAGTCGGCCTCAGCCCGCAAACCGGGATCAATCCCGTCTGCGCCGCCGATGATCAGCGCCAGATCCTGGCGGCCGCTGTCGCGCCAGCCGGCCAGCTTGTCCGCAAAATCCGGTGAAGACAGAAGTTTACCGCGCTCATCCAGGGTGCAGATCACCGCCCCCTTGGGCAGCGCCTTGCGCAACAGCGCGGCCTCTGCCGCCATGCCTGCGTTCTTCTTGTCCTCGATCTCCACCACCCGCGCAGGCCCCAGGCCCAGCGCGCGGCCGGTCCGGTCGAACCGGGTGAGATAATCGTCGATGAGGGATTTTTCCGGGCCAGAGCGCAGACGCCCGGCCGCACAGATATGCAGACGCATGAAATTCCTGAAGCGATCCGGCCTGTTGTATTCAGGCCTGAAGCAATCCGGCCCGCACCCAGGCGCGGGCCCGCATCAAATCAGTCCCGGGATCAGCCCTCGGCAGCGGCGGAGCCTGCAGGCATCCACATCTTCTCGAGCTGGTAGAACTCGCGCACTTCGGGGCGGAACAGGTGAACGATCACATCGCCAGAGTCGATCAGCACCCAATCGCCGGCGCCTTTGCCTTCGGTCTTGCAGATGATGCCGTAATCCTGTTTCAGGCGGTCCATCAGCTTTTCCGCCATCGCAGCGACCTGACGGGTCGAACGGCCGGAGGCGATCACCATATAGTCGCCGATCTCGGTCTTGCCGCGCAGGTCGATCTGCACAACATCTTCCGCTTTGTCATCGCTGAGTGAGGAGAGAATCCGCTCCAGCAGCTGTTCGCTGGTGGGCTGGGACTGGGAAGCCATCACGGCTGCCCCATTAACAGCGGCATCTGCCGCTTGAGGTACGGGTGACAGGACATAGTCCTCCTTACAACGCGCCGCCAAGCCCCGGCGCCGGGCCTGTTAATAATGTAGCAACCAGAGGGTAAACTTTCAATGAAACCCGCCCCGGCGATGCAAGCCCTGTGCTTTATCCGTCATTGCCGCCGGGTGCAACCCTCACCGGCAGCGGGTCAGGTCCTGCTGACATTCCCCCTGCTGCACTGGTTTCAGCCAAAATCCGCCAGCACAAGGCAATTTCGCGCAGACAGGGTGGCCCCCTTTCAAGCGGAATTAACGCAGGGATGGCGGATTTTGGCGAAATCCCTTCGGGACGCGGTGAATTTTGCCCCCGGCGGCGCGAATTTCCCCTTCTGGTCAACCAGACCACCGCGGGTAATTTCGCTGACCGGACACAAAATTCGCCTCGCGCCAGTGCAGCAGGGGGAACGTCAGCAGGCCCTACAGCATCCGCACCTCGCGCTGCGGGAACGGGATAGAGATGCCTTCAGCCTGGAACGCATCCCACAGCGCCAGATAGACATTGCCGCGAATATTGGTGAGGCCGCCGGTGGGATCGTCGATCCAGAAGCGCAGAACATAATCGACGCTGCTGTCGCCAAAGCCGGTGATGTGGCAGACCGGCTTTTTGCTGCCGTACTGCAGCACCCGCGTAACACCGCAGGCGGCCTCGATGGCGATCTTGCGGACCTTGTGGGGATCGTCGCTGTAGCCGGTGCCGAAACGCAGATCCAGGCGCACATATTTGTCGGAATGCGACCAGTTCACCACCTGGGTGGTGATCAGGTCCTCGTTCGGGATCAGGTATTCCCGCCCGTCGCGGGTCACAACAGAGACATAGCGCGCACCCAGCGCGTTGATCCAGCCGAAGGTGTCGCCAAGGCTGATCACATCGCCCGGCTTGATCGACTTGTCCAAAAGGATGATCAGCCCCGACACCAGGTTCGACACCACTTTTTGCAGGCCGAAACCAAGGCCCACGCCGATGGCCCCGGACAGCACCGCCAGGCCGGTCAGGTCAATGCCGATAGCCTTCAGCCCGATAAAGAAGGCACCGCCGAACAGCAGGATCTGCGCCAGCTTGGCCCCCAGCACCTGCATCGACGGCGAGATGTCAGGATTGGCCCGGATCCGGTTGGACGCCACCTGGGAAATCACCCGCGCCAGCGTCAGCATCACCCCCAGGATCACCACCGCCTGCACCACCAGATACAACGATATCCTGAGATCGCCGAAATCGATGGCGACACCGTCCATAAGATGGACCGCGTCCTCGGTGATGCCCAGGATCCGCAGCGTGATCCAGGTCCAGGCGCCGTATTTCACAAGGTTGCGCAGCAGCGGATTGCCGACCAGCCGGGTGGCCAGCGCCACAATCAGCCAGGCCAGAGACAGATTGGCAATCACCGCCAGCAAGCGGGACCGGCTGGGCCAGGTGGCTTCCTGCATGATCAGAACCACCAGCCAGATCAGCACCACGAACAGGATCCCGCGGATCCGTTTGTGCAGTACCAGCGCCATCCGCATCCGCCAGCGCGGCCAGCCGCTGCGGCTGCGCAGCCAGTCATGAAAACCGCGCGCCAGCGGCCGCGCGATCAGGCTGGCCAACACAAAGACCGCCAGCGCTATCCCCACCTGGTAAGCGTTCCAGGGCCGCAGCAGCAGCTCTGCCCCCTGCGCCGCCAGTTCCCACAGGCGCTGGCCAAGCTCCAGCGCCTCGGCGGTGCTTTCTGCGATCGCGTCCCTGGGTGGTGTCTGCTCTTCCGGCTCCATCGCGCGCCCCTTTTTTCCGGCAGTGTGCCGCCCGGCGGCTTCTGGATCAAGGCAAGAGCCTTCCTGCCGGGCTTTCCGATTGGCTGGAAGCAGTACCGGCCGGTGCACAGGAGGTGTACAGGGGGTGCACGCCCTGTGCCGCCCAGGCTGAGAGCGGGGCGCTTTCTTTTCCGGCCCCAGAACGAATCTTGATTGACGGCCCGCCGGGATGTATCTGACAGCCATGACCCTCGTATTGGCGCACAAGATCGAACTGCAAGACCACGCGCGGCTGCGCGAACGGTTCTTTGGCGCCGCCCGCACGGTCCTGGCGCGCCTATAAGGTGCCTGCCCAGCCCAAAGCCAGCATACCCAATACATCACGGGAGAGGACCCATGTCCCCCAAGACACTCTATGACAAGATCTGGGATGCGCATGTTGCGCATGAAGCAGAGGACGGCACCAGCCTGCTCTATATCGACCGCCACCTGGTCCACGAAGTGACCAGCCCGCAGGCGTTCGAAGGCCTGCGCATGGCCGGCCGCAAGGTGCACGCGCCCGAAAAGACCATCGCGGTGCCGGACCACAATGTGCCGACCACGCTCGACCGCGCCAAAGGCATCGAGAACGAGGAAAGCCGCATCCAGGTGGAGGCGCTCGACAAGAACGCCAAGGAATTCGGCGTGCATTACTACCCGGTGGATGACGTCCGCCAGGGCATCGTGCACATCGTCGGCCCGGAACAGGGCTGGACCCTACCCGGCATGACCGTGGTTTGCGGCGACAGCCACACCGCCACCCACGGCGCCTTCGGCGCGCTGGCGCATGGCATCGGCACCTCCGAAGTGGAGCACGTGCTGGCCACCCAGACGCTGATCCAGAAGAAGTCCAAGAACATGAAGGTGGAGATCACCGGCAAGCTGAAGCCGGGCGTCACCGCCAAGGACATCACCCTGGCAGTGATCGGCGAGACCGGCACCGCCGGCGGTACCGGTTATGTCATCGAATACTGCGGCGAAGCGATCCGCGATCTGTCGATGGAAGGCCGGATGACTGTCTGCAACATGGCGATCGAAGGCGGCGCCCGCGCGGGCCTGATCGCACCGGACGAGACCACCTTTGAATACGTCAAAGGCCGCCCGCACGCCCCGAAAGGCGCCCAGTGGGAAGCCGCGCTGAACTGGTGGAAAACCCTGTTTACCGACGAGGGAGCGCATTTCGACAAGGTCGTCACCCTGAAGGGCGAAGACATCGAGCCGGTCGTGACCTGGGGCACCAGCCCTGAGGACGTGCTGCCGATCACCGGCGTGGTGCCGAACCCCGAAGACTTCTCCGGCGGCAAGGTCGAAGCAGCCCGCCGCTCGATCGAGTACATGGGTCTGACCCCCGGCCAGAAGCTCACCGACATCGAGATCGATACCGTGTTCATCGGCTCCTGCACCAACGGCCGCATCGAAGACCTGCGCGCCGTGGCAGACGTGGTGAAGGGCAAGAAGATCAAGGAAGGCATGCGCGCCATGATCGTTCCGGGCTCTGGCCTGGTGCGGGCGCAGGCTGAGGAAGAAGGCCTGGCCGAGATCTTTGAAGCCGCCGGTTTCGAGTGGCGCCTTGCGGGCTGCTCCATGTGTCTGGCGATGAACCCTGACCAGCTGGCCCCGGAAGAGCGTTGCGCCGCAACCTCGAACCGGAACTTCGAAGGCCGCCAGGGCTACAAGGGCCGCACCCATCTGGTGTCGCCTGCAATGGCCGCCGCCGCTGCCTTGACCGGCAAGCTGACGGATGTGCGTGAGCTGATCTGAACCTGAGGGGCCAACGATGCCGTCCAGCCCTTCCCTTCCCGCGGTCGCAAGCCTGTGGATCGGTGACAGCCTGAACTGGCTGCACGAACTGTCTTTGGCCAGTTTCGTGCAGCGCGGCCACGAGGTTGTGCTGTTCCACACCGGGCCTGCGGCGCCGCCGATTCCGGCAGGTGTGCGCACCTGCCCGGCGGCGGAAATCTGGGATCCTGCCTTGGCAGGGCACGGGGAGGCACCGGCCTCGATGCTGTCGGATCTGTTCCGTCTTTACCTGCTGAAGAAGACGGACATGATCTGGATCGACACCGATATGATCTGCTGCCGGCCGTTGCCGGACGCGGACTATCATGTGGGCTATGAGCCGACACGGTCGATCAATGGCGCGGTGCTGCGGCTGCCGAAAGGCTCCGCAACGCTGAACCATCTGCTGGACTGGTTCGAGGACCCCGGGTTCGTGCCGCCCTGGCTGGGCCGCAAGATCCGCAAGGAAGTGGAAGCCGCGCCGCCCGGCAAGCGCCTGCTGACAGCCTTCGAGCTGCAGCGCCCGTCGCTTGGCCCCCGTGCGCTTGACTATACGCTGAACCTGACCGGAGAGGTCGAGCACGTGCGCGAGCCGGAAGTCTTCTATCCGATCCGCGGTGTTCTGACCGACGTGCTGTTCAGCGGCAGCTGCCAGGAAGACGGCTGGCTGACCGAAAACACGCTGGCCGTTCATCTCTATGCATCCATGGTGCGCCGATACCACAAGGCGCACCGGCCCGAAAAACACAGCTTCATCGCACGCCATGCGCAGGAGATCGGCTTTGATCTCAGCGGTTTGAAGCACCAGAAACAAGGAAACGAGTAATGGAAAAGTTCGAGAAACTGCAGGGTATCGCAGCCCCGATGCCGCTGGTGAACATCGACACCGACATGATCATCCCCAAGGTGTTCCTGAAGTCCATCCAGCGCACCGGCTTTGGCAAGAACCTGTTCGACGAGATGCGCTATAATCGCGACGGCACCGAGATCGGGGATTTCGTCTTGAACAAGCCGCAGTACCGCAACGCCGAGATCCTGGTGGCGGGCGACAATTTCGGCTGCGGCTCCTCGCGCGAGCACGCACCGTGGGCGATTGCCGATTTCGGCATCAAGTGCATCATTTCGACCTCTTTCGCCGACATTTTCTTCAACAACAGCTTCAAAAACGGCATCCTGCCGATCGTGTTGCCGCAGGAGCAGGTCGACATTCTGATGGCCGACGCGGAGAAGGGCGAAAACGCCCGCATGACCGTGGACCTGGAAGCGCAGGAGATTACCACTTCCGACGGCGAAGTGATCCCGTTCGAAGTGGATGCATTTAAGAAGCACTGCCTGCTGAACGGTCTCGATGACATCGGCCTGACCATGGAAAAGGCCGACTCGATCAAGTCGTTCGAGGACAAGGCCGCGCAGGAGCGCCCCTGGGTCTGATCCCGCGGCCTTGGCTGAAACACGTGAAAACCGCCCTGCCCCGGGCGGTTTTCTTTTGCCTGCCAGATTCGCGCCGCATTTCCGCCGCAATTCGCTGCCGGCGCCAGCCTTGTGCGCCTCGCGCGCAGGCACACATCATCTAGTGGCCTCACGGTCAACGCCCTCAAATTCAACCAAAACCCTGATGCAATCCGGCACCAGTGCGGCGAAGAAAGTGGCCGCGCACCGGGCGGCGCCTCTTGAGCGGAAAGCCGCCTGCCTGCCACAATGGGGCAAAAATGAGGCAGAGCGCCCCGGACCACTTTCCCGGGGGGCTTCAAATCCGGACAAAGAGGCAAAACGCCCGCGCTGGTTTGAAGGGATTAAGGACGTGTTTGCACGCATCACAGGCGCGGTGTTCCGCGGCATACTGGTGGCCATGCTGTTTGCGATGCCGACGCTGATTCTGCCGGCATCCGCCACCGAGGCGCCGGAAATCATCCTGTTCATCGCACTTTTGGGCTCGGCCTTGGCCTTTACCGAGTATTACTCGCATTTCCCGAGCTTCGTGGAGTTCCGCAACGCGCCGCCGATCAACCGGATGCGGTTTGCCGCGGCTGCCGCCACCGTTGGCGCGCTGAGCCTGCTGGCCGCGCATCCGCTGGCACCAACCGGGCTGACAGCCCTGGTGCAGCGGCTGGGCAGCTGGCTGGGCGGCCAGCTCGACTTTGCCTATTCGCCGGTGCAGCTGACAGTGCTGATGATGCCGCCGCAAGTGCCGGAGGCGGTGGTGCTGTTGGTGCGCGATGCCGCCGGGCTGGCCTGCGCGATTGCCGGAACCGCGATTGCCGTCTTTGCGCTGGTGATCCGGGTCGGCCATTGGCCGGTAGGCAACGGCGCCTTCAACGTTTGGGTCAACCTGCCGCTGTTCGATCCCACCACCGGCGGCGATGTGGTGCAGCGGCTGCAGCGCGACGGGCGGGTCAACATCGTTGGCGGCGTGTTGCTGCCCTTCATTCTTCCCGCTGCGGTCAAGCTGGCCTCGGGCCTGGTGGACCCCAGCATGCTGGCCGCCCCGCATATGCTGATCTGGGTGATCAGCGCCTGGGCGCTGGTGCCGGCCTCGATGATCATGCGCGGCATGGCCATGCTGCGCATTGCCGGTCTGATCGCGCAAAAGCGCCGCGCCGCCTGCATTGACGCCGACGAGGCGATGCAAACCGCATGAGGCGGCTGGCCGCCGGTCTCCTTCTGGCCCTCGCCGCCGCAGCGGCGCAGGCGCAGCCCCTGCGCATCGCCACTTTCAACACAGAACTGTCGCGTGACGGGCCAGGCCTGCTGCTGCGCGATATCACCCGCGGAACTGATCCGCAGGTTGCTGCAGTGGTGGAGGTGATCGCCGCCGCACAGCCGGATGTGCTGGCGCTGCAAGGCATCGACTGGGATTTCGAGGGCCGGACGCTGGCGGCGCTGGCCTCACGGCTGGCGGATCAGGGGCTGGACTACCCTTACCTTGTCGCGCTGCAGCCGAACTCCGGCCTGCCGCCGCCAGAGCCGCTGGACCTGGATGGCAACGGCAAGGCTGGTGAGCCGCGCGACAATCAGGGATACGGGCGGTTCCGCGGCCAGGGCGGCATTGCACTGCTGTCCCGGCTGCCGGTGGACCGGGACGGTATCCGCGATTTCTCGGGGCTGTTGTGGCGGGACCTGCCCGGCGCGCGGCTGCCGCAGCACCCGGACGGCAGCCCCTTCCCTTCCCCCGAGGCGCAGGCGGTGCAGCGTCTGTCTGCAACGGCCCATTGGCTGGTGCCGCTGGAACTGCCGGACAAAAGCCGCCTGAATATCCTGACCTTCCACTCTGCGCCGCCGCTGTTCGACGGGCCGGAGGACCGCAACGGCAGGCGCAATCACGACGAAATCCGCCTGTGGCAGCTGTTGCTGAATGGCGCAATTGGCGCGGCACCTGAACCACCATTTGTCATTGCGGGCGACGCCAATCTCGACCCGGAACGCGGCGAAGGGCGCAGAGAAGCGATCCGCAGCCTGCTAGCGGATCCCCGCCTGCAGGATCCTTTGCCGCAGAGCCCCGAAGCAGGCACCGCCACGGTGGAATGGCAAAGCGCGGGCCGTATGCGGGTGGACTATGTGCTGCCTTCCGCCGGGCTGACCGTGACTGGCAGCGGCGTGGTCTGGCCGGGCGGCCAGGAAACCCCCGCGGCAACCGCCAGCCGGCACCGCCTGGTCTGGGTCGATTTATTGCTGGAGTGACCCGGCCGGCGGCACCTTCATTGCGCAGGTAAATCCCCCGCATTCCCCTTTATTTCCAAGGGGTGTTATTGACCCTGCCCCGCTGTCCCGCTACGCCCTTGCCAGCTGTTTTTAGGAGGATCCCCATGCCCAACCCATCGATTCTGATTCTGCCCGGCGACGGGATCGGTCCCGAAGTCATGACCGAGGTGCGCAAGATCATCACCTGGTTCGGCGGTAAGCGCGGCCTGCAGTTCGATGTGAGCGAGGATCTGGTCGGCGGCGCTGCCTATGACAAGCATGGCAAGCCGCTGGCGGATGAGACCATGGCCAAGGCGCAGGACGTGGACGCGGTGCTGCTCGGCGCCGTCGGCGGCCCGGCCTATGACGACCTGGACTTCTCGGTGAAGCCCGAGCGCGGCCTCTTGCGCCTGCGCAAGGAGATGGACCTTTATTCGAACCTGCGCCCGGCGCAGTGCTTTGACGCGCTGGCGGATTTCTCCTCGCTGAAAAAGGACATCGTTGCCGGTCTGGATATCATGATCGTGCGCGAGCTGACCTCCGGCGTCTACTTCGGCGAGCCGCGCGGCATTTTCGAGGAAGGCAATGAGCGCGTCGGCATCAACACCCAGCGTTATACTGAGAGCGAGATCGAGCGTGCCGCACGTTCCGCGTTTGAGCTGGCCATGCGCCGGAACAAGAAGGTCTGCTCGATGGAGAAGGCCAACGTGATGGAATCGGGCATCCTGTGGCGCGAAGTCGTCACCCGCGTTGCCGCCGATTACCCCGAGGTCGAGCTGTCCCACATGTATGCGGACAACGGCGCGATGCAGCTGGTGCGCGCGCCCAAGCAGTTCGACGTGATTCTGACCGACAACCTGTTCGGCGACATCCTGTCCGACTGCGCCGCAATGCTGACCGGCAGTTTGGGCATGCTGCCCTCCGCCTCCCTCGGCGCACCGATGGAAAACGGCCGCCCCAAGGCGCTCTATGAGCCCGTGCATGGCTCCGCCCCCGACATCGCGGGCCAGGGCAAGGCCAACCCGATCGCCTGCATCCTGAGCTTTGCCATGGCGCTGCGCTACAGCTTCGACCAGGGCGCCGAGGCTGACCGCCTGGAAGCCGCGGTCGAGAAGGTGCTGGCCGACGGTGTGCGCACCGCGGACCTGCTGGCGAGCGAAGGCGTGGAGCCGGTTTCCACCAGTCAGATGGGCGATGCAGTGATTGCCGCATTGGACGCAAGCCTCTGATTTTTAAGCCGCTAATCAGTAAAATCCCAAGCCCCGCCCGGCCGCCGGCGCGGGGCTTTTGCGTGTCTGCGGCGTCTTGGTCGGCGGTGCTGAAAAGAATCCCCGAAAACCGCATCTTTCTGTGGAATCGCCCTTGTCAAACCCCGCGCCCTGAGCTATTTCGCCCTCCACGGTCGGAGTGTAGCTCAGCCTGGTAGAGCACTGTCTTCGGGAGGCAGGGGTCGGAGGTTCGAATCCTCTCACTCCGACCAATAAAACAAGGCGCCCTAGGGCGCCTTTTTTGTTTTTACGATGATCAGAGAACCAGTGGCCATTCCTGCCGGAACAGAATGCCCCGGCAGATGGTCAGGCCCTTAGAACTGCGCGGCACTGCTTACCCGTTTCCCGGCAGTCAGCCCGTTGACCTTGGCAACGATTGCCGCGGCTTCAAGCCCGTGGTGGCGGTAAAGGTCGCCAATGGTGCCGGTCTGGCCGAAATGCTCCACCCCCAGGGGTACGGTCTGATGGCCCGCAACCCCGCCCAGCCAGGCCAGCGTCGCCGGGTGGCCGTCGATCACGGTGATCACCTTGCAATGCGGCGGCAGGCCGCCCATCAGCGTCTCGATATGCGATTGCGCAGCGGCGTTGCCGCGTGAGCGCGCCCGCTGCGCCGCGGTCCAGCCCGCGTTCAGCCGGTCGGCAGAGGTGACGGCGAGCACGCCCACGTCGCGGCGGCTTTCACCGATGATGCCCGCGGCCTTGATCGCCTCAGGCGCAACCGCGCCTTGGTAAGCGATCACCACATCGCAGTTCGGCCCCGGCTTGCGCAGCCAGTAGCCGCCGTCGATGGCGCCCTGGCGGAAGTCCTCGTCGGCGCGCTTTCCGGGCTGCTCCATCGGGCTGGTGGTGAGGCGCAGATAGACCGATCCGCCGGTCTCGTCGCGCAGCCAGGTGCGCTCATCCGGGTCGCCCTCGCCGTCACGCTGCAGGTAGTCGAAGGCCCATTCCATGATCACTGCCAGCTCATCGGCAAAGGCAGGCTCAAACGCCGCCAGCCCGTCCTGCGACATGCCGATGAGCGGCGTGCCGATGGACTGATGCGCGCCGCCTTCAGGCGCCAGCGTCACTCCGGAGGGGGTGCCGACGATCATGAAACGCGCATCCTGATAGCAGGCATAGTTCAGCGCATCGAGACCGCGGCAGACAAAGGGGTCGTAAACCGTTCCAATGGGGATCACCCGCTTGCCAAACAGCGAATGCGACAACCCAGCAGCACCCAAAAGCAGGAACAGGTTCATCTCGGCGATACCCAGTTCCACGTGCTGGCCTTCAGGGGCAAAGTTCCATTTTGCAGTCGACGGGATGCGGTGCTCGATGAAGGCATCCCTTTGCACTTCCCGGGCAAACAGCTTGCGCCGGTTGACCCATGGCCCCAGCCCGGTGGTGCCGGTCACATCGGGCGAGGTGGTCAGGATCCGCGCCGCCAGCTCGCTGTCCCCCTTGGACAGATCATCGAGGATCTTGCCAAAGGCCATCTGGGTGGAGATTTCGCGGGAGGTATCAATCGCAATCGCCGGCACCGGCAGCGGCGCGTCGAAATGACGGCGCGGGCCTTCGGCAAAGAACGGCACCTGGCAAAGAAAGCCTTGCAGCGCGGCGGGGTCGGAGACGGTCGCGAAAGGCTCCCACTCCTCCCCTGCAGCGACGCCCATATGGGCCTGCCAGTCCGCCATCTGCGCCTTGGTCATCAGCCCGCCGTGGTTGTCCTTGTGGCCGGCAATCGGCGTGCCCCAGCCTTTGACCGTATAAGCCAGGAAGCAGACCGGGCGGTCGTGGCCGATGGATGCGAAAGTGTCCGCCATCGTCTCCACGCAGTTGCCGCCGAGGTTTTCCATCAGCTCGGCCAGCTCATCATCGCTGCGCCTGCCAATCAGCGCACTGACCTCCCCCTGGTCGCCCAGGTCATCCATCAGGTGCTGCCGCCAGACCGCCCCGCCCATGTAGGTGAGCGCGGAATACTGCTGGTTCGGGCAGGCGTCGATCCACACGCGCAAGCGCTCGCCGCCCGGCTCCTCGAACGCGGCACGCTGCAGCGCACCGTATTTCACCCGCACCACGTCCCAGCCGAAGGCGTCAAAGATCTTCTCGATCCGCTCAAATAGGCCCTCGCGGACGATGCCGTCCAGCGACTGACGGTTGTAGTCGATGATCCACCAAGTGTTGCGAAGGTCGTTCTTCCATCCTTCCTGCAGCACCTCGTAGATGTTGCCCTCGTCCAGTTCGGCGTCACCCGCCAGCGCCACCATGCGGCCGGTGCGGGCGTCCTTGCCCCAGTCCTTGGCGGTGATGAAATCCTGCACCATCGAGGCCAGCGCGGTGATCCCGACGCCAAGGCCGACAGAGCCGGTGGAGAAATCCACGTCATCCACGTCCTTGGTGCGGCTGGGGTAACTTTGCACCCCGCCAAAGCCGCGGAAGTTCTCCATCTTCTCGCGCGTCTGGTTGCCCATCAGGTACTGCATCGCGTGGAAGACGGGCGAGGCATGCGGTTTCACTGCCACCCGGTCGCCGGGCTTTAGCGCCGAGAAATAGAGCCCCGTCATGATCGACACCATCGACGCCGAAGACGCCTGGTGCCCCCCGATCTTGATCCCGTCCGCCTTGGGGCGGATGTGGTTCGCGTTGTGGATCATCCAATGCGACAGCCACAAGAGCCGCTGTTCGATGGTCTTGAGGTGGGTCAGATCGGGGCGCATGGCTCTCTCCTTACTCGGCGGCGTGCTGCACGGGGGCAGGCAAAGCCTGTTCCAGATCGGCCAGGATGTCGGCCGCATCCTCCAGCCCCACCGACAGGCGGATCAGCCCGTCGCTGATGCCGTGCTCCGCGCGCTCTTCCGGGGTGTAGGTCGAATGGGTCATTGAGGCCGGATGCTGGATCAGGGTTTCCGCATCGCCTAGCGACACCGCGCGCTGGATCATCTGCAGCCCGTTCATGAAGGCGATGCCGCCCTGCAGGCCGCCCTCGACCTCAAAGGCGATCATGGCGCCGGGTTTTGCCATCTGGCGCTTGGCGACATCCGCCTGGGCAAAGCTCTCGTGCCCCGGGAAGGAAACCGATTTCACCGCGGGGTGAGCGGCCAGATAGTCCGCCACGGTCTCGGCGGAGGCGCAATGACGGTCCATCCGCAGCGCCAGGGTTTTGAGGCCGCGCAGGATCAGCATGGCGTTGAAGGGCGCCATCACTGCGCCGGTCATGTCCTTCATGCCGACGAGGCGGATTTCACCGATCTGCTCAGCGGTGCCAACAACCAGCCCCGCCACCACATCGCCATGGCCGCCTAGGTATTTGGTGGCGGAATGCAGCACGATATCGGCGCCCAGCTCAATCGGGCGGGTCAGGTAGGGGGTGGCATAGGTGTTGTCGACCACCACCTGCGCGCCTGCGGCATGGGCGATTTCCGCGGCCGCGGCGATGTCCACCAGACGCATGTTCGGGTTGGCCGGGGTCTCGAAATACACCACGCGGGTTTTATCCGAGACAGCGGCGCGCAGGTTTTCCATGTCGGTCATGTCGACATGAGTAATGGTGACGCCCCATTTCGCCAGCCCGTGGCGCATGAAGGCAAAGGTGCAGCCATAAAGCGTCTTGTCCACGATCACTTCGTCACCTGGGCTGAGAAGCGTCCACAGAACCGCGGTGATCGCCCCCATGCCGCTGCTAAGCGCAAGGCCCGCCTCCGCGCCTTCCAGCGTGGCGATCCGCTGCTCCAGCAGGTCGCAGGTCGGGTTGGAGATCCGGCTGTAGATATGGCCCTGGCGCTCGCCCGCGAACATCTCGCCGCCGGCCTCAGCGGTCTCAAATGTGAAGGTGGAGGTCAGGTGCAGCGGCGGCGTCAATGCGCCTTCGTTGTCCTGCGGGTCATAAGCGTGGTGGATGGCACGGGTGGCAAAGCCGCCGGAGGTTTTCATGGGATGCTCCTGTCTGTTGCTGCAGGCATCATCCGACTGTTTCACAGGCAATGGATTGCGAAGTATTTCCAAGCTGGTATTGATATTGGCAGATTCTGCCAAACGAGGGCGCAATATGGACAGCAAGGACCGCCAGATCATCCGCGCCCTGCAGCGGGACGGCCGGATGACCAACCAGGACCTGGCGGAGGCCGTGAGTCTCTCCCCCTCCCCCTGCCTGCGCCGGGTGCGCAATCTGGAAGCGCAAGGGGTGATCCAGGGCTACAGCGCGGTAGTTGATGCCAAATCCTATGGGCTGCCGATCACCGTTTTTGTCCGCATCAAGCTGGAGCGGCATAATGAAACCGATGTGCAGAACTTTGAGCGCAAGATGCAGCTGATCGACGAGGTGCTGGAATGCCACGTGCTGACCGGCGCGATGGATTACCAGCTGCGGGTGCTGGTGCCGGACCTGGAGGCTTATGAGGAGTTCATCCGCAACCGCATTCATCCGGTTGGCGGCATTGCCTCCATCGACACCAGTTTTGTCTATGGAACAGTCAAGCGGACGGCAGTGTTCCCCCCGGCCCGGTGATACGGTTGTGTGCCGCCCCCCGCGTCAGGCGCCTTCCAAGGCAGAGCTTTTCAACTGTTTCCACAGTACATCCAGCGTCTGCTTTGTGCTGCGCGGATCGCGGTAGAGGCGGATTTCCAGATCGGTGGCCAGCCGTTCATCCACCACGGCAAACCGGCCCTGCCTGATCTCCTCCCGGCACAGGCTCAGCGGCAGCCAGCCCATGCCGAACCCCTCCTGGATCATCGCCTTGACGCTGTTGGCAAGCGCATTTTGATTGACGACAAACACCTTCTGCGTAGGCAGCAGCTGGGTCAGGGCAAACTCCTGCACCGAACGCAACGCGGAAACTGCGCCATAGGACAGCAGCGGCACCGCGTCCTTGCTCCCGGGTTTAAAGGCGAACTCCGCTGCGCCGTCCGGGCTGGTGCGCGAAACCGGCACATAGCGGTCGGTGGACAGCGTCAGATACTCGAAATTGGCAACCTCCAGCGGCCCCAGGAAATCCATCGACGGGTGCCAGTAGGTCAGGATCACGTCGCAATAGCCCTGCTGCAGCGCGCTGACGAACTGGTCGGCGGCCCAGGAAGTGGAGTTGAGGTCTGTATCCACTCCGCCCTCGCTCGCCAACGGCGCAATCAGCGTCTTGTAATGCGTCATATAGAGCGACTGCGAGGCTGCGAAGCGGATCACGTTTTCACCCGCCGCATCAATCGTCTGGCAGCGTTCGATGGTTTCCTCGTAAGTGCGCAGCATGATGCGGGACTGCGACAGGAACACCTCCCCTGCCGGCGTCAGCGTCAGCGGCAGGGTTTCGCGGTTGATCAGCCGCACGCCGATTTCGTTCTCCAGCGCCCGGATGCGGCGGGAGAAAGCCGGCTGGCTGACATTGCGTTCCTCGGCCGCGCGCGAGAAGTTCTTGCACGCGACCAAAGCCTCGAAATCCTTGAGCCAGATGATGTCCAACTGGGCGTCCCGTCTTAACCGGCGGCCACCGCATCCAGCCTGTCTTCTTCGACAGCATGGCAGGCGACTGTGCTGCCATCGGGCTGGTGAATGGCTTTGGGCTTTTCACTCTTGCATCGTGCGTCCGCAAAGGCGCAGCGGCTTTGGAAGGGGCAGCCTTGCGGCAGGTTGATCGGCGTCGGGATCTCGCCCTTGAGGCGGATGTGGTTCGGCCGGTCGTCCTTGAGCTGCGGCACCGCGGACAGCAAGGCCCGAGTATAGGGGTGTTTGGGATTGGAGAACAGCGTCGCCGTATCCGCAACCTCGCAAACCGACCCAAGGTAAAGCACCGCAACACGGGTGCCGAAATGCTCCACAACGCTCAGATCGTGGGTGATGAACAGATAGGTGAGGCTGCGGCTTTCCTTGGCCTCCAGCATCAGATTCAGCACCTGCGCCTGGATCGACACGTCCAGCGCGCTGATCGGCTCATCCGCGATGATGAATTCCGGATCCACGGTCAGGGCGCGGGCAATCGCGATCCGCTGACGCTGGCCGCCGGAGAATTCATGCGGGTAGCGCTTAGCCCAGCTGGGATCGACACCCACCGACAGCATGACCTCTGTCACCTTGTCGCGCACTTCTGCTGCCGAGGCGCTGGGGTAATGATGGCGCACCGGCTCCTCCAGCGCCTGCCGGATGGTCATGCGCGGGTTAAGGGAGGCATAGGGGTTCTGGAAGATCATCTGGATCTTCTTGCGCAAGGGCTGCATGTCGCCGCGCGACAGGTTGTCGATGCGCTGGCCGCCATAATGGATCTCCCCCGCGCTGGGGGTCAACAGGCCGGCCACCAGGCGTGCAACGGTGGATTTGCCGCAGCCCGATTCCCCCACCACGCACAGCGCCTCACCCTTGCGGGCCTCCAGAGAGATGTTGTTCACAGCATGGACCGAACGGCTCTCGCGAACGATCCTGCCCTTTTTGAACTTGAGCGTTTCCAGGAACCCCTGATCCAGATCGAACCGCTTTTCCAGGTTCTTGATTTCCAAGAGCGGGCGGTCAGTTTTTGCGTCGCTCATGCCCGTGCCTCCTGACGGTCTTCGTCGCTGTGCAGCCGCTGCACCTCATGGCAGGCCACTTCGACCTCGCCGTAATGCACAGAGTCCGGTGTTCTGCTGCGGCAGAGGTCGGTTGCGTATTTGCAGCGCGGGTTGAAGGCGCAGCCCTGGGGGATGCTGGCCAGGCCCGGCATGTTGCCGGGGATCTGCTTCAGCCGCTGGCCCGGCACCGTCTGCTGCGGCAGCGCGTTGATCAGGCCTTGGGTATAGGGGTGCTGCGGGTCGTTGATGATCTCGCGGGTGCGCCCCGCCTCGATGATGCGGCCGGCATACATCACCAGCGTGCGCTCGGTCATCTGGCTGACCACGCCCAGATCGTGGGTGATCAGGATCAGCCCCACCTGGTTGGACTGGCACAGCTCCAGCATCAGCTCCATGATGTCGGCCTGGATGGTCACGTCCAGCGCGGTGGTCGGCTCATCCGCGATGATCAGCTGCGGATCCAAGAGCAGCGCAATCGCGATGATGATCCGCTGGCGCATGCCGCCCGACAGCTCGTGCGGGTATTGCTCCAGGCGTTCCTCCGGCGAGGGGATATAGACCTCGCGCAGCTTGACAATGGCAATCTGGCGCGCCTCTTCGCGGCTCAGCTTGCGGTGTGCCATCAGGGTCTCGATCATCTGCTGGCCGATGGTCAGCACCGGATTGAGCGTCACCATCGGGTCTTGAAAGATCATCGCCATCCGATTGCCGCGCAGATTGCGCAGGCGCTTGTCGTTCATCTGAACAACATCCTCGCCCTCGAACAGGATCTGGCCGTTGTCGATATAGCCCGGGCGGCTCAGCAGGTTCATCAGCGAGAAGCCGGTGATCGACTTGCCGGCGCCGCTTTCGCCGACGATGCCCAGACGCTCGCCCTTGGCCAGGTCGAAGGATATGCCGTTGAGAGCAGTGACCGTCTCATCGCGCATGGCGAATTTGACGGTGAGGTCGCGAACGGAAAGAAGGCTCATCGCGTTACCCCTTGTATAGTTTCGGGTTCAGGACGTCGCGCATCCAGTCGCCCAGCAGGTTGATGACAAGAACCAGCACCACCAGCACCACGCCGGGAATGGCGGTGATCCACCAGCTGCCGGAGAAGATGTAGTCGAAGCCGGAGGAGATCAGCGAGCCCAGCGACGGCTGGCTTGGCGGCATGCCCAGACCCAGGAAGCTGAGCGAGGCTTCGGAAATGATCGCATTGGCGACCTGCACGGTAGAGATCACAAAGATCGGCGACAGCGAATTCGGCAGGATATGCCGCACCATGATCCGCATCGGGCCAAAGCCCAGCACCCGGGCGCTGTCGACATATTCTTTCTTCTTCTCTGCTAGCACAGTGGCGCGCACTGTGCGGGCATACTGCGGCCACTCCGCCACCCCGATCACTGCGATCAGGAACACCACGGCATAGCGGTTGAAGGTGTCAGAGCCGAACATCGCCTGCGTGACCGCCAAAAAGATGATCGCCACCATCAGGGTGGAAAACGACAGCTGGATATCCGCCAACCGCATCAGCAGGCTGTCCAGGCGGCCGCCGACATAGCCGGCGATCAGGCCGATGGAAATGCCAAGGAAGGCCTGCAGTGCCACCGCACAGATGCCGATCAGCAGCGACAGCCGGGTGCCGTACAGAATGGTGGACCACAGGTCGCGGCCCTGGTCGTCGGTGCCCAGTACAAACTCCGGCAGCGCGCCGCTGACCCAAGCCGGCGGGTATTCGGAGTTCATGATGTCGATCTGCGCTGGATCATAGGGATCGTAAGGAGCAATCACCGGCGCCAGGAAGGACGCAAACGCGATCAGCAGGAATACGATCATGCTGACCACCGCCACCGGATTGCGGCGGAAGCTGTAGCCCATGTTGGAATTCCAGGCCTTGGACCAGCGCGAGGGTTCAGATTTCGGGGAAAGCGTTTCGGTGCTCATGCGCCCATCCTCGCAATATTCACGGTCGGGTTCACCAGGCCATAGATCAGGTCGACGATGGTGTTGGTGACCACAAAGATGAAGCCGACAACAATCAGGTAGGCGACGATCAGCGGGGTATCCACGCGGTTCACCGCCTCAAGGAACATGAAGCCCATGCCCGGCCACTGGAACACCGTCTCGGTCAGGATGGTGTAGGCGACCATGGTGCCGATCTGCACGCCGCCCACGGTGATTACCGGCAACAGCGTGTTCTTCAGCGCGTGGACAAAGTAAATGCGCCACGGGTTGATGCCTTTGGCCTTGGCGTATTTCACGTATTCAGATTGCAGCACTTCCATCATTTCGGCGCGGATCAGGCGGACAAACAGCGGCAGCATGATCGAGGCCAGCGCAATCGAGGGCAGGATAATATGCATCCAGCCATCCGCGGTGGCAAAGTTGGTCTGCCAGTAGCCCCAGACCTGCACTGTGTCGCCGCGCCCGTAGGAGGGGAACCAGCCGTATTCCACCGAGAACACAAAGATCATCAGGATGGCGGTCAGGAACACCGGGATCGAGATCCCGATGATCGACAGGCCCATGATGATGCGGCTCAGGATGCTGTCCGGCTTGATCGCGGTATAGACGCCCAGCGGCACCGAAAAGCCGACGATGATCAGCGTCGCGCCGAACACCAGCTCCAGCGTCGCGGGCAGTTTCTTCAAGATCACGTCCAACGCCGGCTCCTTGAAGAAATACGAGGTGCCCAGATCGCCCTGCAGCGCATTGCCTGCGAACCTCAGGTATTGCGTCAGGAAGCTGTCGTTCAGCCCCAGCTCATCGCGCAGCTGCTGGCGCACTTCTTCCGAAACCGACTGCCCGACCAGCTCGCGCAGCGGGTCGCCCAGGTTGCCCTGGATGGCAAAGGCAATCAGCGAGATGACGAACATCACGGCAACCGCCTGAATCACTCGCTTCGCGAGATAGGCAAACATCGTCCTGACCTTTGTAGAGTTTGTTGACAGCGCAGGGCGCCATGTCCGGCTGGACCGCGGATCCTGCAAACACAGCCTTGGCGGCCGCTTGTTATTAAGGTGCCCCGGGCCGGCCGGGGGAGACCGGCCCAGGTCTTTTCAGTGGCTTAGCTGCCGGTTTCGACAACCAGGTCACCGAAATAGGGGAAGTTCAGCGCGTTCACGATATCCGCCGAATTCATGCCGGACTTGGAACCCCACGCCAGGTTCTGCCAATGCAGCGGGATAAAGGCCGCCTCGTTGTACAGGATGGCTTCCAGGTTCTGCAGCAGCTCTGCGCGCTTGGCCGGATCGGTTTCCGCGTTGGCCTGGTTCATCAGCGCGTCCGCTTCCGGGTTGCAGTAGTTGCCGGAGTTGTACTGGCCGTTGCCGGTGGCTTCGTCCGGGCAGGCGGTCAGGAACTGGTGGAAGTTGGCGGAATCTTCGGTATCCGCGTGCCAGCCGATCATCATCATATCCGCTGCGCGCTCGTCGAAGGTCGGCCAGTACTGCGCCTTGGGCATGGTCTGCAGGTCAACCTTGATGTTGATCTGCGCCAGCATGGACGCCACTGCCTGAGCGATCTTGTCGTCGTTCACATAGCGGTTGTTCGGGGCCATCATGGTGATCGAGAAACCATCGGCATAGCCTGCCTCGGCCATCAGCGCCTTGGCTTTTTCCAGATCAAAGCGCGGCGCGAGATCTTCGCTGTAGCCCAGGTAACCGGCCGGGCTTGCCTGTGCGCCGACGGTGCCGAAGCCGCGCATGATGCGGTCAACGATGCCTGCGTTGTTCACGGCATAGTCGATCGCCTTGCGGACGCGGGCGTCCTTGAAGGCCTCGACGCGGTTTTGGTTCATCTGGAAGGTGATGATGCGGGTGCCGGGCATGGTGATCAGGTCAACGCCTTCTGCATCCGCCACGCGCTTCAGGTCGGTCGGCGGAACCGGCGCGATGAAGTCCACGTCGCCGGACAGCAGCGCGGCCACGCGGGTCGGGTCTTCCTTAATCGGGGTCAGCACGATCTTGTCGACGTTGCCGGCGTCTGCGTCCCAGTAGCCATCAAAGCGGTCGAACACCACGCGCACGCCCTGCTCACGCTCGGACACAACGAACGGGCCGGTGCCGGAGACATTGCGCGAGGCAAAGCTGTCGCCGTGCTTGACGATCTCGGACTTGTCTTTGCCGCCATCGGTGGTGCCGGTGTAATAAGCGCTGTCCATCGGGAAGATGTAGGTCGCGGTGTGCAGGACCAGCGGATAAGGCTCCGAAGTCTTGAGATCGAAGGTCATGTCATCCACGACTTCGACATCGGTGAACGGTGCGAAGATGCCTTTGAAGTCGTCGCTTTGCTTCAGGCGGTCAAAGGTCCAGTCGACGTCCTTGGCAGTCAGCGGGTTGCCGCTGTGGAAGGTCACGCCGCTGCGCAGCTTGAAGCGCATGGTGGTGCCGTCGATCTGCTCCCAGCTTTCGGCCAGGCGCGGTTCGAACTGCAGGTCCTGGGTCCAGCGCACCAGCGGGTCAAAGACCATGTGCGACAGCTGCAGCGTGCCGCCGGACAGCTGTTCATGCGGATCCAGCGAGACTGGGTCAGCGTCATAAGCAACGCGCACGGTGGTTTCGGCATAGGCAACCGGTGCCATCGCCACCACCGCAGCAGCCGCCAGGCTTCTGACAAATTTCGTCATAAGGCATACTCCCCTGTGATTATGGCGCAAACGCTATCCTGCGGCGCAGGAACTGTGAAATGCCGATATCGCATAGGGTATGCAGGACGCACATCGGGGCTATGCGCGAATTGAATAGCTTATCCTTTGCAAAGGGTTAGGCGCACCTGCCTTGAAGGGGGGAACAGCCGGGCAATGCACGCCCTCCCTCTGCCTCCGGCTGTTTCTCACCCTGACAGCGCCTGCGGCTCCACGCCCTCGCAGTTACCAGGCCAGTCCAAATCAACCCTTCACGAACAGCCTGCGCGGCACCTGCGGCAGGCATTCCGGCGCATCCGCACCCATGCGGATGCTCTCGGTGATCTCATCGCCCCAATCCTCCATCCACAGGCCGGCCAGGAAGTGATAGGTCATGTTTTCCTGCAGCTGCCGGGCGCGGCCGTGTCCGGGCCGGACGGCAGAAGCGGCATCAACAGTTTTGCAGCGCGGGGGCCTGCGGCCGGGATCCGGCGGCCTTCAAATGGCGGGCAAAATGCCGGAACACCGCCTGCGACACGGATGAGCGCCCAGGGCGGTACTCCGGATGCCATTGCACCCCGAAAACACCGGGGGCAGTTTCGTGCTCAAAGGCCTCCACCAGCCCGTCGTCCGACACCGCAACCACCCTCAGGCCGGCGGCCAGCCTGCCGATCGCCTGCACATGAACCGAATTGACCATCGCATGGCGTTCACCGATTTCCGCGCCCAGCCGGGTTTCCTGGTCCACTTGGACCGCATGCTTGCCGCCGTAGATCACCTCGGGATCCGTGGATTTCTCCAGCGCTGGATGGCTGGGAAACCGGTCCGGCCCGGTGATATCGGCCCGCAGCGTCCCGCCCAGCGCCACGTTGATTTCCTGAAACCCGCGGCACAGGCCCAGCACCGGCATCCCGCGCGCCAGCGCGCCGCTGATCAGGCACAGGGCGGCACGGTCGCGCTGCGGATCAAACGGCCCATGGCTTTGCCGGGTGCCGCTGCCGCCATAGAGCGCCGGGTCCAGATTGGACTGATCACCGGTCAGAATCACCCCGTCGACCCGGTCCAGCACTGCAGAAATCTGCGTCGGCTCCAGCAATGTCGGAACCGGCACCGGCAGCGCCTGGCACCCCTGCAGCACGGCGGTCAGGTACTTGTCGTCGATGGTCTGAGTGGTCAGGCCGGTGTCCGGATCCAGGCCGGAATTTGCCATGACGGCAACCGCCGCAGACGGCTTAGTGCTGTGAAATGTCATCTTGAATGCCTTTGTGAGAGTTTCCGCTGCCGCGCAGATCAGCGTTTCAAGGACTTGCTGTAGTGATCCTCGATCCGCTTCTGCACCAGCTCCAGCAGGATCGACATGCCCCAGTAAACCACCGAAGCGGTGATCAGCATTTCCAGGATCCTGAAGTCTGCGCGGCCGATGGTACGCGCCAGGAACATCATGTCCCAGACACCGACCACACTGACCAGGGAGCTGTCCTTGAGCATGGCGATGAACTGGTTGCCCGTCGGCGGCACGATCACCCGCATAGCCTGCGGCAGAATGACCAGCCGGAAGGTGGCCAGCCGGCTCAGTCCCAGCGCATCTGCCGCCTCCCACTGCCCGGCCGGCAGCGACTGGATGCCGGAGCGGAAGATCTCAGTCATATAGGCGCCATAGACCAGCGACAGCGCCGCAATGGCCGCCGGCACCGGGTCCACGATGATGCCGATCTGCGGAAGTCCCATGTAGATCAGGAACAGCTGCACCAGCAGCGGCGTGCCCCGGAAGTAGGAAGTATAAAATGCCCCGATCCCCTGCAGCACGCCGATCCCGGACAGTTTCGCAACCGCCCCTGCCAGAGCAAAGAAAAAGGCCAGCGTAATCGACACCGCCGACACATAAAGCGTTGTCACTGCCCCCTGGGACAGCAGGTACGGCAGCTTGCTGCCAATGAAGCCAAAGCTGAGGTCAAAGGAGGTGAACAGGAACAGCGCCGCAACCGCCAGCCCGCCCCAGGCCGCATAGGCCTGCTTGGCCCGGTCCAGCCCCAGCAGCGCATAAAATACACCGCCGGATATCAGAAAGGCCATAAAGCCCGCCGAGAACCGGCCCCAGGGCCCAGCCAGGGTTTCCGGCGGCAAGGCGGGCTGCAGCAGCCCGCTCCAGCCGCCGGGTCCGCCCGGCAGCATCAGGGCCAGGCCGAACAGCGGCAGCGCCAGGGCTGCCGCAAACTTCAGCCGTCTCGGCCCGTGGTCGAACCGGGCCTTGAACAAGGTGATCATGCCGCGGCCTTACTTCTGCGACACCAGATCGACGCCGTGCCATTTGGAGGACAGGGCCGCCAGGGTGCCATCCGCCTTCATCTCCTCCACGATGGCAGCCAGCCGGGCATTCAATTCTGCGTCGCCCTTGTCGGTTGCAATCGCCAGCGGTTCAAAGAACACCGGCGCGCCCAGGGGCTTGACCGGCAGGCCGGACTTCACAGCCGCATCCACCACCGGCACCGACTGCAGCACCGCGTGCAGCCGCGCCCCGTCGCCCAGCGCCAGGTCATCAAACTCGTTGATGTCGCCATAGGTCTTGATTTGCGCCGGTGTGACCTCATAGGAGAACTTTGGCATTCCGACCACGTCCAGCTTCAGGTCATGCTCCAGGTAGCGGTAATAGGTCGAGGCCGACACCACCCCGACAACCTTGCCGTTCAGATCCGACAGCTCCTTGGCCTCTGAGGTCTTGTGCACCGCAAAGACCGCCGGGCTGAAATAATAGACCGCCGGGAAATCCAGCACCTCCGCCCGTGCCGTAGTCGGCGTCATCGACCCAACCACCATGTCCCAGCGCCCGGACCAGCGCCCCGCAGTCATCACCTCCCAGCCCGGAGTGACAAACTTCACACCGACCCCCAGCCGTTTTGCGATTTCTTCGGAAACCTCAATATCAAAGCCATCCAGCCGGTTTTCGGCATTCATGAATGAATTCGGCCTGTAATCGGAGTTGGTGCCAACAGTCAGCAGGCCTTTTTCAAGGATCCGGTCCAGCGCTTCACCCGCCTGGGAAGCGCTTCCGATCGGCAGCAGGGCGGCCAGGCCCAGAATGGCGGCCAGAATAGGCTTTTTCATCTTCATCTCCCGGTTCAAATTTCTTGTTTGTTCAATTCATTCAGCACAAACACGCCAAGGCCGCAATTTCACAGAATTGACCCAACCATAGAGGGAATCTATAGATCCGCCATGAGCGTCGCGCACCGATACCTCCCCACCCTGCAGGAATTGCGGTCGCTGGATGCGGTTTCGCGGCTGTGCTCGGTCTCTGCCGCGGCCCGGGAACTGGGGCTGACGCAGCCCACGGTCTCCTATCACATCAAGAAGCTGGAACAGAAATGGGGGGCGCGCCTGTTCCGGCTCAAGGGCAAGACGCTGGAGCCAACGGAAATTCTGCGCTCCATCCTGTTTGAGGTACGCACCGCCACCCATCAGGTTGAGCAGATCGGCCAGCTGCTGGGCACCTATCAGCAGCAAAAGGTCCTGTCTGTCAGCCTGACACCGTCGCTGGCCTCTATTGTCTTGCACGGGCGGCTGGACCGGTTCCTGGACCTGTTTCCTGACATCAATCTCAGGGTGTGCGCCACAAACCGCTTCCAGGATCTGCAGAAGGATCAGATCGACGTCGCTCTCCGGCTTCTGCCCAGAACCGAGGCCGCGGACAGCAGCGCCTGGCAGGACATCATGGTGCCCCTGCCGGACGAGAAGATGCAGGTGGTCTGCGCCCCGGCTTACTGGACCGCCCTGACCGCCGGGCTGCCCCCGGCAAAGCAGGACCCCGCCGCCCTGCTGGCTGAGGCAGAGCTGATTCACGAGGATGAAACCGTCCACTGGTCGAAACTGTTCACCTCCTGCGGCTGCAAATCCGCCAATACCCGGCCGCGGCGGCTGACCTTCAGCAACGCCGACCTGATCCTGCAGGCCGCTGTATCGGGCCGCGGGCTGGCGCTGCTGCGGGAAAGCTACACCGCCGAAGCGCTGGCGGCTGGCGGCCTGATTGCGCTGCCGGGCCTGGAAATGCCTTGCGACCGGGTCTTTCAGTTCGTGGTTTCAGACAGCTCCGGCATGACCTCCACCGCGTTGCAGTTTGTCTCCTGGTTCGGGCAGGAGCTGCGCGCCTTGCCGGCGGCGGCCAGACAGACCGGCAAAAGCGCCCCGCAAAGCGGTACTGAAGCAGCACAGTAGCCGCGGAACCGCCGCTGCGGCCGCTTTGATTTCCGCCGCAAACCGCCTAGGATCATCGCAGGCAACAAAAACGGCGGCACGTTCCAAGTGCCGCGCAAGAGGCAGCAAGGGACAGCCAATGAGCAGATCTCCCTACGAAGACATTCCGGCCCGCGCCTTCTGGCGCAGCGGCGTTGCAGAACAGTATCCGCTGGATATCCAGGATATCTACCGGCGCAAATTCCGCATCCGCCGCGATCAGATTATCGCCACCGCAGGCAGCTGTTTCGCCCAGCATATCGCGCGCAACCTTCGGGCGCGGAAGTTCAACGTGCCGGATTACGAGCCCGCCCCGCGCGGCATGGGCGCAGAGCTGGCGCAGAAATACCAGTTCGGCATCTACAGCTGCCGCTATGGCAATATCTACACCGCCGCACAGCTGCTGCAGCTCGCACGGGAGGCCTTCGGCCATTCGGTTCCAGAAGACCGTGTCTGGGAAAAGGACGGGCGCTATTTCGATGCACAGCGCCCCAATACCGAACCGGGCGGCTTTGCCAGCCCGGCTGAAGTGCTGGCAGCCCGCGAACGCCACCTGGCGCAGGTCCGGCAGATGCTGCTGGAGATGGATATCTTTGTCTTCACATTCGGCCTGACCGAAGCCTGGCTGCACCGCAGCAGCGGCACCGTCTTTCCCACCGCCCCCGGCACCATTGCCGGAACCTTCGATCCGGAGGTTTATGAGTTCAAGAATTTCACCCACTCCGAAACCCTGCAGGATTTCATCCGCTTCAAGCGGCTTTTGAAACGGGAGCGGGCAAAAACCCCGCAGTATATCGTCTCTGTGTCGCCGGTGCCGCTGACGGCGACTGCCACTGGCCAGCATGTTCTGGCGGCTTCCACCTATTCCAAGTCGGTGCTGCGCGGCGTGGCCGGAGAGCTGTTTCAAACCTACCGCGATGTCGACTATTTTCCGTCTTTTGAAATCATCACCGCGCCGGTCACCCGCGGGATGTTCTTTCAGCCCAACCAGCGCAGCGTCAGCGAGGCCGGGGTGAACACCGCCATGCAGGCCTTTTTTGCCCAGCATGATCCCGGCGGCCAAAACCCGCAGGCGCCGCAGGCCGCGCCCGCTCAGGCCACCGCCGGCACCGAAGAGGATGATCTCGTCTGCGAAGAGGTGCTGCTGGAGAGCTTCTCGAAATGACCCGCCGGATCTGCGTTCTGGGCAATTCGCACACTGCCGCGCTCAAAGGCGGCTGGGAAAGCGGCGGCCGTCGCCCCGGCCTGGTGCCGGATTTCTTTGGTGCCCTGTCCAGCGGCATGGCCAGCCTCGCCTTCAGCGATGGCCAGCTGCTGCCGCAGGATCCTGAAGCGGCGGCGTTCTTCCGCAGCATCTCCGGCACCGGCAAGGGCGCTATTGCCGCCGATTACGATGCTTTCCTGCTTTGCGGGATGGGGTTGTTCCCAGTGCCCGTGTTTCAGAACTACAGCCGCTTTGCCACCCCCAGCACCCGCAACAGCGATGCGCCCCACTATGTCAGCGACGCCTGCATCGACGATCTCCTGTGGGACCACATCGGCCGCAGCATGATGTTGCATTGTGCCCGCCTGGTCAGGCAGGTGACGGATGCACCCGTGTTCCTGGCCTGGCAGGCATTCTACGCGGAAACCCTCTTTGACATTGAATGGCGGGCTGCTCAGATGACCCCGATCCTGGAAAACGGCGATCAGCCCTATGTGCTGGCCCGCATGAAAGCAGTTGAAGACCGCCTTGCCGCCGAAGGCTTCCAGATCCTGCACCAGCCGCCGGAAACCCTCGCTCAGGGCATCATGACCCGCGCCGAGTTTTCCCGCGGATCCGTCCTGTTCCGCCAAGAGCTGACCCAGCAGCACCGCGCCAATGATGTCTTTCACATGAACAGCGATTACGGCGCCCGCTGCTGGCAGGCCTGGGACATCTGATTTCCCTGGCTACGTGGCAAACCGCGGGCCGCGCTCCACGCCTCATACTGTCTCTGGCGGCTTACGGCTCCTCTTTGACCGTGGCCAAAGCTGCCTGCAGCTGGACGATTCTCCGGTCGCGCAGCGCCGCCAGCCTGTCGACTGACATGCCGCCATACGCTTCGGCCAGCCCCTCCGCCAGCATGTCTGCCACTTCGGGGGTAAGTTGCGGCGTCCCCAAGTCCTCCCACCAGCCATTGAAGGTGCCGGCAAAGTGATCGCAGAAAGCAGGCAGTCCGCCTGATCCGGCACCAAGACTGAACAGCGTTGTCGGCCCCATTGCCGCCCAGCGCAGCCCCGGGCCTGCGGACATGGCCTTGTCGATATCTCCAACGCTGGCCACGCCGGATTGCACCAGATGGATCGCCTCGCGCCAGACTGCGGCCTGAAGCCGGTTGGCAACATGGCCGGGAACTTCCTTGTTCACGCGGATGGTGATCTTGCCAATGTCCGCGTAAAACTGTTCGGCTGCCGGCACCGCATCCGCACCGGTCAAACCGTTTCCCATCACTTCCACCAAGGGGATCAGATGCGGCGGATTGAACGGGTGGCCAAGGATGAAGCGGTCCGGCTTGCGCCAGCCTGCCTGCATCTGGCCAAGCGTCAGGCCGGAGGCGGAGCTGGCGACAATGGCGCCAGGTGCGATCGCGGGTTCGATCTCGGCGAAAACAGCGTGTTTGACTGGCAGGCGCTCCGGGACGTTTTCCTGGACAAAGCCCGCGCCTTCAACGGCCTCGCGCGCGGACCGCACAAAGCTGACCCGGTCCGGATTGCCCCGTGCTGTCAGACCCAGTTCGCTCATAGTTTCCCAGGCTTGAGCAATATAGGCCCGCACGGCAGCCTCGGCACCTTCGGCCGGGTCGTAAACGGTAACGGACCGGCCAGAAGCCAGGAACAGGGCGGCCCAGCTGGCCCCGATGGTGCCTGCGCCCAGAACCGCGGTATGTGAGATTTCCGGCATCAGAACAGCCCTGTGTTGATTGGCGACGCGGCGGTCATGCCGCCGTCGATTGTGAACAGCTGCCCGGTGGCGAAACCCGCCTCGTCAGAGGCCAGCCAGACGGCCATGGCGGCAATGTCGGCAGGCTGGCCGAACCGGCGGGTTGCATGGCGGGCCAGCGCGTCCGCCCGCGCCGCCTGCGGATCATCTGACAGGGCAAAACCTGCCTCCAGCATGCCGGTTTCAATCCAGCCCGGGCAGATCGCATTGCAGCGCACATCAGGCCCGTGATCCACCGCGATGGAGCGCGTCAGCCCATGCACAAAAGCCTTGGATGCATTGTAAAGCGCCATGGAGGGGTCCGCGGTGTTGCCCGAGATGGAGCCGATATTGATGATCGACGCCCCCTTGGACATGACCGGAAGGAACGCCCGGCACACATTGAATACCCCGCGGCAGTTCACCCCCACGACCAGGTCCCAATCGGCATCGGTGCTGTCCGCAACGGTTTTCTCGACCTGGACGCCAGCGTTGTTGACCAGAACATCTATGGTGCCGGCTGCCTGCGCCAGCTCTGCCACCTGCTGAACATCGGCAACATCCACACTATGCCAGGTGACAGCCTCAGGCAGTCCTTCAGGCCGATCCCCGCGGCCGCAGGTGGTGACAGTTGCGCCTTCGTTCAGGAAGGCGTCGGCAATGCCTCGGCCAATTCCCTGGCGTCCGCCGGTAATCAGCGCTCTTTTCCCTGCAAGCCGCATCAGTGCGCCACCATCACATGCCGGACCGAAGTGTACGCATCCAGCGCATAGACGCTCATGTCGCAGCCGGTGCCGGACCCTTTCATTGCCGCCCAGGGCATCTCCGGAGTGGCAACGCCGTGGGTGTTGACCCAGGTAAAGCCATAGCGCAGGCGGCTGGTCATCTCCATCGCGCGCCCGACATTGGCGGTCCAGACCGACGACGCCAGCCCGTAGCGGCCGCTGTTGGCAATACGCAGGGCGTCTTCAGCCTCGCCAAAGCGGGAGACAGACACGACTGGCCCAAAGATCTCGCTGGTTGCGGCCTCAGCATCGTTGCCGACATTGGCCAGCACCGTCGGGCTGTAGAAAAAGCCTTTCCCCTCCCCTGCGGAACCGCCCGCCACAACCTCGCAAGCGGCCTGGGCGCGGTCGACGAACCCCGCCACCCGGTCTCGCTGAGCGGCTGAGATGACCGGCCCCATCTCCGTGCCCTCAGCCTTTTGCGCACCAGTCCGGATCTGGCTGACCTGCGCCTCAATCGCCGCGACCAGCTTGCCGTAGACACCCTCCTGCGCCAGCACCCTGCAAGGCTGGGCGCAGTCCTGGCCTGCATTGAAGAAACTGCCGTAGCGGATGGTTTCGGCAACCGCCTCGATATCAGCATCGTCAAAGACGATCACCGGGGCCTTGCCGCCCAGCTCCAGATGCACATGGCGGATCTGATTGCCTGCCGCGCGCATCGCCGCCATGCCGGTGGCCGGGCTGCCGGTGACGGTGATGGCCTCCATCTGCGGGCTGTTGATCAGCTGATCGCCGATACCCGACCCGGTGCCGTGGATCACGTTCAGCACGCCCTTCGGCAGGATCCCGTTCAACAGCTCCGCCAGACGCAGCGTCGACAAAGGCGTCAGCTCAGAGGGCTTCAGCACCACGGTGCAGCCCGCCGCGATCGGCGCCGCCAGTTTCCAGGCGGCCATCATCAGCGGATAGTTCCAGGGTGCAATGGCCGCCACCGGCCCCACCGGATCGCGGCGGATCATGCTGGTGTGGCCTGCCGCATATTCCCCCGCGGCGGAGCCGGTCATAGTGCGCGCCGCGCCGGCAAAGAAGCGGAAGGTGTCAATGGTCAGCGGCATCTCATCATCGCGGGCAGAAGGCCAGGGCTTGCCGGCATTCAGGCTTTCCAGCTCCGCCAGTTCCTCCTGATGCGCTTCCAGGCAGCCGGCAATCGCCAGCAGCAGTGCAGACCGCTCCGCCGGGGTGCTGCGGGAAAAACTGCCAAATGCCTCCTCGGAAGTCCGCACTGCGGCCTCCACCTGTTCCGGGCTGGCTTCAGGCACCTGGGTGATCTCAGCCCCCGTGGCCGGATCGGTGACTGGCAGCGCCGCTCCGCCCCCGGAAACCAATTCACCGTTGATCAGCATCTTTGTCTGCATGGTCTCTCCCCTTCAGAGCTTCATCTGCTGCACTTGCGCCGACAGCCCGCCATCCAGCACCCACAGCTGGCCCGAGGCATAGCGCGCCTCCTCTGAGGCCAGCCAGTTGACCAGGTTGGCGATATCCTCCGGCGTGCCATAGGTGCGCATCGGATGCACATCGCGCACCGCCTGCTGCAGCTGACCGATGGTCTTGCCGCCGCCGCCAGAGCCATCGCCAGTAAAGAAGCTTTGCAGCATCGGCGTGTCGATATAGCCGGGACAGATGGCGTTGACGCGGATGCCCTCGGGGCCATGGTCGCAGGCCATCGCCCGGGTCAGCGCATGCACCGCGCCCTTGGTGGCGCAATAAGCGGCAAGACCGGGATCGGCGATGAACCCGTCATAGGAGCCGAAGTTGATGATGCTGGCGCTGCTGCCCGATTTGGCCGCCGCGCGCAGCAATGGCAGCGCGTATTTCGACGCCAGGAAAGTGCCGGTGCAGTTCACCGCAAAGCTGCGGTTCCACTCCTCCAGCGTGGTGTCCTCGATGGTCCTTTCAATCTCGATCCCGGCGGCGTTGACCAGAATGTCCAGCCTTCCGGATTCTGATTTCACCTGTTCCATCGCGGCGATGGCATCAGCCTCTTGGGTGACATCCAGCTTGACGAAGATGCTGCCGTCCTCGTCATGCGCCGCTAACGATCCTTGCGGGGTCAGATCGGCCGCATAAACCCGCGCGCCTTCGCGCAGGAACCGCGCAACAATGGCGCGGCCAATGCCGCCGCGCCCGCCCGTGACCAATGCGGTCTTGCCGTCAAGTTTTCCTGTCATCTGTGTTCCCCGGGTTCAAACGGTAGTGCTCAGCAGCCACGGTCCAGTCCATGTGGTTGCGCACATACTGCTGGCCGGCATCTGAGGGCGGATTGTAATCCCAATGCTCCCCGGCCCCCGCTTCCATGGCGGCATGCAGGACGCGGCGGGATTTCTGGGTGGCAATGATGTTGCGGCGCAGTTCCTCGCTGTCCCAGCGTCTGCGGGTCTCTGCCGCAAAACCCGCAGCGGCCTTCGCATAGGCCGGATCGCGTGCCACGTTCCTGGTCTCCAAAGGGTCCCGGGCCAGATCATACAGCTGCGGCGGATCGGCGTCGCAATGGATGTACTTGAGGCTCCCGCGCCGGATCATGAAGACCGGATAAGGCGTCATCTCGGCGCAGTATTCGCCAATCGCTTCATCCACCGGATCCGCCTCTCCGCGGGCCAGCGGCAGCAGCGAGCGGCCATCCACCGGTTCCCCCAGCACCGCCGCATCGCCGCCCGCGATATCGACAAAGGTTGGCAGCAGGTCGATCAGCGAACAGGCATTTGCGGCCCTGCCCTGCTGAATGCCCGGCCCCGCCATCACCAGCGGCACCCGGGCGGAATGCTCAAAGAAGTTCATCTTGTACCACAGCCCGCGCTCCCCCAGCATGTCGCCGTGGTCGGCGGTGACGATGATGATCGTGTCCTCACGCGCACCGATTTCGTCGACAGCTTTGACGATTTCACCAACCTTGCTGTCGAAATAGCTGACATTGGCCAGATAGGCGCGGCGGGCGCGGCGCAGCTCTTCGTCGCTCAATGGGACGACACTGGCTTCAATCCCGTCCAGGACACGCCGCGAAAACGGATCTTGCGCCTCCAGGCTTGGCACATATTCGGGCATCGGGATCTCTTCGCCTTCGTAAAGATCCCACCACTCCGGTTTAGCGACATAGGGGTCGTGCGGGTGGATAAAGCTCGCCACCAGGCAAAACGGCGCCTCCTCCCCGGCGGCCCGCGCGCGGCCCCGGTCAATCAGCCAGCGGCGCGCGGCAAATCCGGCCTCGTCGTCGTAGTCGGTCTGGTAGGTGGCAACCGCGACACCGCTTTCCTTGACCGTTTCCATGTTGTGATACCACTTGCCGATCCGCTCATCCGGGGCCTCCCAGTCCGGGGTCCAGGCAAAATCCGCCGGATAGATGTCTGTGGTCACCCGGTCCTGAAAGCCGTGTTTCTGGTCCGGGCCGACAAAATGCATCTTGCCGGACAGGCAGGTGCGGTATCCCAGTGCTTTCAGGTAGTGGGCAAAGGTCGGCACCGAGGCGCGGAATTCGCTGGCGTTGTCATAGGCGGCAATGCGGCTGATCAGCTGCCCGGACATGAAGGCAAACCGCGAAGGCGCACACAGCGGCGAGTTGCAATAGGCCGCATCAAACCGCATGCCGCGCGCCGCCAGCGCATCAATATGCGGGGTCTTCGCCACCGGGTGGCCATAGGCGCGGGTCCAATGCGGCGCCAGCTGGTCGGCCATGATGACGACGATATTGGACTGGGTCATCCCGCGGCCCCGGCGTAGGCCTCCAGCACCAGCCCGTGAAAATGGTGCACCGCATGCTCGGACTTGCCCGACCCTGTGGGGTCGTTGACGATGCGCCCCTGGGTAAAGGCTGGCGTGTTCATGCCGCGCTGCACGCTTTCCACCAGATTGATGTCCTCGACCTGCAGCACCTCATCCAAATAGCGGATAGCATCCAGCTCGCCCGCGTCAGGCTCCGGCGTTTCCAGGAAGAAATCATAGGTTTCCAGCGTCCGGTCCGGCCCCACCGGGATGATGTTCAGGACAATCATGCTGGACCGCCCCGGATAACGCATCAGGCAAGTGGTCGGCCACAGCCACCAGACCGCATGG
The DNA here is from genome assembly GCF_056160905.1 of Leisingera sp. ABD4_442. Lineage (NCBI taxonomy): Bacteria > Pseudomonadati > Pseudomonadota > Alphaproteobacteria > Rhodobacterales > Roseobacteraceae > Leisingera > Leisingera sp. ABD4_442. The sequence continues at coordinate 245,392 of NZ_JBSWYB010000002.1, read as the reverse complement.
GTGCGCACGGTGGCGTTGGACACGTCATAGGCCGAATTTGCGCCCTTACCGGCATCCGCCATATGGCTGGAGTAGATCCCATGCGTGGTAACCTTGTAGGTGTCCATATCCACCAGATCGCAGAAATCCTTGTGCGCGGTCGGGCAGTGGTAGCATTCCAGGAAGTTGTCGACGACGTTCTTCCAGTTCGACTTGATGTCATAGGTCAGACGGTGGCCGAAGGTCAGCTGGTCGATGTCCGGCGCCCAATGGCGGATTTCGGTTTCCAGATTGCCGGACTGTTCTCTCAGCGGCGCGGCAGCTGGATCCAGGTTGACATAGACAAACCCCGCAAACTCCTCTGCCTGCACCTGATCCAGGCAGATATCGCCGGTGCTGAAATTCTCCAGATGCTCGGTTTCCGGCGCCCGCACCAGCTGGCCGTCCAGCTTGTAGACCCAGGCATGATAGGGGCACATGATGCGGGTGGTGCTGCCCTCGCCTTTCAGCAGCTCATGGGCGCGGTGCTTGCAGACGTTGTAAAAGGCGCGCAGCACCCCCTCGCGGTCCCGGACCACCACCACTGGCTGGCCCGCAATATCAACGGTGACGTAGGAACCCGGGTCGCGCAGCTTCTCCACGTGGCAGACCCATTGCCAGGACTTGGCAATGATTTCACGCTGATCGGCGGCAAACCACTCGCGCTGAACATAGGCATCCGCCTTCAGCGATTGCGAATTGCCCGCATCCGCGGAATATCCTTCTGCGATGTTAGCGAACTGGGCCTTGGTCGGTAGGTCTGTCACGCTGAACACTCCTTTGCCTGCCTGTTAAGGTCGTCAAAGACATGATCCGCGAAAAGCCGATCCCCCTACAGCACCCAGGCAGCCACCAATTGAACTTTATTCGCCATTCTGCAGGGCTGCCAACGGCCGGTACATGGGCCAGGCCCGGAATTCAAAAGGCACCCGCCCTTCGATCCGGTCCCGCCGCGGCGGCAGCCCGAACCGCTGCTTATAGGCGCGGGCAAAATGCACATGGCTTGGAAAGCCGCAAGCCTGGGCAATCTCGGAGATCGGCAGCTCCGTCTGGGTGACCAGCCCGCGCGAGCGGTCCAGCCGGATGTCACGGTAGTACAGTTGCGGGCTTGTCCGCACATATTCCTGGAACAGCCGGTTCAGCTGGCGCTGCGACACCCCGGCCAGCCTGCACAATTCGGGAATGCTGATCAGCGTCTCCAGGTGGCGCTCCATAATGGCTATCGCTTCCCGGACTTTGGGCGGCGCCGTATTCCCCAAGGGTTCCAGCTGATCGTCTGTCTGATGCGCGCCCAGCCCCCGCAGATTGCGGTAAAACAGGTATTTCGCGCAGTCGTTTGTCAGCGCATCACCAACAATCCCGTGCAGCAGAAACAAGGCAAACTCGCCCGCCGCAGCCCCGCCGCAGCAGGTTCCGGTTCTGCCCTCATGAACAAATACATCTTCGCTGACTTCGGTGTGCGGGTACTTTTCCGCAAAGGCGTCGATATGCTCGTAATGAACCGTCGCGCGCCGTCCCCGCAGCAGGCCGGCCTGGGCCAGGATAAAGGCGGCTGTATCGATCCCGGCCACATAAATACCCGCCCGGGCGTACTTCCGTATTGCAGACAGCAAGCGCTCGCCGGTGAAGGCTTCGGGGGTCCAGCTGCTGGACACAACAACAATATCCGGTTGCAGCTGCTTCAGCGTGTCCAGCGCGCTGACGGCAAGTTCCAGCCCATTGCTGGCCCGGCACAGCGCGCCGGCTTCGCTCGCAATATGCCATTGGAACAGCTGCCTCCCGGCCAAGTAGTTTGCGGCCCGGAACGGATCCAGGAACGCCATTGTCGCAGCCAGGTTGAAATGCGGCGTGACCAGGACCAGGATTTCAGTGGTTTCGTTTCTCTTCAGCATGGCCTCAGTGCAGCGGATTACGGGAAGCTCGGGCACAAGGCCAGAAAACCACCCCCGCCGCGAAAACGCCAGCCTTCCCCGATTGCAGCCATGAGCGCTGCCGCGAAAGCTGTTACAAAAACCGGCCGAAGCAAATGCCGCCCACGCCCTGCGGAATTTCGAGGATCCCCGCGGTACCGGCAGGGTTTCTATAGTTCCAGCCTTGCGGCCTGCAAAAGATCTGATCAGGCGGGCTCTGCCTCACTATACGGTGCGCGAACCAGCCAGACGGCGACAGACAAGGCCGTCACGGCCAGCAGGACAAGGAAGAAGGCTCCCATAGCGGGCAACAGACCGAACGTATCGGCAAGCGCACCGCTGGCGATGACCGGAAGGGAGAACCCGGCATAGGCGTAGACAAACAGGCCAGCAGTTGCACGGGCCCGGTTGTCAGGTGCCCGCACGGAGAATTCCGACAGCCCGGAGAGATAAACGAACCCGTAGCTGGCGGAACTGGTCAGGCCGGTTCCGGCAAGAACCAGAATGATGGATTGTGCCCAAACTCCGCCCAGCACCGTCAGAAAGCCCAGAGGCACCAGAACATACCCGGCAAGCAGAGCCCTGGCGCTGCTCAGCCGGCGGGCAAGCGGCTGGCACAGAAAGCCAACGAAGATCGCCAGGAATATGACCAATCCCGTATAGGCACCAAAACCCTGCGCCTCCAATTGCAACGGAACAACGGCGATTGTCATCCCTGTGGTGGACCAGGCGAGTGCAAGTGCGACGCCAAAAGGCCAGGTCCGCGGCGGAAAGACAGGCAGCCGCAGCATCGACACTGGTTTACGCACATCCACCCGGGGTAAAAACAGCGCGCAACCTGCCAGAACCGGCGCCAAGGCAAACAGCACCAGGAAGCTTGCCGGCATGATGCTGGGGCCCTGCAGGCCCAGGCTGATACCCGTTGCCAGGGCGCCGCCGCCAAACCCAAGCGAGGTTGCAGAGGTGACATACAAAGCCGCTTGCCGGGCTTTGGCTTCCCCCAGGACCTCGGTCATATAGGCGGTGCCCGCGGTGGTGGCTAAACCGGTTCCGGCACCCAGCATGAAGCGGGCTGTAACCAGCACCGTCCAGCTTGGCGACAGGACAAGAAACACGGTCGCCGCAAACCCGAGCAGCAGCGCAATCGCAATCGGAACCCGGCGCCCGATGCGGTCGGACAGGCCGCCCAGCAGCATCAGGGCTGGCATCAATCCAGCGGCATAGGCGGCAAAGGCAAAGGTCACCGCCGTTGCGCCAACACCGCTTTCAGCAGCGTATACGCTGTACAGCGGGGCTTGAAGATTGACGGCAAAGGTCACTGTGAACAGTGCCGCAGCGAGTAGTGAGCAGGGAAGAATTTTCGCCATAAGTGTACCCACGCCATTCAAACTTACTTTTGGTTGACACAGCGCCAGCAACAGTACAATTCTTTTATTGTACTAAGGACGGCGGCATTTCGCTTATGATGAAATACACAGACCTGGCGGCGCTGATCGGGGAACGTATCAAAGACGGCGACCTCCCGCCGGGCACCCGGCTGCCAACCCACCGGACCTTTGCCGAAGAGCACGGTGTCGCCCTCGCAACAGCCACCCGCGCCTATACTGAGCTGAAGCGGCAAGGCTTGATCCTGGGAGAGGCCGGCCGGGGGATGTTTGTGCGCGACCCGGCATTACAACTGACACTCGGGCTGGAGCAGGGCGGCAATGACGGACTGATAGACCTGGTTTTCAACATCCCAGGCGGCGCCGGCGACGCGGAAATCCTGCGATCCGGCTTGAAGCGGCTTGCGGCCTCCGGCGATCTGGAAGCCATGCTGCGCTACCAGCCGCATGGAGGACGGCCGCATGAACGCAAAATTGCGGCCGGCTACTTGTCATCCGCGCCCGATCAGATGGACCCGCAACGCGTATTCCTGACGTCAGGCGGCCAGCATAGTCTGGCCATCGCCGTTCTTGGCTTGCTGCAAACCGGCGATGCCGTCGGCACGGACGGCCTGACATATCCTGGTTTCGCTTCGGTTGCAGGGCTGCATGGAATTTCACTGGTTGCCGTGCCCGGCTGTCAGGGCTTCATGAACCCAGGCGAGCTCGAAAAACTATGCCGGGAGCGGAAACTCAAAGCGCTCTACTTGATGCCGACGGTGCATAATCCGTTGGGTTCTGTTATGCCCGAAGACATCCGGCTGGCAATTTGCGATGTGGCACGGCGGCACGATCTGATCCTGATTGAAGACAGCGCGTATGCCTTTCTTGAAAACAACCCGCCTCCCCGGTTTGTGGACCTGTTGCCAGAGCAGACTGTCTATGTTGGCAGCTTCTCCAAGAATATCGCAACGGGGCTGCGTATCGGCTACATTGCGGTTCCCGAACGCTTCACCAGCGCGGCCTCCAGGGTGATCCGGGCGACCACATGGAACACACCCGCTTTGATTTCCGCACTCGTTACACATTGGATTGAGGACGGAACAGTTCAGGAATTAGAAGCCGGGCGGCGCGCCCTGGGTGTGCAAGTCCAAGGGCTTTGCCAGGAAATCCTCGGCGCGTTTCCGATGTGCGCGCATCCCAATGCAAGTTTCACTTGGCTGCCCCTGCAGACAGGAAAACGCGCAGAACCCGTAATTGCCCGTTTGTCCGAGCAGGGGATTGCAGTCTCCTCAGCTGAGCCATATGCGATCACCGAAGCGGTGCCGCAAGCAATTCGCCTTGCCTTTGGCGGTGTCTCCGAACAGGAATTGAGATTCAGCTTGGAGAAGATCCGCAATGAGCTGAGTACCCTGCCCCCCGCGCATTGAAGAGCCTTGGCAGGACCTCACCGTCCCTCTGATACTGTCGGCCTAGGTATTGCAAGCCCCGGCTGGCGCGTAGCTTCCGTCTTCCCTGTGTATTTCCCGGCCGCTCAGCGGCGGATTGAAGACGCAAACAAGCCGCAGGTCCGCATCCAGCGCTTCCACCACGTGGCGGTCGTGCTGCTCCAGGGCGTAAAGCGTAAACGGTTCCAATGTGCTCCACATCTGTTCGTCAGACCGGCGGATCCGGCCCGTGCCTTCGATGCAATAACAGGCCTCCAGATGATTGGTGTACTCAAGCTCAAGCACTGCGCCCTGTTTGATGATGGTGTCCGTCAGCGAAAACCCCATCCCGTCGGAGGCAAGCAGCAGTCTTCTGCTGTTCCAGCCCGGGCCGGCAACGTCCCGTTCAGTGCCAAGGATCTTCTTGAGGCTTCTAACGATCATGATTTGCTCCTAGTGTCAGGACCCTAACGAACAGCACGGTTCATGCCACCGTCTGACAGGATACTCTGACCGTTGATATAGCGCGCGCCATCACTGGCCAGGAACACACAGGCCTGGCCGATCTCCTCAAATGTTGCCGGCCGCTGCGCAGGGATTTCCCGGCGTGCCCGTTCAGACAGGTTCACGTTCTCGCAAAACCCTGGCAGCAGATTGTTCATGCGGATGTTATAGCGGGCATAGCGATCCCCGTAGAGCTTTGAAAAGCTGTGCAATGCCCCGCGCAGCATGCTCATCGGATAGGGGGCACGGGGTTCAATGGTGTTCATGGACGAGATGTTCACGAAGGCGCCGCCCCCCTGTTCGATCAGGATGGGTGTCACGATGCGGGCGATCTTGACGACATTCAGCACATACATGTCCAGGCTTTCGTGCCATAATTCGTCGCTAAGCTCCAAAAGCGGCCCGTCAAAATCTGCGTCAAAGCCCACTGTCTTGATGGCCTCAGGCACCGTGCCGCCATGCCCCATATTGCTGACAATCGCGTCAATGCGCCCATATTTGCTCATTGTGGCGTCGATCATTGCTTGCAGATCATCAGCCTCAAGCACCGAGCCGCGGCGGCCGATGCCCCCCAGCTCTTTTGCCAGTTCGATCGAACGCTCCGACGGAGACATCAGAGAGACCTTGTAGCCTGCTTTGGCCATTTCGACGGCACAGCCCCGGCCAATTCCCTGGCCGGTTCCCGTCATTAAGGCGACTTTCAATCCGGACATGGCCGTCTCCTTCCATGTGGCAATCTGGTGTGAGGTTTTTTAATCATTCCTCAATGTAACCCGCTGCATCCAAGGAAACCTATCGAGTTTAATGCAGCTTGATGTTAGGTTTTCTCACATGGCCAAGACCCTGAGACACCTGCGCGCCCTGCAAGCCTTTGATGAGACGGCGACGCATTCCAGCCTGAGCAAGGCCGCAGATGCCCTGAACGTCACCCATGGGGCAATCAGCCGCCAGATCAAACTGCTGGAACAGCACCTTGGGGTCAGCCTGTTTCACCGCCGTCCCAATGGCGTCGAACTGACGAATGCTGGCGAGCGTTTGCACCAATCAACCCGCGGGGCGTTCTCGGCGCTGCTGCTGGGGGTCCGGGACGTCAAGCGGATGACCCCCCGCCAGTCGATCACAGTGTCCCTTTCGACCTCGCTGGCGCTCAAATGGCTGGTGCCATTGCTGGCGTCGTTTCAGAAGAAGCATCCTGGCATCGCCCTGCTGCTGGATACCAATGATGCCTTTGCCGACTTCGATGCAGCGGAGGTTGATGTGGCCCTTCGATTCGGGGAACCCGGCTGGGATGGGCTGCACCACGAGCTGATCCAGCGGGAGGAACTGATTGCTGTTGCCTCGCCATCTATAGTGGATACTGCTGATCTGCCGATGCGCGCAGAGCAGATTGCGCGTCTTCCACTGCTGCATGATGCCTTCAACGCCGGGTGGGAGATCTGGGCCGAACAGGCCGGGATTCGCGGCGGTCAGATCATCGCACAGAATATCAAATACGTGGATAGCGCTGTTTTGCTGGAGGCCGCAATTGATGGTCAGGGCGTGGCGCTGGCAAGGCATCTGCTGGCTGCGCGGGATCTGGAGAATGGCCGGCTGGTCCGCCTTGATGACACCAGTGTCGCGCTGGACCGGGGACTTTATTTTGTCTGCCGCGCCGGCGATCAGGAACGCGCTGCAGTCAGGCATTTCAAAAACTGGCTCATGGCTCTCTGAGGTCGTGGCGCCGCCGGCATTCGCCACTGCGGCCACACACGCAGCCGCATTGCATGGCAGGGATACCCCGGGAGTTGGGCGATGCGGCCTGTTACAGGCGGCGGCCGGAGTATGGCACCATGGATGTACCGGACGTCCGGCGGCAGAGGCGCCGGAGGCCGGAAGTAGCAGCCGGACCAGCAATCTGACGAAAAGGTCAGTTCTGCTTAATATCCGGCAATTTGGGAAGTGGCGGACCGAGGAGGATTCGAACCCCCGACCCCTTGATTCGTAGTCAAGTACTCTATCCAGCTGAGCTATCGGTCCACTGCGGCGGGGTTTAATCTTAGCACTGCGCGGGTGCAACCCCAAAAACAAAAATAGTTTCACCCGCCTGTCATATTCCAGTCCGTTATTTTCCCGCCTGCCGCATTCCCGCCTGCAGGCCGCGGGCGTCCGTCACAGGGTGCCGTCGCCTTTTGGCAGGCAGATCTCGAACACCGTGCCTTCGGCGCTGGTTTCCTTCAGCGACACTGAGCCGCCATGGCCGCGGGCCAGCTCGCCGGCAATCGCCAGCCCCAGCCCGGTGCCGCCCTTGCGCGCCCCGCCCTGGAACGGTGTGAACAGATTGTCCTGTGCCTTTTTCGGCAGGCCGGGGCCGGTGTCGGCCACGGTGATCCACCAGGCCGCGTCTTCTTCCTGGGCGCTGATGGTAATGCGGCCCGGCTGGCCGGTGCCTGCAATCGCTTGCCGGGCATTGCGCACCAGGTTCATCACGATGCGGAACAGCTGTTCCGGATCGGCGCGCAGCATCATCGGCTTGGGCACGGCGTTGACGATCTCCACCAGGGCGCTGTCCGCGGCCAGCAGCTCGCTCTCGGCTATATCCGCCGCGACTTCATGCAGGCAGACCACCGCAAAGGTGGGCGACGGCTCCTCTGCCCGCCCAAAGGCCAGCGTGCCTTCGCACAGGGACACCGCACGGGTGATCGAATTCACCAGCTTCGGCGCCAGGCGCCGCACCAGAGGGTCTTCGCTCATCTCGATACGGTCAGTGAACAGCTGCGCCGAGGTCAGGATGTTGCGCAGATCGTGGCTCACCTTGGCCACGGCGCCGCCCAGCTGCGCCAGCCGCTCGCGCTGCTTCAGCGCATGGGTGAGCTCGGTCTGCAGCTGCATCAGCGCCTCTTCCGCCTCGCGCAGCTCCACCACGCCGGAACTGGGGTGGATGATACCGCGCGCATCCTCCGGCGCGGCCGCATAGCGCTGCATATAGCCGACCACACCCTTGATCGGCTTCACCAGCACAATCCGCACCGCCACAAACAGCAGCAAGGCAGTGAACACAGAGATCACCGCCGACAGAATCAGGATCCGCACCCCGTAGTCTATCATCGCCGCCCGCAAGGGCGCAGTTTCCATCGTGACCTCGATCAGCAGACCGGCATCGCGCACCGGTGCGCCGATCACCCGGATAATCTCGTTTTCCGGCCGCGACAGCCGCATCACCGCATCCTTGATCAGCGTCATGGCACCTGCCATGCGCAGATCATAGGTCGCTCCGATCTGCTGCGGAATGGGCGAGGCCAGCATCAGCTGGCGGATTTCATCGCGGCGCAGCACCACGTTGTAGACGCCCGCGTTCTCCAGAAGCTCCGCTTCCAGCTCTGTCTCCAGCATGTCGTCGGCCAAAAGCGCCAAGGAGGCGATCTGCGCCCGCTGCAGCCGGTCAGACAGGTAATCCTCGCGGAACCGCGCAATCGACGGCACGAAGATCAAAACCTCGGCCAGCATCACGAAGACCGTGGTCAGGATCAGGAATCTGCCCGAAAGCGTGTTGAGCATTCCGCCGCCTTTGCCTCAAGAAATCCAGCGCTGAACAAAGCGCACTGCGCGTTTCACAAAGCTACTCTCAAACAATCGCGGGGAAAAATAGGCCCCCGCCGCCCGTTTGTTAACTTCGCTGATACTGGGGTAAGGCGCAACCATCGCCGCCACCTGGCTCATTTTCAGGTTGTTGGCGATGGCCATCGACCACAAACCGATCAGCTCGCCTGCCTGATGGCCCGCGATGGTAACGCCGACCGGACGGCCCTTGAACACCATCACCTTGATGAACCCCTTGGTCTTGCGCTCGGCAATGGCGCGGTCGTTGTGGTGGTAATCGAACCGCGCCACCTCCAGCTTGACGCCGTAGATATCGCGCGCCTGTGCCTCGGTCAGCCCCACCTGCGCCAGTTCCGGGTCGGTATAGGTGGCCCAGGGGATATGGCTGGTCCTGGCCTTAGACGGCAGGCCGAACAGGGCGGAGCGGATGATGATGCCCGCGTGATAGCCCGCCACATGGGTGAACTGCAGCCCGCCCGCGACATCGCCGATGGCGTATACTTTCCTGTTAGTGGTCAGCAGGCTCTCATCCACCTTGATGCCATTGCCCTGGGTCTCAATCCCGGCGGCCGCCAGGTTCAAGCGCTCCATATTGGCCTTGCGCCCCACCGCCATCAGCAGGTGGCTGCCCTTAAAGGTACTGCCGTCCTTGGTCTCGACCTCGATGGCCCCAGCCTGGCCGCCGACGCGGGACACCATGGCGCCCTCGACGATCTCCACGCCCTCGGCCCGCAGATTGTCCAGCACAACGGCCGCCGCCTCAGGATCATCCTTGCCCAGCGCCTTGAGGCCCTCGATCACGGTGACCTTGCTGCCCAAGCGCACATGCGCCTGCGCCATCTCCATGCCGATCGGCCCGCCGCCGATGATCAGCAGATGCTCCGGCTTTTCGCGCAGCTCAAACAGGGTTTCGTTGGTTTCATAAGGTACGGTGTCCAACCCCGGGACCGGCGGCACCAGCGGCGAGGAGCCGGTGGCAATCACCACCCGCCGCGCCTTGATGCGGTGCGGGCCGGCCTCGACCTCAGTAGGCGACACAAAATGCCCGAACTCGCGGATCACCCGCACGCCAAAACCTTCAAACCGCTCCTGGCTGTCCACCGGTGCAATGGTATCAATCACTGCCTGCACATGGTCCTTGGCCGCGGCATAGTCCGCCTGCGGCAGCTGATCCGCCACGCCAAAGGCTTGTGCCTGCGCCTGCACATGCGCCGCCTTGCCGCTGGCCAGCAGCGCCTTGGAGGGCACACAGCCGTAGTTCAGGCAGTCGCCGCCCATCTTGTGGCCCTCCAGCAGAACCACATCAGCGCCCATCTGGCTGGCCCCGGCTGCCACCGACAGCCCTCCGGACCCGGCGCCGATAACCAGGAGATCACATTCAATGCTGCTCATGTTCAGACGTCCTCGTTCTTCTTGCCGCGGATGGATTTCACGATAATCGGCATCGCCGCCAGCACGCACAGGCCCAGGATCGGCCCGATCACATGCGGCTCCCACAACAGGCTCAGGTCCGGGCTTTCGCCGCGGTCAAAGACTTCGCCCAGACCAACCCCGATCCAGGTAAAGACGATAGCGCCCGGAATGATGCCCACCGCGGTGGTCCACAGGAAGTTGCGGAACTTTACCCCAACCAGCGCAGGCAGCAGGTTGGCAACAAAGAACGGCACCGCCGGCACCAGCCGCAGCAGCAGCAGCACCTCGATCTCGTTCTGCCGCAGCGCCTGTTTCAGCATCTGCACCCGGCCCTCGGCCGATTCCATCTTGGCGGTCAGCGTCGCCCCCAGCCCCCAGCGCGCGGCCAGAAAAATCCCTGCCGCCCCAATGGTCGCCGAAATCACGTTGAAGGCGGTCCCGGTAACCAGCCCGAACAGGAACCCGCCGGTGACCGAGGCCACCGCGGCACCCGGCAGCGAGAACACCACGATCACGATATAAATGCCGATGAACAGCGCCGCGAGCCCCGCGTAGTTCTGGTCACGGAACGCCATCAGCGCCTCGCGGTTGTCGCGCAGCGTGTCAAAGGTCAGGTAGTCCTTCAGCGTCACTGCCCCGATCAGCGCCACCGCCACCACGGCAATCAGCGGCAGATGGCGGGCCAGTCCCGGCTTGGCCGCCGGATCTGTACTGGGCTGGGAATCGGTTTTCGGGGTCTCGCTCATATCGGTCATATGTCCGTCTCTAATAGGTGCCTTTTGTTGCTACGTGTTAAATGGCCCGCATGCGAGGGCACGGCAGCCCTGCTCACGCCCGCTTGATCACCTGCCCCCGGATTCGTGAGCTTTGTGGCAGAATCACTGCCCGGATGTTACATCCCCCCTGCCCGGAGGCCGTGCCGGTGCGGTTTTTGGCAGAAATGTTGCATATCTCCCCGAAAACCCGCCCCGCAGGGTTTGACTTACCTGCCATTCCCTCCTAAAGACCGGGCTTCGAGATAGACCCCGGGCGGGCGATTCCGCGCACCCGAAGATAAAATGTGGAGACCGGAGCGATGAAACGCACCTATCAGCCTTCGAACCTGGTTCGCAAACGCCGCCACGGCTTCCGTGCGCGCATGGCCACCAAGGCAGGCCGCAAGATCCTGAACGCACGCCGCGCACGCGGCCGCAAAGAACTGAGCGCATAAGCTCAGTTCCCGTTCTGACGGACATGACACCGCCGGAGGCCCCCAAGGACGGCAACGCTGCCCGAGGGGACACGCCTCCGGCGGTGTCCGTTTGCGCATCACCCGCGCAAAAGATCGAGGTCATGGCCAAGCGCCGTGATTTCCTCGCCTGCGCCCGCCCGCCTGCCCGCAAGCAGGGCACAAAGGGCATGATGGTGCAGGGCCGGAACCGCCGCGACGACGGCGGCATCCGCATGGGCTTTACCTGCTCCAAGAAAGTCGGCAACGCGGTGGCCCGCAACCGCGCCAAGCGCCGCCTGCGCGAGGCCGCACGGATGATTCTGCCCATCCACGGCCGCCCCGGCTGGGACTACGTGCTGATCGGCCGCGCCGTGGAAACGGACCAACGCCCGTTCGAAGAGCTGAAGCGCGACCTGATCTACGCGCTAAAAAAGATCCACAGCCAATAACCGGCTGGCTCTTTGGCCGCATTGCCACCTGGCCGCCCCGCTCCTATCTATCCGCCATGACCCCGCTGGCTCATATCTTTGCCCTGCCCGTGCGCGCCTACCGGCTGCTGTTCAGCCCCTGGGTCGGCTTCAACTGCCGCTACCAGCCCACCTGCTCGGCTTATGCCTTGGAAGCGCTGGAGAAGCACGGCGCCATCAAAGGCGCCTGGCTCACCATCCGCCGCATCGGGCGCTGCCACCCCTTGGGCGGTGACGGCTATGACCCGGTGCCGGACAGGAAAGACTAAACTCACTTCTTCCGGTTCAGCCCGCGCACGATGGTGTCGACGATCATCCACATCAGGATGATGAACGGCAGGAAGGCCATCATCGGATCGCCCGCCGCCTTGCCCGCCTTGGCCGCCTTCAGCAGGGTGCCCACGCCCTTGGGCGGCTGGCTGATATAGCTCTCCAGCTCGCGTGACGCCTTGACCAGGATGCCGTAATCCTTGTCCGGCTTCTTCTGCATCAGCTTCAGCGCGCCGGCCAGCCGCCCCAGCACGTTGTTCAGCTCATTCACCACACTGTCGAGCCAGGTCACCCCGTCCTGCACATCCACGGGCAGCTCACCGAAGAACGGCGCGTTCTGCAGCTTGGTGACCTGCGCCTGCTTTTTCATGAAAGCGGTGACCTTCTGCGCCGCGGCCTTGCCCTTGGCGGGCGTCATTGCGCCCTTCTCGAACTGCTTGACCACGCCGCGCAGCTCTTTCTCCAGGCCTTTCAGGCCGGTCTCCGCCTCGCCCACGGCCTTGCGGACGATCCGCGCCTCCTTGCTTTCCTCGCTCATCAAATACCCTCACTGATCAAATCGCCTTACCGTGCAAGCTTAGCCCCCGCCCCACAGTGCCGCACAGCTTTTTTCCTTGGCAAAACGCGCAGCCTCGGCTAGGGCGCGGCCATGCTTGATGATGATCTGGACGAAATCCATCCGCTGTTTGCCGGCGCCCCCGCGACCACTGAGTTCAAGAAGCTCAGGAAACGCATCGTGCGTTACGCGCGCGAGGCGATCGAACAATACGGCATGGTCGAGCGCCGCGAAGACGGCAGCACGCCGAAATGGCTGGTCTGCCTGTCAGGCGGCAAGGACAGCTATACCCTGCTGGCAGTGCTCTATGAGCTGAAGTGGCGCGGCCTGCTGCCGGTGGATCTGCTGGCCTGCAACCTCGATCAGGGCCAGCCCGGATTTCCGGCCACCGTGCTGCCGGAGTTCCTGGAAAAGATGGGCGTGCCGCACCGGATCGAATACCAGGACACCTACAGCATTGTGGTCGACAAAGTGCCGCAGGGGCGTACATATTGTGCGTTGTGTTCGCGCCTGCGCCGCGGCAACCTCTACCGCATCGCGCGTGAGGAGGGCTGCTCGGCGGTGGTGCTGGGCCATCACCGCGACGACATCCTGGAAACCTTCTTCATGAACCTCTTCCAGGGCGGCCGCCTGGCCACCATGCCGCCCAAGCTGGTCAATGAGGAAGGCGACCTCTTTGTGTTCCGCCCCCTCGCCCATGTGGCAGAAGCCGACTGCGAGAAATTCGCCCGTTCCATGAACTATCCAATCATTCCCTGCGATCTTTGCGGCAGCCAGGACGGGCTGCAGCGCCAGCAGGTGAAACAGATCCTGGACCAGTGGGAATCAAATTCGCCCGGCCGCCGCCAGGTGATGTTCCGGGCGCTGATGAATGCGCGGCCTTCGCATCTTCTGGACCCGAAACTGTTCGATTTCGCGGGTTTGGAACTGAAGAATACCGATATTGAGCCCGAAATCCCCGGAATTCCCAGGCTGCGTTAACCCCCGGGTTAGAACAGCGCCTTAGTCTCAGGCCCGAACGACTGGCTGCAGACAAAGGGTCTGAGAATGACAAATACGGGTTCAGGTCTCCTGGCACGGCTCCGGCAATCGCTTGCCCCGGCACTTTTCGGGCCTCCGGTGCTTGCCTTTCTGCCTGCCTTGACCCTGGCAACCTATTGGCTTGGCGGTGAAACGGCTCTGCTCTCGGTGGCGCTCGGCCTGCCGGTGCTGCTGGCTGCGGCCGGCGGTTTCAGCAAGCTGGGCGGCGGCGGGCTGCCGCGCGACAGCGTGACCGGCATGATGCTGCGCGACGGGTTCGAAAAAGAAGCCGCCCGCGTCTTTAGCGATTGCATCGACACCGACCTGCGCTCTGCCGTCTTTATCCTGGAGCTGGACGACTACAAGGAAATGGCCGACCGCCACGGGCAGGAGGCCGGCGACCGGATCATGCAGCATTGCGGTGCGCAGATCGCCTCTGCCCTGCGCCAAAGCGATACGCTCGCCCGGATCGGCGACAGCCGGTTTGCCGTCTGCCTGGCACCGACCCTGCAGCTGGATCTTGAATTGTGCATTCAGCTGGCCGGCCGCATGCAGGCCGCGGCCGAAGAACCGGTGCCGCTCGACGGCACCACCATCTATATGACGACGTCGATCGGCTTCTGCCAGCGCAACCGGGCACCGGGCAGCAGCTGCTCTGAATGGACCGGTGCCGCGCTCTCTGCCCTGGCAGAGGCGCAAAGCAACGGCCCCGGCGGCATCCGTGCCTATTCGGCAGACATGTCCGGCCGCGGCAATGCACGCTCCAACCTGCGCGAGGAAGCAGCGGCAGCGCTGGAAACCGGCCAGATCCAGGCCTGGTTCCAGCCGCAGATCTGCACCGACACCGGCCGCGTCTCCGGGTTCGAGGCGCTGGCGCGCTGGTCGCATCCCGTTCAGGGTCTGATCCCCCCCTCCACCTTCCTGCCCGCGCTGGAAGAGGCCGGGCTGATGGACCGGCTGAGCCAGGTCATGCTTTATAACGCCCTGGTCGCGGTCAAAGCCTGGGATGCCGCGGGCGTGGATGTGCCCCAGGTCGGCGTCAACTTTGCCACCCAGGAGCTGCGCAACCCCGGGCTGGCCGGGCGCATCAAATGGGAGCTGGAACGCTTTGACCTGCCGCCGGAGCGCCTCTGCGTGGAGATTCTGGAAACCGTGATGACCGATCAGCCCGACGATGTGGTCACCCGCAACATCCTCGCCCTCAGCGAGCTGGGCTGCCAGATCGACCTGGATGATTTCGGCACCGGCCATGCTTCCATTGCTGCCGTGCGCCGCTTCAACATCGCCCGCATCAAGATCGACCGCTCCTTTGTAATGAAGGCGGATCAGGACCCGGAACAGCAGAAGCTCATTTCTGCCATCCTGACCATGGCCGAGCGGCTGGAGCTGGAAACCCTGGCCGAGGGCGTGGAAACCGCGGGCGAACACGCGCTGCTGGCGCAATTGGGCTGCGGCCATGTGCAGGGCTTCGGCATCGGCCGCCCGATGCCCTTTGACCAGACGCTGGACTGGATCACCGCCCATGAGGCCAAGCTGCAGGATGCGCCGGTGATTGGCCGCCAGACCCCCTGATCACTCAATTCCCTTGAATTTCTGCCGCGCCGGGACGCTCTGCCGCCCCGGCGCGGCCTGATTCTGCTTGACCTTTGCGGTCCACCTCTGTTGAACCCCTCCTGTCCTTCCCTACACGAGGTGGCAGTCCCCAATGGACGATCAGAACAAAAATCTTATTCTCGCAACCGTACTCAGCTTTCTGGTGATCCTCGGGTGGTATACCTTCTTCCCGCCGCCGGAACCGGAACAGGCGCCGGAGACCGCGGTCACTGAAACCGCCCCGGGCGGCAACACCGCCGCCGCGCCCAGCGCCGCCGGCGCCGATGCGGTGGCAGACACCGCAGCCGAACAGGCCGCCGCCCCGGATGCGCCGCGCGTCGCCATCGACACGCCCCGCGTCACCGGCAGCATCTCGCTGCAAGGCGGCCGGATCGACGATCTGTCGCTGAAGGACTACCGCGAGACGCTGGACGAAGATTCCCCGATCGTCAAACTGCTGAAACCGGTGGGCGAAGCCGGCGCCTATTACGCGCTCTACGGCTGGGCCCCGGGTGCAGGCCTGGCGCTGGAGGACGTGCCCGGCGCCAACACCCTGTGGTCGCTGCACGAAGGCGGGACCCTGACCCCGGACACCCCCGTCACCCTGTCCTGGGACAACGGCAAGGGCCTGACCTTCTTCCGCACGGTTTCGATCGACGAGGACTATATGTTCCGGATCGTCCAAAGCGTGATGAACGAAAGCGCGGGCACCGTGTCGCTGGCGCCCTATGGCACCCTGGCCCGTCACGGCCAGCCCGAGGGGCTGAAGAACTTCTTCATCCTGCACGAGGGCCTGGTCGGCATGACCGACGGCGAACTGGCCGAGACTGACTATGACGACATGGCCGACTTTGAGCCCGATCCGCGCGACGGTTCCAAGTCCAGCATCAAGCAGGTCGAGGCGAACGGCTGGATCGGCTTCACCGACCACTACTGGATGTCGACCCTGGTGCCCGAACCCGGCCAGGGCTTCCGCTCCATCGCCAAATTCGACGAACGCCGCGAGATCTACCAGACCGACATCGTTCTGCCGACCGTGACCCTGGCCAATGGCGAGGGCAGCGACGCTACCACCATGCTGTTTGCCGGCGCCAAGGAATGGGACGCCATCCGCGGCTACGAGAAGGCAGGCATCGAGGGCTTCCTGGACGTGATCGACTGGGGCTGGTTCTTCTTCCTGACCAAGCCGATGTTCTGGCTCTTGCACAATCTCAACGTTCTGATCGGCAACATGGGCTGGGCGATCATCGGCCTCACCGTGGTGATCAAGATCCTGGTGTTCCCGCTGGCCTATAAATCCTACGCCTCCATGGCGAAGATGAAAGAGCTTCAGCCGGAGATGGAGAAGCTCAAGGAACGCGTCGGCGACGACCGCCAGAAGATGCAAAAGGAGATGATGGAGCTGTATAAAAAGGAGAAGGTGAACCCCGCCGCGGGCTGTCTGCCGATCCTGATCCAGATCCCGATCTTCTTCTCGCTCTACAAGGTGATCTTCGTCACCCTGGAGCTGCGCCACGCACCGTTCTTCGGCCCCTTCCAGGACCTCAGCGCGCCGGATCCGACCTCGATCATGAACCTCTTCGGCCTGCTGCCCTTTGCGGCGCCCGCGCCCGAGAGCATCCTGGCGCTGGTCTTCATCGGCATCCTGCCGATCCTGCTGGGTATTTCCATGTGGCTGCAGCAAAAGCTGAACCCGGCGCCCACCGACCCGACCCAGCAAATGATCTTTGCCTGGATGCCTTGGGTGTTCATGTTCATGCTTGGCGGCTTTGCCTCCGGCCTGGTGGTCTACTGGATCGCCAACAACACGATCACCTTCACTCAGCAGTATCTGATCATGCGCAGCCACGGCTACACGCCGGACGTGTTCGGCAACATCAAGTCGAGCTTCAAGAAAAAGCCCAAGGCTGACAGCTGATGACGCACCAAGTTACAGATATCTGGCGCCACCCGCTCAAATCGCACGGGCGTGAGGCGCTGGAAAATGTAACCCTGACCGCCGGGCAGACCATGCCCGGCGATCGCGTTTGGGCGGTCGCGCATGAGGCCTCCCGGGCGGATGGCTCCGCATGGGCGCCCTGCCAGAATTTCACCCGCGGCTCAAAGGCGCCCGCGCTGATGGCGATCAACGCCCGGCTGGACGATGCCAGCGGCCGGCTGACGCTGAGCCACCCGGCGCAGCCCGATCTGACGTTTGATCCGGAAAACCCTGACGACTTGCAGCGGTTCCTCGATTGGGAAAAGCCGCTGACACCTGCAGACCGCGCCGCCTCTGCCCGGATCATCCGGGTGCCTGGCCGCGGCATGACCGACACCGATTTCCCCTCGGTATCGCTGGCCAACTGGTCCTCGCACCGGGCGGTGGAACAGGCTATCGGCCATGATCTGTCACCCCTGCGCTGGCGCAGCAATATCTGGTTTGATCTGGGTGATCCTTGGGCCGAACACGAGTGGCTCGGCCGCGAGGTGCAGATCGGCGAAGCCGTTTTTGCGGTGCGCGAGCGGGTGGTGCGCTGCCTGGCGACCACTGCCAACCCCGAAACCGGCGCACGCGACGCCGATACGCTCAAGACCCTGAAAGAGAATTGGGGCCACCAGGATTTCTCGGTCTATGCCGAGGTGGTGCGCGGCGGTGATATCCGCCTGGGCGACGCGGTAAAGGTGCTGTGATGCAGATGCAATTTTCCCTGGCCGAAGCGCCGGACGATATTTCCGCCGAGAAGGGCCGCAAGCTGTTTGCGGGTGAGACCGAATTCCTGAAAGGCGTGGTGGCGATGAACGGCCTGCCGGACGCCGACCGGGTGGAGGTCTGCTTTGCCGGCCGTTCCAACGTTGGCAAGTCGAGCCTGATCAACGCGCTGACCGGCACCAAGGGCATCGCGCGCGCCTCCAACACACCGGGCCGCACACAGGAGATCAACTTCTTCACCCAGGGGCCTGAGCTGTATCTGGTCGACCTGCCCGGCTATGGCTATGCCAACGCGCCGCTCAAGGTGGTGGAGCAATGGCAGAAACTGCTGAAACGCTATCTGTCGGGCCGCCAGAACCTGCGCCGCGCCTTTGTGCTGATCGACAGCCGCCATGGCGTCAAGGCGGTGGATGACGAGATCATGAAACTGCTGGACAGCTCTGCCGTTACCTTCCAATGCGTCATGACCAAGGCCGACAAGGTCAAGGAAAAGGACCGCGCCAAGGTGCTGGAACAGGTGAAGGGCGCGCTGGCCAAACACCCGGCGGCTTACCCTGAGATCGTGCTGACCTCCTCCGAGAAGGGCGACGGCATCGCCACCCTGCGCTCCATCATCGCCGGGCTGTAACAAACGTGCTCAGGCGCCTGCCCTCCCTGCTGGTTGTGATTGCCCTGGCCGTGGCCGGGCTGATCCCTTCCGGCTGGATGCCGGCCTCGGCGCAGGACGGCAAGGTGCTTCTGGTGATCTGTACAGGCACCGGCCCGGTGGAAACCTGGGTCGATCTGGACAGCGGCGAACCCCATGCGCCGGCGGAGCAGATGGAGGACCGCAGCTGTCCATTTGCGGCCCTTGGCGCGGTGGCGCTGCTGCCGGACAATCTTGTTGAACTCGACCTGAACGAACCTCTCAGCGACCGCTGGTCGCGCGAGGCCTTCACCCATCACACCGCCGGTTTCCACTGGCGCTATGACGCCCGCGGCCCGCCCGCGCTCTCCTGACTTTCTGAACAAAACTGACATTTCCGCCGGCGCCCCTGCGCGACCGGCCCTGTTCCGATATGGAGAGACCCAATGGCAACCAGCCAACCGCAACCCGCGGGCCAGTCCCGCCCGCTTACTGAGAAATTCTACTTCGCCGTCTGGCGCTGGCACTTCTACGCCGGCCTGTTTGTGATCCCCTTCCTGATCATGCTGGCCGTCACCGGCCTGATGATGATGTTCATCACCCAATTCGACGGCCGCGACGGCGAGAAGATTACCGTCACCCAAGGCGCCGCCGAACTATCCCTGCCCCAGCAGGAGGCCGCCGTATTGGCCGCGCAGCCCGGCACCCTCGCCGAATGGATCGGCCCCAAGGCGCCTGATCTGGCCGCAGTGTTCCGGGTAAAAACAGATGAGGGCCAGCGTCTGGTCGCACTGGATCAATACACCGGCGAGGTGCTTGAGGTCTGGGACCGCCGCGCTGGCTGGTATGACCTGGCCGACAATATCCACTCCACCTTGCTGATCGGCGACACCGGCGACCGGCTGATCGAGATCGCCGCAGGTCTTGGCATCGTGCTAGTGCTGACCGGCCTCTACATGTGGTGGCCGCGCGGCAATGCCGCCAGCGCCTTCATCCCCAATTTCCGCGCCAAGGGCCGTGCGATGTGGAAGAACCTGCACGCGGTCACCGGCTTCTGGATGTCTGCGCTCTTGGTCATCTTCCTGATCTCGGGCCTTTCCTGGACCGGCATTTGGGGCGGCCAGATGATGCAGGCCTGGAGCACTTTCCCAGCGGCAAAATGGGACAACGTGCCCCTGTCTGATGACATCCACGCCAGCATGAACCACGGGTCCACCAACGACGTGCCCTGGGCGCTGGAGCAGACCCCGATGCCCGCTTCCGGCTCTGACGCCGGGATCACCGGCACGGCCGAGGGCGCGCCCGTGGACGCCGCCAGCCTGATCGCCCTGGGCCGCACCTTGGGAATGGAGGGCCGCTTCCGCCTCGCCTATCCGGGCGGCGAGACCGGCGTCTGGACCCTCAACCGCGACAGCATGAGCGGCGACGGCGACAGCCCCTTCATCGACCGCACCGTGCATGTGGACCAGTACAGCGGCAAGATCCTGGCGGATGTGAAATACGACGACTACTCGCTCGCGGGTAAGGCGATGGCGGTCAGCATCCCCTTCCACATGGGGCTTATGGGCACCTGGAGCTTCGTGCTGAATGTGGTGTTCTGCCTGGCGGTGATCTTTGTCTGCGTCTCCGGACTGGTGATGTGGGTCAAGCGCCGCCCCGCCGGTGCCGCCCGCCTGGCCGCGCCGCCGGAACCGGCAGAGATGCCGTTCTGGAAAGGCGCTGCGCTGATTGCCGTGCTGGTGTCGCTGGCCTTCCCACTGACCGGCCTGGTGCTTTTGGCCGTGCTGGCCTTTGACGTGCTGTTGCTGGGCAACCTGCCAGTGCTGAAACGCGCGGTGAGCTAGCCGCGCATAGGCGCAACCTTTGAGAAGGGTAACGCCTGTCCACAGGGTGGGCGTCCCAAGCCATGGTGTGGCAGTTTATCCCGCAAACCACATCCCCGGCGGCGTATGCCCGACCCGTCCCAAAACGCCCGCCCGAGGGGGCGGACGGGCGTTGCCCGGCGCGCTACGCGCTTGTTCCGGGCTTTAGACGTGCTGCGCGCCGTTCACCTCGATCTCGGCGCCGGAGATATAGGAGCTGCCCTCCGAACAAAGGAAATAGATGGCTGAGGCCACCTCCTCCGGCTGGCCCAACCGCTGCATCGGCAGCTTAGCGACGATCTTTTCGGTGCCAGGCGACAGGATTGAGGTTTCCACCTCCCCCGGCGCAATCGCATTGACCCGCACGCCCAATGGCCCGAAGTCATGCGCCATTTCCCGCGTCAGCGCCGCCAGCGCCGCCTTCGACGTGGCATAGGCGGCCCCCGCAAAAGGATGCACCCGGCTGCCCGCAATCGACGTCACGTTGACGACGGATCCCTTGGCCGCCGCCAGCTCATCCTTCAGGCCGCGGGCCAGCACCACAGAGGCAAAGAAATTCACGTGAAACACCTTGCCCCAATCCATCAGGTCGGTGTTGAGCGTGCTGAGCCGCTCCCCCTCCGGCCCCTTGGGCGAAATGCCTGCGTTGTTGACCAGGGCATCCAGCCGGCCGTCCAGCATCTCCTGGATCCGGCCCACCGCATTGATCGTGTCCGACGGGTCCGACAGGTCCAGCTGCACATGGTTTTCCTGGCCGCCGCCCCAGGGGCATTCCTGCGGGAACGGCTGGCGCGAGCAGGTGATGACCCTCCAGCCCTCGGCGTTGAAGCGGCGCACGGTGGCATGGCCGATGCCGCGGCTGGCGCCTGTCAGCAGTAGTGTCTTCTGGCGCATGGCGCCCTCCTGATGAGAGAATCTGGCCTGAGCCTAGCATCCGCGCCGCCATCCGCAACGGGGTGCGCCAATCGCAACCCTTGGCAGCGGCGGCGGAACCCCGTAACACATCCTTGCCAAGGGATGATGCAGCAATGAAGAAACAAGATATGAACCGCGATTGGATTGCCACCGCCGAAACCCTCTCCAGCGCGCTGCCGTATTTCCAGCGCTTTGCCGGGGCGATTGTCGTCATCAAGCTGGGCGGCCACGCCATGGGCAGCGACGAGGCGATGGAGACCTTTGCCCGCGACATCGTGCTGATGCGCCAGGTCGGCGTGAACCCGGTCATCGTGCATGGCGGCGGGCCGATGATCAACGCGATGCTGGAAAAGCTCCAGATCAAGTCGGAATTCGTGAACGGCAAGCGCGTCACCGATGCTGCCACTATGGAAGTGGTGGAAATGGTGCTGTCCGGCGTCGTCAACAAGCGAATCGTGCAGGCGATCAACAGCCAGGGCGGCCGCGCTGTCGGCCTGTCGGGCAAGGACGCGAATCTAATCACCTGCGACCAGGCCGATCCGGATCTGGGCTTTGTCGGCGCGCCAGCGGAAATGGACCCCAAGGTGCTGCACGGGCTGTTTGAGAAAAACATGATCCCGGTGATCGCGCCCATTGGCGGCGGCCGGGACGGTGAGACCTACAATATCAACGGCGACACTGCGGCCGGCGCCATCGCCAAGGCGCTGCAGGCAGACCGCCTGCTGCTGCTGACGGATGTGGCCGGCGTCAAAAACGGCGACGGTGATGTGGTGACAGAGCTGAAAGCGGCGGATGTCGAGGAAATGACCGCCAGCGGCGTGATCGCGGGCGGCATGATCCCCAAGACCGAAACCGCGCTGGATGCGGTCCGCAACGGCGTGCGCGCCTGCACCATCGTTGACGGGCGGGTCCAGAATGCAGTGCTGCTGGAACTGTACACCGATCACGGCGCAGGCTCGATGATCCGCGCCTGAGGCGCCGGTTTTCAGGAAACAGGGGGCACCGCCCCTCCAGACTCCGGATGGATTGCAGAATACGGCGGCCGTGGCCGCGGGTCTGATCCGGGCGGCGGGAAGACGCCGGCAGGACAGGACCGGACGTTTTTGCGCTCCGGCAGCTGGCCTCGCGCTGCTAGGCTCCCCCCAAAGCGAGCAGAGCGGAGGCGCAAAATGACCCTGACCGGCCAGCCTGACACCGGCGCGCAGGACGCGCTGTTCTATGCCGGAAGCGCACAGGCCGCGGCAGCGGCCGGGCTGGCCATCCATGGCGCGCTGCACCCTGCCCGCCAGCCGGTCCAGGCGCTGACCGGCGGCACGCTGCTCCTCTTGGGCACCGAAGGCGCCTTCTGGCCGCTGTTCCAGGCCAGCCCGGAATACCGCGACGGCCACCCGGACCCCGTTGACCGCTGGTCGCAACGGGTGGTCTCCGCGCTGGCAAAGCGGCTGGGGGCCACGGCCTATTTCCCCTTTGGCGGGCCGCCCTATACGCCCTTCATCAACTGGGCGCTGGCCTCGGGGCGGTTTTTCACATCGCCGTCACAGATGATGGTGCATGATCGCACCGGGATGCTGATTTCCTTGCGGGGGGCCCTTCATTTCGACCAGGAATTTGACATTCCCCCTCCGCCTTTGGCAGACTCTCCCTGTCAAAGCTGCCCTGCCCGCCCCTGCCTCAGCGCCTGCCCCGTTTCGGCCCTGGCAGAGGGAGGCCCCTACGATCTGGCGGCCTGCCACGACTATCTGGACACCCGCGCAGGCGCCGGCTGCATGACCGACGGCTGTCTTGCACGCCGGGCCTGCCCGCTCAGCCGCGATGCCGGCCGGGATCCCGGACAAACCGCACACCACATGAGGCATTTTCACCCCCAATGACCTGTACTTTGATCCTGACCCGCCACGCCAAATCCGCCTGGGACGCCAATGTGCCCAGCGACCACGCCCGCCCGCTGAACAAGCGCGGCCGCCGTTCTGCCCCCGCAATTGCCGCCTGGCTGCGCGGCAACGGCTACCTGCCGGATCAGGTGATTTCCTCGTCATCGCAGCGCACCCGCGAGACCTGCGAACTGATGGAGCTGGGGGTGCCCGCGCGCTTCACCGAACGGCTGTATCACGCCAACTCCGAGATCATGTTCAAGGTGCTGAGCGAGGCAGAACAGCCGCGGGTCATGCTGATCGGCCATAACCCGGGCATTGCCGCTTTTGCCCATTCCATCGTCTCCCGCCCGCCTGATCATGTGCGCTTCGACGACTACCCGACCGGTGCGACACTGGTGGCGGAGTTCGATATCAGCAGCTGGCGGGATCTGGCCTGGAGCAGCGGCAGAACCGTGGATTTCGCCGTCCCGCGCGAGCTTTTGGGCGAATGACCGGACCGCAGATGCGGCAATAGCGCGCATCCCGCGCGGGAGGGGCATAGCAGCTGCGCGCTGATGGGCCTAGTTTTGCCCCGGTACATCCTGCCGGACTGGAGACTGTCATGCACCGCCGTTCCCTGCTGCTGGCCGCAGCCGCCCTGCCCCTTACCGCCCTGCCGGGCTTTGCCGCGGCAGCGGAGACCATCCGCATCATGAAGTCGCCTTCCTGCGGCTGCTGCACCGCCTGGGCGGATCACCTGGCCGCCGCCGGTTTCCGGACCGACGTGCGCAATGTGGCCGATGAAGACCTCTGGGCGATGAAGGAGCGGCTGGGCATCAGCGGCGACCTGTCCTCCTGCCACACCGCCATGGCCGGGCCCTATGTGATTGAGGGGCATGTGCCGGCAAAGGACATCCAGAGATTGCTGGCGGAACAGCCCGCGGCCCTGGGGCTGACCGTGCCGGGGATGCCCATCGGCTCTCCGGGGATGGAAATGGGGGAGGAGCGCGAGGCGTTTGACACCCTGCTGATCCTGGCAGATGGCACGACCGAAGTGTTCGCCAGCCATTCCTGATCCAACTTGCCAGACTAAAAAAGGCCGGGCGCAGTGCCCGGCCTTTTGTGTTTCATGAGCCTCGCAGGGCGGGCGGTTCCGCCCGCCGCCAGCCGTCGCCTCAGTGGCCCAGGATCTGGCTGAGGAACAGTTTGGTGCGCTCGCTCTTCGGGTTGTTGAAGAACTCTTCCGGCTCGTTCTGTTCGACGATTTGGCCCGCATCCATAAAGATCACCCGGTTCGCCACCTGGCGGGCAAAGCCCATCTCGTGGGTCACACAGAGCATGGTCATGCCTTCCTCGGCCAGTTCGATCATGGTGTCCAGGACCTCCTTGATCATCTCCGGGTCGAGCGCCGATGTCGGTTCATCGAACAGCATGATGCGCGGCATCATGCAAAGCGAGCGCGCGATGGCCACACGCTGCTGCTGGCCACCCGACAGCTGGCCGGGGTACTTATGGGCCTGGTCCGGGATCTTGACCTTTTCCAGGAAATGCATCGCCCGCTCGATCGCCTCCTTCTTGGGAGTCTTGCGGACCCAGATCGGCGCCAGCGTGCAGTTCTCCAGGATCGACAGATGCGGGAACAGGTTGAAGTGCTGGAACACCATGCCAACCTCGGACCGGATCTTGTCGATGTTCTTGAGGTCGTTCGACAATTCGGTGCCATCCACCACGATCTTGCCCTGCTGGTGCTCTTCCAGCGCATTCAGGCAGCGGATCAGGGTGGATTTGCCGGAGCCGGACGGGCCCGCGATCACGATCCGCTCGCCCTGGTTGACGGTCAGATTGATGTCGCGCAGCACGTGGAAGGACCCGTACCACTTGTTCATGTTGGAGATTTCGATGGCGACCTCGTCGCTCACCTGCATCTTGGAGCGGTCGATTTGACGGTCAGTCATAAGTTCAGACATATGTTGAACTCCTTAACGATGGCCAGTCTGAAGCTTGCGCTCCAGGTACATGGAATAGCGGGACATGCCGAAGCAGAAGACGAAGAACAGCAGGGCGATGAAGCCATAAAGCTCCCAGACGATGCCGTTCCAGTTGGCGTCTGCACGGATTGCGTTGGAAAGGCCCAGCGGGTCCAGAAGCCCGATGATCGAGACCAGCGTGGTGTCCTTGAAGACGCCGATGAAGGTCGAAACGATACCGGGGATCGAGATCTTCAGCGCCTGCGGCATGATGATCAGCCGCTGCGCCTGCCAGTAGTTAAGGCCGAGTGAATCGGCGCCCTCATACTGGCCGCGGGGCAGCGCTGCCAGGCCGCCGCGGATCACCTCGGCCATATAGGCCGCGGCAAACAGCGTCACCATGATCAGCACCCGCAGGATGATGTCAAAGTTGGTTCCCGGAGGCATGAAGATGTTCAGCAGAGTCGAGGCCACGAACAGAAGCGTGATCAGCGGCACCCCGCGGATGAACTCGATGAAGCCCACGCAGATGTATTTGACGATCAAGAGATCCGACTGACGGCCCAGCGCCAGCACGATGCCGATCGGCAAGGAGCAGGCAATGGCCACAACACCGATGGTGACCGACAGCATGAAGCCGCCGAATTTGCGGCTTTCCACCGCTTCGATGCCGATGGGCAGGATCGAGTCGACCACGCCCGCAACCGGTGCTGCCAGCAACAGCCACCAGACAACAGCAGCCACCACGCCAAGGATCACGCCCAGCAGGGTGCTCATCGCTTCGGAGACGAACTTGTAGACCAGCCCGCCGATCACAAAGCCTGCCAGCGCGGCAACGGGCATCCAGATGGAGCCGCCCCACAGAAGCCAGGGGAAGATGAACGGGTAAAGCGCCGAGAAGATCAGCAGCTTCGACGGCACCTTGTCCGAGAACAGAACCGGGGCCAAAGCCGCGCCCAGCAGCAGGAAGGCAGCAACCGGGCGCCAGTACAGGTGGCTCGGGTAGAAGCCGAAGATCAGCTGGATCCAGCGTTCCTTGATCACACCCCAGCAGGCGCCATGGGCATCGCCATGGCCGGCCGCAGTCAGCGTCTCGCGGCAGTTGGACAGCGAGGTGCCGTCCCAGGTCGGCGACAGGATCCAGGGCACGATCGCCGCCAGCACGGAATAGATCGCGGCAATCGACGCCAGGGTCAGGATCGAGTTGAACCAGCTGGAGAACAGGTTATGCCGCGCCCAGCCGATCACACCGACCTCAGAGGCCGGGGGATCCTGCTCGGGAAGCATTTCGGTGCGGACAAATCCGATATCAGACATCTCAGCGCTCCTTCAGCTTCACGGCTTCGTTGTACCAGTTCATGATCGCCGAAATGGTCAGCGAGATCGCCAGGTACACCAGCATCAGCAAAAGAACGCACTCCAGCTCGCGGCCGGTCTGGTTCATGGTGATGCCGCCCAATGTCCCGGTAATGTCCATGTAGCCCACGGCAATCGCCAGCGACGAGTTCTTGGTCAGGTTCAGATAGTTGGAGATCAGCGGCGGGATGATCACCCGCAGCGCCTGCGGCAGGATCACCAGCGACATGATCTTGTTGGAACGCAGTCCCAGCGCCTCGGCGGCTTCGGTCTGGCCCTTGGAGATCGCCATGATGCCCGCGCGCACGATTTCCGCGATGAAGGCCGCAGTGTACAGCGACAGCGCCAGCCACAGGGCAATCAGCGAGTTGCGCAGATGGGTGCCGCCCTTGAAGTTGAAGCCCTTCAGCTCCGGGTAGCCCAGGTGGAAACCCAGCACCGACAGCAGGATCACCATCGGCAGAACCACTACGGCGGTGCGGATGTGCCAGGTCTTGGGACGGTCGCCGGTGGCTTCCTGGATGCGGTCGGCGCGCTGGCGGATCTTCAACGAGGCAAACAGGCTGAGGCCCAGCACCACCAGAATGGCCACCAGGTCCAGGCTGACATCAAACCGCAGCGAGGCATCGCCCAGCAGGTGAACGTCACCCAGCGAGCGCGAGAACAGCGGTTCGGGGATATAGACACCGCGGTTGGTCACGGCAACGCTGTCCATCAGGCTCATCGTGGCTTCGGGGTTTTCACCCCGGAACGCCCGCGGCGCCGGAAGGGTTTCGATCAGGATCGCCATCACGAACACGATCCACAGAAGCACCGGCACGTTGCGGAACATCTCGACGTAGATCGTCATCAGGCGGGCCACCAGCCAGTTCGACGACAAGCGCAGAACACCGATAACCACCCCTAGGACGGTGGCGGTGATACAGCCCAGAAAGGCGACGACCAGCGTATTCAGAAGCCCCATCAGCGCGGCCCGCAAATGGGTATCGCGAGACGTGTACTCCAGCAGGCGCTGGTTGATGTCATAGCTGGCGGGCTCCGCGAAGAAGCCGAAGTCGATCGGCTTGCCCAGCGCGGCCAGGTTGCTCAGCGTGTTATTGATAAGCCAGGCTGCCAAAAGCATGAACCCGAACATGGCGATGACCTGGATGGTCCCCGACCGGTAACGGGTATCGTAAAGGAGCATAGACAGCCGGAACTGCTCCTTTGGCGGGTCAGTAAGCGTTGACATATATTGTGATCCCCTGACTCCGGCTCTCTATCCTGGCGGGGTTGTCCCCGCTCCGCAGCGGTCCGGAGCTTTTTTCAGATAGGAAAAGGGCGCAGGAAATACCTGCGCCCCTCCCGGTGGTGTGTTTAGCGGAACGGCGGCGAGTACAGCAGGCCGCCTTCGGTCCACTGTGCGTTCAGGCCGCGGGCCAGGCCAACCGGAGTGTCTTCGCCGATGTTCTTGGCAAAGACTTCACCATAGTTGCCCTCGGAAGCGATGGCTTTCTGCGCCCAGTCAGCCGACAGGCCCAGCATTTCGCCCAGGGTGCCTTCGGTGCCCAGCAGGCGGTTGATTTCCGGGTTCTCTGTGCCGGCAGCCATTTCGCTCAGGTTGGCGGAGGTGATGCCCAGCTCTTCAGCCGAGACCAGCGCGTTCAGGGTCCAGCGGACAACGTCGCCCCACTCGTGGTCGCCATGGCGGACCAGCGGGCCCAGCGGCTCCTTGGAGATGATTTCCGGCAGGATCACATGCGCGCCCGGATCGTCAAAGGTTGCGCGGGTCGCGGCCAGGCCGGAGGCATCGGTGGTGTAGACGTCGCAGGCGCCAGCCAGGTACTGCTGCTGCGCTTCGGCGTTGGTCTCGATCGGCACCGGCTCATAGCTGATGTTGTTGGAGCGGAAGAAATCCGCCAGGTTCAGCTCGGTGGTGGTGCCGGTCTGGATGCAGACGGTGGCGCCGTCCAGTTCCTTGGCCGAGCTGACGCCCAGCTCTTTCGGGACCATAAAGCCCTGGCCGTCATAGTAGTTGACGCCGGTGAATTCGAATTTCAGGTCCACGTCGCGGCTGAAGGTCCAGGTGGTGTTGCGGGCCAGCATGTCGATCTCGCCCGACGCCAGCGCGGTAAAGCGGGTCTTGCCGGTGGTCGGCACGAATTCCACAGCTTTGGAATCGCCCAGCACGGCTGCAGCCACAGCACGGCAGACGGCAACGTCAAAACCTTCCCATTCGCCATTCGCATTCGGAGCCGCAAAGCCGACCAGGCCAACGGTGACGCCGCAGTTCAGTTTGCCGCGCGCCTTGACGTCGTCCAGGGTGCCAGCAGATGCAGCGCCAGCCGCAAGACCGGCAAAGGTCATTGCGCCCAAAATTACGGATTTTTTCATTTTTACCTCTTCCTGATAGTCCGCCATTCGGCGGTTCTTATTAACCGGCGATCCCCCGCCGGTAATGAGACTGAAGAAGGGTTTACCCCTAATTCGCGCCCAAGTGTGGGCGCATTCATCAACAAACGTCAAGGGCGGGATCATGAAATTCGATGTGCGCAGCGCGCACAAACTATTCCAGCGTATAATTTTCTGTCGATCCGAGGGGGTGAAAGGTAATTTTTTGAACTGTCAGGAAAAATCGTAGAATCGCTTGGCGTGCAGAAACTCCTGCCGCTTCACTTCGGCGGCAGCCTGGGCTTCCTCGTCAACGCCCCATTGCTCCTCCTGCCAGCGCTCGTCCAGACGCGACAGCAGCCAGATCTCATCGGCGCCGCGCCAGCCCTGCGCAGCCGCAAAGCCAAGGATCAAAGAGCCCGAAATCCCTACCAAATCATGGAAAGCCGCCAGCTGGAACGGGGTCATCTCATGCACTTTGTCCGACAGCACGGCCAGCGCCGTGGCGTCCTGCGGCTGGTGCAAAACACCCGAACGCGGCTGCAGCCGGGCGCCCAGAACCTCCGCCGCCCAGTCCAGAACCGGGTCCCATTCCCGCGCCTGACGCAACGTCAATTCCACGGGGGCGTCGGCGCGGTAGCACAGCAGGTCGGAATCGCCGTATTCGGCCAGCATGGCCGCCACTTCACTGTGCTGATGTGTCACCTTGTCAATCGCAGCGTTGGCAGACCGGGTGCAAGGCATGGTTTTCGGGTCAACTGATTCGGTCTGGGCGTCCCATTCCGCGGCAATGGCCTCTGCCATGGCGCGGGTCGGCACAGCCAGCGGTGCCTTGGCCGGGGTCTTCACCCGGCGCCCGTCCAATTCAATGGCAAAGCCGTCTCTGGTCTCCGCCAGCGTGACCTCTTTCCAGAACCGTTTCTGTGCCCAGCCGCTCATCTCTTAGCCTTTCCAGATCTCTGCCAGCAGCGGGCGCAGCTCCGCGAAATCGCGGATCAGGTAATCGGCGCCCAATGTCTCTGCCGGGTGATAGCCCCAGGGCACGGCGATGGTGGTGACCCCCGCTGCGCGCCCCATTTCAATGTCATACCGCGTGTCGCCGACCATCACGGTGTTTTCGCGGCCCACCCCGGTTTCCGCCATCGCAGTCAGCACCATCGACGGATGCGGCTTGGACGGGTGGTGATCCGCCACCTGCCGGGTCACGAAACAAGTCAGCCCATGCGCCGCGATCAGCGCATCCACCCCGCGCTGGGATTTGCCGGTGGCGACCCCCAGCAGATATTCCGGCACCTCATTGAGCTCTGCCAGCATCTCCTGCGTGCCGGGGTAAAGCGGCGAATGCGCCGCGCCCGCCGCCTCGCGCGCCAGCATGTAAGAGGATTTATAGCCCTCCACCAGCGCCTCCAGCGTGGCGGCGTCCTGTTCCGGCGCCAGCTCGCGCATCGCCAGCGGCAGCGACAGGCCGACGATGGACAGGATCCTATCGCGCGGCGGGGTTTCCAGCCCAACCCCTTGAAAAGCCTCTGCCATGGCGCCGGTGATCGCGCCCTGGCTGTCCACCAGGGTGCCATCCACGTCAAACAGGATCAGCCGCAGGTCCGCGCTCACTTCAGATCCTCGAACGGGTCATCGGCGGCCAGGTCCTCGGTCCAGCCGAAGGTGTCCCAGCTTTCCTTCATGTGGTCGGGCAGCGGCGCCACAACCGACACCGGCTTGCGGGTGACGGGATGCTCAAACACCATCCGGCGCGCGTGCAGGTGCAGCTTCTTGGAGATCACGCCGCCGATCGAGGCGCCCCATCCGTCGCCCAGGTTCTCCTGCCCCGAGCCGCCGTATTTGCCGTCGCCCGCAATCGGATGCCCCATGCCGGACATATGCGCCCGCAGCTGGTGGGTGCGGCCGGTGATCGGCTCCATCGCCACCCAGGCAGCGCGGCTGGCCACCCGGTAGAGCGTGGCATAAAGCGTATGCGCCCGCTTGGCGCCATAGGTGTCGTCGATGTCCTGCGGATGCACGTTGATCATCTTTTCGCCTTCGCCGGATTTACCATGGCCCGGCGCCTTCACCAGCCCGTTCTTGATCTCACCCAGATACGGCGTCGGCACGCCCGCCACCAGCGCCCAGTAGATCTTGCGGGTGTTCTTGTGGCGGAAGGCCGCGGTCAGGCCTTGCGCCGCCTTGCGGTTGCGCGCCAGCACCAGTACGCCAGAGGTGTCCTTGTCGATCCGGTGCACCAGCTTGGGCTTATCCTCCAGCCCGAACTTCAGCGCCTCTGCCAGCCCGTCCACATGCTTGGTGGTGCCAGAGCCGCCCTGCACTGCCAGGCCGGCGGGCTTGTTCAGCACGATCACGTCATCGTCGCGGTAGATCACGCAAGACTGGATCATTTTGGCATCGGCGTCCGAGATTTTCATCTCGCGCGGCGCAGCCGGTTTCAGATCGCTGTCCGCCAGCGGCGGCACCCGCACCACCTGCCCCGCCTCGACGCGGGTATTGGCCTTCACCCGGCCGCCATCCAAGCGCAGCTCGCCCTTGCGGCACATCTTCTCGATGCGGCCCTGGTTCACATGCGGAAACAGCCGCCGCAGCCAGCGGTCGATGCGCTGGCCGCTGTCGTCTTCGCTGACGGTAATCATCTGAACGCCGCTCATGCGAACACTCCCCTTGCGGCCATCAGGCCCAGAAACAATCCGCCGACCGACAGGCCCACGGACAAAGCTACATACAGCGCCGCCTGCCCGAAGGCGCCGCGCTCGATCAGGTTGGCGGTCTCCAGCGAGAACGCTGAAAACGTGGTGAACCCGCCCATCAGCCCGGTCATCACCAAGGGGCTGAGCCAGGTCAGGTCCCGCAGCGCCGCCGCCACCACGAACATCCCCATCAGAAAGGATCCGAGGATATTCACCGTCAGGATCGCCACCGGAAAGTCATGGTGCCCCAGGACCCGGATGATGCCCAGCCCGGCCAGATAGCGGCACACCGCCCCAACAGCGCCGCCAAAAGCGACCATGGAAACCGAAGAAATCATCCCCGTCCTGTCGCGCGCGCGTACGGAGATGTCAAGTTTTCCCCGTATTGCACCGCGTGCAAGGCTCAAGCGCTGCACCCGCAGCCCGGCACCTGCCCTTTCATCTTGCCCGAAATACTCCCGCCGGAGGCATCGGTTTTCCGCCAGGAAAGCCGGTCAGCCCGGCTTCAGCCAAACCGCTTCGGCACCGGTTTGCCGGTCACCCGTTCCCAATACTCATCGGCGCGCTTTTCAAAGGTCGGCGACTGCCGCGCCTCGCTGCAGTAAAACCGGCCCGGCGCGATGCCCGGCGCGTATTCCTGCTCCAGCCAGCCCCGCGGGTCCTTGTGCGGGCTGCGGTAGCCCTCATGGCCCAGCTCCGCCGCCCCCTGGTAATGGGCATCGCGCAGATGCAGCGGCACCGGCAGCGGCGGCTCATTCGCCACCGCCGCCAGCGCTGCCGAAATGCCATGGTTGGCCGAACCCGACTTGGGCGCGCGCGCCACATGCAGCGCCGCGTGGGACAGGATGATCTGCGCTTCCGGATAGCCGATCATCTCCACAGCCTGCGCCGCGGCCACCGCCGTTTGCAAGGCGGTATTGT
Source organism: Leisingera sp. ABD4_442 (assembly GCF_056160905.1). NCBI lineage: Bacteria > Pseudomonadati > Pseudomonadota > Alphaproteobacteria > Rhodobacterales > Roseobacteraceae > Leisingera > Leisingera sp. ABD4_442. The sequence continues at coordinate 212,813 of NZ_JBSWYB010000002.1, read as the reverse complement.
CGGCCAGCCCCACGTCCTCGGAGGCGTGGATCATGATCCGCCGGGCAATAAAGCGCGGATCCTCGCCGCCATGGATCAGCCGCGCCAGCCAGTACAGAACCGCGTTGGGTTCGCCGCCGCGCATCGACTTGATGAAGGCGGAGATCACGTCATAATGCTGGTCCCCCGAACGGTCGTGATTGACCGGTGCCGCCTGGTAGACCTCCGCAATCATCCCGTCCGACACCACCACCGGTGCGCCCGGGGCATGGCCAACGGCCAGGCTCTCCAGCGTTGTCAGCGCCCGGCGCGCATCGCCCCCGGACCGGCCCGCAATCAGCCGCAGCTGATCCGGGCTCAGCTGCACCTCGATACCGGATTTGGCCAAGTGGCGGATGCCGCGGTCCAGCACCGCCTCCATATCCCCGATCGACACCGGCTCCAGCTTGAGGATCGTCGAGCGCGAGACAAGCGCCTTGGGAAGCGCCGTATAGGGGTTCTGGGTGGTGGCGCCGATGAAATCCGCGGTGCCCTCTTCGCAGATTGCCAAGAGGTCGTCCGCCTGGGTGGCGGAAAACCGGTGCACCTCGTCGACAAAGATCAGCAAGGGGCGGATGCGTGCCTCATCCGCCAGCTGGCGGATATCCTTGACCCCGGCGCGGGTCGCATGCAGCGGCCGGAATTCCTTGTTCAGCATGTCGCCCACTGCCCGCGCGATCGAAGTCTTGCCCACCCCCGGCGGCCCGTAGAGCACGATGCTGCCCAGCTGCCCGGCGGCAATGCGCCGCCGCAGGATCGAGCCTTCGGCGGTCAGCGCCTGCTGGCCGATCACCTCGTCCAGGGACCGGGGCCTCAGGGCAGCGGCAAGCGGCTGGTTGCCCTGGCCCCCGCCTGCGTCAAAGAGATCCGCCATGTTTTACCTCGCCTTTGCGGTCCGCCGGGTCTGCCGGACGCCGTTACAGGATGAGCCGCCGCTTAGAGCCGGAACTTCAGCGTGACCCGCTGGCCGCGGCGGTTCAGGTCCAGCTGGATCCAGCGGCTGCTGGCGGACAGGATTGCCTGAACATCCCCGGTGCTGGCCACCGGCTGGCCATTGACGGCCAGCAGCGCATCACCCGGCTGCACCCCGCCGCGCCCGGCATAAGGGCCGGGGTCGGTCACCACCACCCCCTCTGCCGACAAGGGCAGGCCGAGACGGGCAATCACCTGCGGATTGATCCGTGCCACGGTAAGGCCCGGCAGCGCGGTGGTCTCATCCAGCTGCACCGGGTTGGCGGGCGGCTGATCCGGCGCCGTGATCATCGGCACCTCGACCTCTTCCCGCTCGCTGCCGCGCAGGCGGGTGATGGAAGACAGCCCGTTCAGCCCCGCCACCGACATCCGGAACACCATCTCGGAGGGCGAGTTCACCACCTCGCCATCCACATGGGTTATCACGTCGCCCACCTTGAAGCCCGCCTTGGCAAAGGGGCTTTCGCGGTGCAGGTCCGAAATCACCATGCCCTCGGGCAGTTCCATGCCCAGAGAGGCCGCCAGATCCGCGTCTACCGGCTGCCCCGCCATGCCGGCCCAGGGGCGCTGGAACTCTTCTGAGCCGCGGCGGGCCTGGCTGACGAACTCCTTCACCAGATTGGCGGGGATGGCAAAGCCGATGCCGTTGGAGCCGCCGGAACGCGACAGGATACGGGTGTTGATGCCGATCAGATCGCCGTTCACGTCAATCAGCGCGCCGCCGGAGTTGCCCGGGTTGATCGGCGCGTCGGTCTGGATGTAGTAGCCAAAGCCGTCGCCCGCCCCCATGCCGGTGCGCGCAAGGCCAGAGATGATGCCGCTGCTGACAGTCTGGCCAACGCCAAAGGGATTGCCGATCGCCAGCGCCAGCTCGCCCACCTCAACCTGATCGCTGTCGCGCAAGTTCAGAAAGGGCAGGTCTTCGGCGGCTTCCAGCTGCAGGATCGCCAGGTCGCTGGCCTTGTCGCCCAGGATCACCCGCGCATTGTATTCGCGCCGGTCCGCCGTCACCACGCGGATTTCGGTCGCCATGCCGACGACATGGTAGTTGGAGACCACGATGCCGTCCGCCGACAGGATCACGCCGGAGCCCAGCGAGTTCTCGACCCGCGGCTGCGGCTTGGCAAAACCGCGGAAGAAATCATCGAAGAACGGATCGTTCATGAAAGGCGAGCGGCGGCGCTGCTGCACCTGGCGCACCACCTTGGCATAGATGTTGACCACCGCAGGCGAGGCCTGTTTGACCAGGGGCGCAAAGCCCAGCGCGATTTCCGCCTGGTTCTGCGGCACCCGGGTTTCGGCGGCAGCAGGCCAAGCCATCGCAGGCAGGGCAAGGCAAAAGGCAAGGGCGGTCAAGGCTGGTCGGATCATGCGGGCTCCGTTTGTTGCTGCCCGAAGGATATGCGGAGGACGCGCGCGGATTGCAAGGCAGGACAGTGCCAGGCGGGAACAGGGTGCAGGGGCGCTGCCCCGCAGGTTTGAAAAGAACAGGGGCACTGCCCCTCTTGGCCTCACGGCCAATTCACCCCGGAGTATTTTGAACCAGAAAGAAGCAGTGGCTGTTCTTAGTCCAGCGGAGCGTGCAGCCTTGTGCCCCTGGTGATGATGCCGCCGCGGCGGCCGGGGGTGATGCTGCCGTAGCGCTGCTTGAAACAGGCAGGCAGTTCCCGGTCACCGTCGGGTGACAGCCACAGGCGCAGCAGATGGCGGCGGCGCGCGGGCTCCGGCCAGTCGGTAAAGCCGGTGCGGTCATGCAGCTGGGAGTGGTTGTAGACAAACTGCATGTCGCCGGCCTGCAGCCGCATGGTCAGATGCAGCGCCGGATCATTGGCGAGGGCGTCGAACATGTCGAGCGCTTCCACATGCTCCGGCGTCAGCCGCATGGCTTCGGGGAACCGCTGAGCGCTGTCGATATACTGGCGCTGGTAAAACACGGTGAGCTTGCCCGCGTGCCAGCTGAGCGGCGGGATGGTCATGAAGGGCTGCATCCCCTCCGGCACCTCGCCGCGCCGGTCGGTGGCAATCGGGTCGAACAGACGCGCCAGCAGGTCCGGGCGTTCGGCGCGCATCCGGTTATAGATCGCCTCGGCGCTGACCAGCAGGGATTCGCCGCCTTCCCGCGCCTCCTGCAGGCACAGGAGGCCCACAACATCAGCGCTGTCGGTGTGGAAGGTCTGGCGCGCATGGGTCTGGTAGATACGGGTATTGGGGTCATTGGCATCAGCCCCGGTGTCGCGCACATGGCCCAGGATATGGCCTGCTGCATTCTGCGACCGTGCCGATCCCAGATGCGCGCCCACCCCGCAGAAAATGGCGGCGGCCATTTCCTGGCAGTAGCCCGCCACCGGCAGGCCGCGCAGCACCTCGAAGCCGATGCCGGTGAGCAGTTTGCCCTTCAGCGCCTCCAGATGCGCGGCAAAGCTGCGGAGCGGAAAATCCGCCCGGGTGATTTCCCCGATGCCGCGGCCAAGACTCAAGTAGTGGCGGGCGGCCTGTTCCAGGTCGGCAATATCTTCTGGCGCCAGCTGCACCAGCCAGCGTCCGGGATCCGCCTGCATGTCCCGCCCGGTCCAGGCGGCTGGGCCTTCGATCCGTTCCGGCAGTTGTTCCAGCATGGTGCCCCTCCCTTCTGGCGCGGCCGCACCTCATGGTTTCCGCTTCAGGAACTTGAGCCCGGACCAGCCCTGATCCACCGCGCAGACCCTTACATCCCCCCAGCCCAGCAGCAGCACCGCGGCGCGCAGGTCATCCTCGGAAAGGCCGTGGTGCAGTTTCGGGCTTTTCCTGGTCCGGGACAGCCAAAGCATGCCGCCTGCGTGCAAGGCGGCGATAGCCTGCTCTGCGGCCTGCCGCGCGATGCCGGGTGCGCGCCGGCCGCAGCGGCCCGGAAGCCGGGTTTGGAACCCAGTTTCTGATACAGCGGTTTTCCGGACTGGCCTGCGGTTCCCATGCCCGCATGATCCGCAATTTGCTGCGGCTGGCAAGGGGGCAGGCCCCTGCCCCCACTTTGGTCTCAGGCCTCAGCCAGTTCCGGCTTGACCGTTGCGGCCTGGCGGCTGGCAACCGCTGCAGCCAGATGCTCCAGCGCGGCGACGGTGTCCTCCCAGCCGAGGCAGCCGTCGGTGATGGACTGGCCGTAGGTCAGCTCCCCTTTGCCCAAATCCTGGCGGCCGGCCACCAGATGGCTTTCCACCATCACCCCGGTGATGCGGCTGTCGCCGCCGGCGATTTGGCCTGCCACATCGCGCAGCACAGCAGGCTGCTGCATCGGGTCCTTGCCGCTGTTGGCGTGGCTGGCGTCGATCATCACATGGCCGCGGATGCCGTCCTTTTCCGCCAGCTTGCAGGCCGCATCAACCGAGGCCGCGTCAAAGTTGGTGCCGCCGCCGCCGCGCAGGATCAGATGGCAGTCCGGGTTGCCGCTGGTGGCCGCAATTGCGGCGCGCCCCGATTTGGCCAGCGCCATGAAATGATGCGGATGGGCGGCGGAGCGCACCGCGTCCACTGCGATCTGCACATTGCCGCGTGTGCCGTTCTTGAAGCCGACCGGGCAGCTGAGGCCGGAGGCCATCTCGCGGTGGATCTGGCTTTCGGTGGTGCGGGCGCCGATGGCGGCCCAGGCCACCAGGTCAGAGATGTATTGCGGCACCGCGGTATCCAGGAACTCAGTCCCCACCGGCAGGCCCAGGGCGTTGATGTCCAGGCACAGGCGGCGCGCCAGACCCAGGCCTTCGTTGATGCGGAAAGAATTGTCGAGACCGGGGTCATTGATCAGCCCCTTCCAGCCCGAGATAGTGCGGGGCTTTTCGAAGTAGACCCGCATCACGATCTCCAGCTGCCCGGCCAGGCGCGCGCGCAGCGGCGCCAGCCGTTCGGCATATTCCATCGCCGCCTTGGTGTCGTGGATCGAACAGGGGCCGACAACAGCCACCACACGGCCGTCGCGGCCATGCAGCACGTCCTGGATCGCGGTGCGGCTGGCCAGCACCGTACCGGTGGCTGCTGCTGTTGCGGGCATCTGGGAGGCCAGATCCTCGGGCGAGATCAGTTCCTGCATGCCGGTGATGCGGAGGTTTTCGGTCTGGGGTGTCATGGGTGTGCTTCCTTGGCGGGAGGCCCTTGGCGCTGCGGCGGATACAAAAAAACCGCCTGCGGGCTGCGGGCGGTTGGTGGTATCCTGGTGCTATCTGAGCTGTCTGTTCAGAATGCGCTGACCCCTCCGTCCGCCATGTGGCGCGGATAAAAGAAATACCAGAGTGCGGCATAGGTACGGGTCATGGGGCGGACGCTAGCGGAGATTCGCCCCCCTGTCACCCCTGAAATTCCCGCGACGGAATCGCAAGAGCCCTCCCGCGCGGGAGGGCCCTTGGCATTTTCCTGAAGGCAGAGGTCAGAAGTCCTGCCACAGATCGCGGGCGGCGTTGCCTTCGGCGGCGGGTGCTGCAGCCGGCGCCGGGCCGGCCTCCGGCTCCCAGCCGCCCCAGCCGTCATCACCGTGGGCAGAGGGCTGCGCTTCGGCCGCAGCGGGCGCCGCCGGGACCGCCAGCGCAGCGCTGCTGCCGTCGACCTGGAACCGCGCCACCAGCTCTGCAAGCTTTGTGGCATCGGTGTTCAGCATATGGCCGGCGGCAGTGGCCTCCTCCACCATTGCGGCGTTCTGCTGGGTCACCTGGTCCAGCTGGGTGACGCCGGTGTTGATCTCATGCAGGCCGGTCGACTGTTCCTCTGCCCCTTCGGCGATTTCGGACACCAGCTGCGAGATATGGCTGACGCGGCCCACGATGGACTGCAGCGCCTCGCCTGCGCGGCCGACCAGATCGACGCCCTCGTCCACCTGGCGGGAGCTGTCGGAGATCAGCGTCTTGATCTCCATAGCGGCATCCGACGAGCGCTGCGCCAGGGCGCGCACTTCGGAGGCCACCACCGCAAAGCCGCGGCCTGCCTCGCCCGCGCGGGCGGCCTCGACGCCTGCGTTCAGGGCCAGCAGGTTGGTCTGGAAGGCGATGTCGTCGATGACCGAGATGATCTGGCTGATCTTGTTGGAGCTTTCCTCGATCCCGCTCATCGCGGCCACGGCGTTCTGCACCACCTCGCCGCTGCTTTCGGCTTCCTGGCGGGCCTCCTGCACGGTGGATTCCACGTTGCGGGCGCCCTCGGCTGCGGATTTCACGCTGGCGGTCAGCTCATCAATCGCCGCAGCGGTCTGTTCCAGGGTTGCTGCCTGGCTTTCGGTGCGGTGCGACAGGTCGTCAGAGGCCTGGCTGATCTCCGCCGCGCCGTTGCGGATACTGGAGGAGGCGCCGATCACCTGCTGCACGGTGGCGTTCAGATTGTCGATCGAGCCGTTGAAATCGGCGCGCAGCTGCTCGTACTCCTCGGGGAATGCCTCAGCGATGCGGATCGTCAGGTCGCCATGGGACAGGCGCGACAGGCGCTCGCTCAGCTCGCGCACGACACCGGCCAGTTCGGCATCCTTGCTTTGCGCCTTCTGCTGCTCGGCCTCCTGCATCTTGACCAGCTCATCGCGGAATTTCTCCAGCGCGCGGGCCATTTCGCCCACCTCGTCGCCGCGGGCCTGGCCCTGGATCTCCACCGCATTGTTGCCCTCGGCAAGACCGCGCATGGACACCACGATGCGGCGGATGCCCGACGCAATGCCGGAGCCGGTGACCAGCGCCATCACCGCACCGATCAGGATCGCGGCGCCGATGGCGGCCGGGATCATCATCCGGGTCTGGGCGGTAATCTCCTCGCTGGCGGTGCGGCTTGCGGCCATGATGCCTGCCGCCTTGGTCTCAAGTGCGGCCATGGTGTCGCGGAAGCTGTCGAAATAGGCCTTGCCCTGGCCCTGGGCCACGAAATCGGCCATGTCATCCATGGTGGCCGCATCACCGATGTCCCGGCGCAGCTGGATCATCGGCACGGCAACATCCTGACGCCAATTGTCGATCACCCTGGAGGCCGCATCCAGCCGGTTCAGTTGGATCGAGTCGTCAATCATCGCCAGGCGCAGCATGCCCATGACTGAGCGCAGACGGGTGCTGCCTTCCATGAACGGGGTGAGGAACTCCCGGTCGCCCGCCAGCAGAAAGCCGCGCATCCCGGTTTCCATGTCCACGGCGGCGGCCATCAGGTCCTTGGCGGTGCTGATCGTCTTGTGGGTCTTCTCGACTGCTTCGAGCGAGGTGTTCAGATACTCCGGATCTGCGATCCCTGCGTTCACCAGAGAGGTAAATGTGTTGCGGCGGTCGGCAAGGTTGACCTCCTCCTCCTCGATGATCTTGGCGACCTCGGCGCGGAATTCATCAAAGAACACCCGGCCCTTGGACTGTTTCACCTCATCGGCCATGTCGTTCATGGTCATGGCGTCGCCGATTTCGCGGCGCAGCCCGATGGCGGTGGCGGCGACAGTCTCCTGCCAGCCGTTCAGCGTCTGCTCCGCCGCGTCCAGATCCGCGATCAGCGCTGCGTCGCCGGAGGCCAGATCCCGCAGGCTTTGCAGCGCCTCAGCCACCTCCGCCTGGCCCTCCTCGAAGGGCACCAGATATTCCTCGCGGCCTGCCAGCAGATAGCCCCGCAGCCCGGCTTCCATTCCCGCTGCCGCCTCTGCCAGCGCCTGCGATTCACTCAGGATCTTCTGCGCGTGCGCCACATCGCCGGAGGCCCGTTCCATCCGGCCCAGATCAACAACTGCCATGACGCCGACACCCAGCACCAAGAGCAGCGGAAACATGGCCACCGAAACGATTTTTGCCTTGGTGCTGAGATTTGCCAGTGAGAACCGCCTGGCCGCGGAAGTCTTCTTGTTCGTCATCGCATCCGTTCCGGAGTTTTCTTGGATGCGGCAGTAAAACCAGAAGAAAATTACGATTCCCTTTCGCACAAAAAGTGAATTCTAAACATCCCGAAGTTGCCGTCGCGGAACGAAAAACCCCCGCTCCGGGCGGAGCGGGGGCTGACAGGCGAACCCGAGGGTTCTAAGCGTCTTATTCTTCAGCTTCTGCAGCTGCTTCTTCCGCTGCCAGGCGGGCCTTGTCGGCGGCGCCTTTGGCGGAGGTGTCGCGGTCGACGAACTCGATGATCGCCATCGGAGCCATGTCGCCGTAACGGAAGCCGGCCTTCAGGATACGGACATAGCCGCCCTGACGGTCCTTGTAGCGCGGACCCAGAACCTCGAACAGTTTCGCGACGTCCTTGTCCTCTTTCAGCTTGGAAGCGGCCTGGCGGCGGGCGTGCAGGTCGCCGCGTTTTGCCAGGGTGATCAGTTTTTCAACGATCGGGCGCAGTTCTTTTGCTTTGGGCAGGGTTGTTTTGATCTGCTCGTGCTCGATCAGCGAGCCGGCCATGTTCGAGAACAGGGCTTTACGGTGCTCATGAGTACGGTTCAGGCGGCGGTAACCACGTGCGTGACGCATTTTTCAGTTCCTTTAATTGCGTTTTGCTTTGTCAGGCGGCTGATGCGTGTCAGCTGCTCACCTTGGGGCGGATGCCCATGTCGTCCCCGGCCAAACCCGGGCATTGAAGAGGAGGGCCGGAGCCCTCCTCGAAATCTTAGAAGCTGTCTTCGAACTTCTTGGCCAGATCTTCGATGTTGTCCGGCGGCCAGTCCTCGACGTCCATGCCAAGGTGCAGGCCCATGCCCGACAGAACCTCTTTGATCTCGTTCAGCGACTTGCGGCCGAAGTTCGGGGTGCGCAGCATCTCCGCTTCGGTCTTCTGGATCAGGTCGCCGATATAGACGATGTTGTCGTTTTTCAGGCAGTTTGCCGAACGGACAGACAGTTCCAGCTCGTCCACTTTCTTCAAGAGAAGCGGGTTGAACTCCAGACCGTCGTCCTCGTCCTGGCGGCCAGCCGATTCCGGCTCGTCGAAGTTGACGAAGATGCCCAGCTGGTCCTGCAGGATGCGGGCAGCAAAAGCCACGGCGTCATCGGGGGTGATGGAGCCGTCGGTTTCCACCTTCATGGTCAGCTTGTCATAGTCCAGAACCTGGCCCTCACGGGTCGGCTGAACGTCGTAGGAGACCTTTTTGACCGGCGAATAGATCGCGTCGATCGGGATCAGGCCGATCGGGGCGTCTTCCGGCTTGTTCTTGTCTGCCGAGACATAGCCTTTGCCGGTGTTCACGGTCAGTTCCATGAACAGGTCGGCGCCGTCGTCCAGGTGGCAGATCACGTGGTCGCGGTTCAGAACCTCGATGCCTGCGGTCTCGGCAATGTCGCCAGCGGTGACGACAGCCGGGCCTTTGGCATTGATCGACAGGCGCTTGGGGCCTTCGACTTCCATGCGCAGGGAGACCTGCTTGAGGTTCAGGATGATGTCGGTGACGTCTTCACGCACACCGGCGACAGACGAAAACTCGTGCAGGACGTTGTCGATCTGCACGCTGGTGATGGCGGCGCCTTGCAGCGAGCTCATCAGGACGCGGCGCAGCGCGTTGCCCAGGGTCAGGCCGAATCCGCGTTCCAGCGGCTCTGCGACGACAGTTGCCTGGCGTGCAGGATCGTTGCCCGGCTTCACTTCCAGCTGTGCCGGCTTGATCAGCTCTGCCCAGTTCTTATGGATCATGCGTTCCCTCCATTCCTGTCCTTGCCCCATGTCCAAAAGGCCAAGGACGCCCGAGGTTTAAATGACGCACTGGGGCCCTGCGAATCAAGCGGGGCCCCAGCAAAAATTTGCGCTTAGACGCGGCGGCGCTTCGGCGGACGGCAGCCGTTGTGCGCGATCGGGGTCACATCACGGATCGAGGTGATGTTGAAACCGATTGCGGCCAGCGCGCGCAGCGCCGATTCACGGCCCGAACCGGGGCCCTGAACTTCGACTTCCAGGGTCTTCACACCGTGTTCCTGGGCTTTCTTGCCCGCGTCCTCAGCAGCCATCTGAGCCGCGTAAGGAGTGGATTTCCGGGAGCCTTTGAAGCCCATGGTGCCGGCGGACGACCAGGAGATCGCGTTGCCCTGCACGTCGGAGATCAGGATCTTGGTGTTGTTGAACGAAGAGTTCACGTGAGCAACGCCGGAGGCGATGTTCTTGCGCTCTTTACGCTTAATGCGGGATTTATCGCGTGCCATTGATCAAGCCCCCCTTACTTCTTCTTGCCGGCGATCGGCTTCGCCGGGCCCTTGCGGGTGCGGGCGTTGGTGTGGGTACGCTGACCGCGGACCGGCAGGTTGCGGCGGTGGCGCAGGCCACGGTAGCAGCCCAGGTCCATCAGGCGTTTGATGTTCATGGTCACTTCACGGCGCAGGTCGCCTTCGACGGTGTAGTTGGCGTCGATGTGCTCGCGCACGGCCAGGACTTCAGCGTCGGACAGTTCGTTCACACGACGGGTTGCGTCGATACCAACAGCCTCGCAGATGGCTTTCGCCGAGGTGTTGCCGATACCGGTGATGTAGGTGAGGGCGATGGGAACCCGCTTTGCAGTCGGGATGTTAACGCCGGCAATACGTGCCACGTGTCACTTTCCTTTTCGTTGCGGTTCCGTAACGCCGGAACCTTTTTTCACAACACTTGACCGTGGCAGTGTGGCCAGAGGGTCCAGCATTTCGAGGTGGTAAGGCAGACAGACGAATCCATCCGCCGGGAATCATTCCCAGAAGGGATGGGGTTGCCTATGTGGAATTGCCACGGGGGTCAACCCGTGATCTGCGAAAACGCACCCCTCCCCGCTTGCCTCCGCCCGGACCGGCCAGGATAGGAAAGACCGAGGGCTCCTGAATAGAAAATGCCCCGCAGCCATGCAGCCCGGGGCATTTCGATCCGGCACACCGGTGGTTTATTCGCCCATGATCCAGGCCATGTCCTTGCGGACGTTCTCGATCGAGGCCAAGCCGTCCAGGCGCTGCAGGTTGCCCTTGGCGTAATAGTAGCCGATCAGCGGCGAGGTTTTCTTGTAGTATTCCATCAGGCGGGTCTTGAGGCTGTCCTCATTGTCGTCCGCCCGGCGTTTCACATCATCGCTGCCGCAGTTGGCGCATTTGCCGTCCGCCGGCCAGGGTTTGGTCTGGTCATGGTAGACCTCGCCGCAGCCGCCGCAGGTGGAGCGGCCGGTGATGCGGGCAACCAGCGCCTCGTCATCGACCTGCATCTCGATCACAGCATCAAGCTTGAGACCCATCTCTTCCAGCAGCTTGTTGAGCGCGTCGGCCTGAGCCAGGGTGCGCGGGAAGCCATCGAAGATGAAGCCGCCCTCGGCACCATCCCGCAGTTTTTCGCGGATCAGGCCAATGACAATCTGGTCGGTAACCAGCTTGCCTTCGGCCATGATGGCGGCAACTTTCTTGCCCATTTCGGTGCCGGAGGTCTGAGCCTCCCGCAGCATGTCGCCGGTGCTGAGCTGCACCATGCCGCGGGATTCAACCAGGTAGCGCGCTTGCGTACCTTTGCCCGCACCAGGCGGGCCAAGGAGAATAATGTTGGTCATCGGCGAGAGGGTCCCCGTTTTGTCCGTTTCTTGTTACGCCCGCGCAGCTGGCTCTTCTCGATAAGGCCCTCATACTGATGCGCGAGGAGGTGGCTTTGCACCTGCTGAATGGTGTCCATGGTGACGGATACCACAATCAGAACGGACGTGCCGCCAAAATATACCGGGATGGCGAATTGGCCGCGGAGGACCTCCGGCAGGAGGCAGACCAGCGCCAGGTAGCCGGAGCCCAGAACCAGGATGCGGTTGACCACATACTCGATGTATTCCGCGGTTTTCTTGCCCGGGCGGATGCCGGGAACAAAACCGTTCTGGTTCTTCAGGTTGTTCGCCACGTCCTCCGGTTTGAAGGAGACGTTGAAAGTGTAGAAATAGGCAAAGAACACGATCATCGCGACGAAGAACAACAGATACAGCGGCTGGCCGGGGCCGAAGTTCGCCAGCAGCCAGGACATCACCGGACCGGTCGCCGCACCCGAGGAGAACGCCGAGATGGTGGTCGGCAGCAGCAGCAGCGAGGAGGCGAAGATCGCCGGGATCACGCCCGCCGGGTTCACCTTGACCGGCAGATGCGAGGAGCCGCCGTCATAGACCTTCATGCCGACCTGGCGGCGCGGGTACTGGATGTGGATCTTACGCAGCGCGCGTTCCATGAAGACCACGAACATGATCACCGCGACGACCATCAGGATCACGCCGATGATCACGGCGGGGCTGATCGCGCCGGAGCGGCCGGAGGCGAAGAACTGGGCGATCGCTGCCGGAACCTCGGCGATGATGCCCACGAAGATGATCAGCGAGATGCCGTTGCCGATGCCGCGCTGGGTGATCTGCTCGCCCAGCCACATCAGGAACATGGTGCCGCCGACGAGCGTAATCATGCAGGCCATGCGGAAATACATGCCCGGATCAGTCGCCAGGTCGCCCTGCTCCAGCGACACGGCAAGGCCATAGGCCTGTGCTGTCGCCAGCGCCACGGTGCCGTAGCGGGTGTACTGGTTGATCTTCTTGCGGCCCTGCTCGCCCTCTTTCTTGAGCTGCTCAAGCGAAGGCACCATCGAGGTCAGAAGCTGAACGATAATGGAAGCGGAGATATAGGGCATGATGCCAAGGGCAAAGATCCCCATGCGGCCAAGCGCGCCGCCGGTGAACATCGACACCATGCCGCCGATGCCCTGGCCTGCCTGCTCCATGAACTGGCGCAGGGCGGCTGCGTCGATGCCGGGAACCGGGATGAAGGTGCCCAGGCGGTAGACAATCAAAAGGCCGATGGTGAACAGGATGCGGTTGCGCAGATCCGTAGCCTTGCCAAGGGCAGCCCAGCTGGTGTTTGCCGCCATTTGTTCTGCTGCTGATACCATGAAAAGGTCTCTTCTTTAGCGGAAACGCCGCCCGGAACCGTTTTCCGGCTCGGGCGGCGTTCTAGGAAAACTCGAAGACTATGTAAGCGGCATTGGCGCCGCTCACAAGCCGTTACTCTGCGGCGGCGGGGGCTGCCACAGTCAGAGTGCCGCCAGCTTTTGCAACAGCGTCAACGGCAGCGGCGGATGCGCCGGTGACGGAGATGGTTGCTTTGGCGGTGATTTCGCCTTTGGCCAGGACGCGGACGCCGTCCAGCTTGCGGCGCACCAGGCCGGAAGCAACCAGCGAATCCTCGGTGATTGCGCTCGCGTCCAGCTTGCCTGCGTCGATGAACTTCTGGATCAGGCCCAGGTTCACAACCGCGTATGCCTTGCGGTTCGGCTTGTTGAAGCCGCGCTTGGGCAGACGCTGGTAGAGCGGCATCTGGCCGCCTTCGTAGCCATTGATCGAGACGCCCGAACGGGACTTCTGGCCTTTGATACCACGGCCGCCCATTTTACCTTTGCCCGAACCCGGGCCGCGGCCCACACGGGTGCGTTTCTTGGCGGCGCCAGCGTTGTCGCGCAGTTCGTGAAGTTTCATATCGCTTCTCCTTGCCGGATGTGGCCCCCGAAGCGTGATGGGCCAACCGCGGCGTTTCTTGATTGGTGATTCCGTGGCGCAGAACGCCACCGGGTGCCTATAGACGGGTTGGGGCGGGGGATCAAGAGCCAGCTCTAGCGTTCAAGAGCTTGAAGACGGTTCAAAGCCAGAGGTTTGGAAGGCTAAAGTGATTGGTGGCATCTGTCACGCTTTGCTTGAGCATTTCAAAGTGCTGCCTTGGCGACTTGATCGTTACATGCTTTTGCTCCGTCGGCTCGCCTCTGGGGTCCACAACACTTAGTGGGTAGGTCTCTTCCATTCCAAATGACAACCGACTCTCGCGATTGAATAGAAGTTGGTACTTCTGGTCGACATTCACACCTTCAAGCAAATCAGGACGGACCAACTCGAGGCCATTCTCATGGAAACCGATCACCGCGCGCTTAACTGGCAGAACCTGATCATGCCACTTGCAAATTTGCTCATAAACACTTCTTCTCCAATCCCAGAAATATGTCTCCTGGAATTGTTCGAATGTTACCAAGTGGACATTGGTGAAGATGGATTTTTCTCTAGCCCCTGACTGAAAACCTTCCTTGGAAATTATTAGTCCGAGATTTGCCCCAGCATCCGCGCAGACAGCCCTGAATGCATGTACAACGCTCTGCGGAACTGAATTTTGCCAATGTTTACATTCGCAAAGCACCCAGAGAGGAATCGGACCGTCCTGAACCGCTGCCACATCAATGGCTACTTTACCACGTGCTGTTGGCAAATTACCTCGGTGGGTCACGCAACCGATCTCGCAGAAGGCTTGCTCGACCATTCGTTCCAATGAACGCCAATCCTCTGGGTCGCGGTCAAAAATCTTCAAATTCGCACCTTAGCTTCTCAAAAAGAGAGCAAACTGTTGTTCAGCCTGCGTGCTACTGCTGTACACGATAGCAACTCAAAGGAGTATGCAAGACTTCACCCAGCCAAGGCCCCTGCCCTGCCGGTTGCAGTTCTTGCTGTCTCTGATGCTGTCCGGTCCGTCTGAGGCCGTCCGTTAAAGGGTGGCGGCGCCGCCGGGGTGGAGATGGGATGGGGTTGCCCCCATGCGAAGACGCGTATCGCGCGCTCCGGGTGCCAGACCGGAGCCCTGTTCCAGGTGCCGGGGGTGTCAGGCCCGGCGGGTGATCATGACCGGGGATGATATTGCCAGAGCCGGGTTAAAACGCCGTAGGCGGTGCGTACGGTGGGTACGCAACGGTCAGTACACCCCGGCCTTGCGGCCGGGCGGGGCGCTGAACCTGAAAACAAAAACGCCCCCGCCGGGATGGCAGGGGCGCTTTGGGGCCGGGCTTTGGAGAGGGAGGAGGATCCGCAGCCGGCCGGGGAGATCACTTGCCGTAGACATGCTCGCGGGCGGCGCCGGGAATGGCGCAGCGGCTGAGGCCGATGTCGGCCAGGTCGCGGGCGGACATGGCGCGCAGGGCGCGGACCGTGTGCTTGTACTCGCGGCGCAGTTTCCAGTTTTGGATCAGGCCGGCGGTCAAGCCGGCCAGGCGGGCGGGTAGGCCCGCTGAGGGGGCGGAAAGAGTTGAATAAGCCATTGTTCTTGTTCCTTAGCTGCGGTGCCGGAACGTGCTTCCGGTGCGTCGCTGGATCTGTTCGTCTGAAGTAGCAGGGAGATAAGGACGGCCCGGCAGCGGCACAACGGACGCTTTGGTCTGGCGGCTATGCGGCACACGCATAGCACGTTTGCGTGAGGCGGCTTGAGCCTTGCGCAAAAGAAAACGCTCCCGCCCGTCTGGGCAGGAGCGCTGCAGCCCGGGCGCGAAGGAGGAGGAGAGGAGTGCCCGGGAGGGAGAGAATTCTTAGCCGTACACGTGCTGGTGCGCGATGTCGGCGATATCGCTGCGGCGGACGCCGATGTCGGACAGCTCATGATCGGACAGCGCGTCCAGCTCATTGAAAGTGCGCTGGAATTCGCGGGCCTTCATCCAGGAGTCGGCAAAGCCAGCGACGGTTGCGCGGATGCGGGCGGTGAGGCTGTGGCCGGAGTGTGCGGCGGAAATAACATGTGCCATCGTATGGGTCCTTCGTGTCTGGTGCCGGGCCTATTCCCGGCGGTGCGTGTTTGGTCTTTTGCTGTGACACCGAGATAGGACCGGGGGATGAGTCGAACAACCGGCGCAACCGGCAACCCGCTATGCAAGGTCTGCAAGGCGCCTTGCTGACGGGTTAACGCGCGCACGGCCCCGGAATGGCGGGCAGGTTGCCCGCCCTGCGGCGCGAGCCGGCGCCCTGCCCCAACGAAAAACGCCCCCGGCAGAACCGGAGGCGTTTTCCAAAGTCTGAAACCGAAAAGGGCTTAGCCGCGCTCTTCGATGATCTGAACCAGGTGCGGGATCGAGTTGACCATGCCGCGCACGGAGGGGGTGTCCTCCAGCTCGCGGGTCTTGTGCATCTTGTTCAGGCCCAGGCCAACCAGGGTTGCGCGCTGTTTGGCGGGGCGGCGGATCGGCGAGCCGATCTGCTTGACGACGATGGTTTTTGCCATGTCTCTCTACTCCTTACGCTTCAGCTTCGGCAGCTGCCGGCGCTTCGTCCCGCTTGGGCAGGATGTCAGCAACTTTTTTGCCGCGGCGCTGAGCCACCGAACGCGGGCTCTGCTCTTTCTGCAGGCCGTTCAGGGTGGCGCGGATCATGTTGTAGGGGTTCTGCGAACCGATCGACTTGGAGACCACGTCCTTGATGCCCAGCATCTCGAACACGGCACGCATCGGGCCACCAGCAATGATACCGGTACCTTCAGGCGCGGTCCGCATCACAACTTTGCCGGCGCCGTGGCGGCCGTTCATGTCGTGGTGCAGGGTGCGGCCTTCTTTCAGCGGCACACGGATCATCTGACGCTTGGCCTGCTCGGTCGCCTTGCGGATCGCCTCAGGCACTTCTTTCGCCTTGCCCTTGCCAAAGCCGACGCGGCCTTTCTGGTCGCCAACGACAACCAGGGCTGCGAAGCCAAAGCGCTTACCGCCTTTTACGGTTTTCGACACGCGGTTGATCGCGACCAGGCGATCTGCAAATTCCGGTGCCTCTTCACGCTCGCGGCGGGGGCCGCGGCGGTTTTCACGTTCTGCCATCAGGCATTCCTTTCATAGGGCGCTAGGCGCCTGTTCTATCAATCCTTGGTGAGAACCGGCCCAAAGGCCGGTCTCCCGGATCATCGGGGCGGCCCCGAAAGGCCGCCCGCATGAGATTAGATCTTCAGGCCGCCGTCACGCGCAGCGTCGGCCAGAGCCTTCACCTTGCCGTGGAACAGGAAGCCGCCGCGGTCGAAGTAGGCTTCGGTCACGCCAGCCGCTTTCGCGCGCTCGGCGATCGCGGCACCGACTTTGGTCGCTGCTTCGATGTTGTTCTTGCCGACAACACCCAGATCTTTTTCCAGGGTCGAGGCCGCTGCCAGGGTCACGCCGCGCAGGTCGTCGATCAGCTGAACAGAGATGTTCTTGTTCGAACGGTGCACGGACAGGCGCGGACGGCCTGCGTTCACTTTGCGAAGCTTGTTCCGGACGCGCAGCCGGCGCTTCAGAAACAGGGTACGTTTGCTGTTTGCCATTTTGCTGGTCCTTACTTCTTCTTGCCTTCCTTGCGGAAGATGAACTCGCCCTTGTAGCGGATGCCTTTGCCCTTGTAGGGCTCCGGACGGCGCCATTCGCGGATTTTCGCCGCGACTTCGCCCACCTGCTGCTGGTCGATGCCTTCCACAACGATTTCGGTCTGCTTCGGTGCGGTGATGGTGATGCCATCGGGTGCAACGAAGTCGACGTCGTGGCTGTAGCCCAGGTTCAGCTTCAGGGTGTTGCCCTGCATCTGAGCCCGGTAACCCACACCCTGGATCTCCAGCTCTTTCTTGAAGCCCTGGGTCACGCCGGTCACGAGGTTGGCCACCTGAGTGCGGGACATGCCCCACTGCTGACGGGCACGCTTGGACTTGCCGCGCGGCTCGATGGTGACAACGTTGTCGTTCACGGTCAGGGTGACGTCGTCGGTTGCGGTGAAGGTGCGGGCGCCTTTCGGGCCTTTCACTTCGATGGTCTGGCCGGATACCGAAGCGGACACACCGCTGGGCAGTTCGACCGGTTTTTTACCAATACGGGACATTGCGAGGCCTCCTTAGAAGACGGTGCAAAGCACTTCGCCGCCAACGTTGGCTGCGCGTGCGTTTGCGTCCGACATCACACCCTTGGGGGTGGAGACAATCGACACGCCCAGGCCCTGACGGACCGACGGGATGTCATTGACGCCCATGTAAACGCGGCGGCCGGGCTTGGAGACCCGCTTGAGCTCGCGAATGACAGGTTCGCCGTCGAAGTATTTCAGGCTGATTTCGATGGCCGGGTGGCCATTTTCACCAGTGGTCTTCTCATAACCGCGGATGTAGCCCTCGTCTGCCAGCACGTCCAGCACCCATGCCCGCAGCTTGGAAGCCGGGGTCATGACGGTGGATTTGCCGCGCATCTGAGAGTTACGGATACGGGTGAGCATATCGCCGATAGGATCGTTCATACCACTCTCTCCCTTACCAGCTCGATTTCACCAGGCCGGGGATCTGACCAGCAGAACCCAGCTCGCGCAGCGCGATACGGCTGACCTTCAGCTTACGGTAGTAAGCGTGCGGACGGCCGGTCAGCTGGCAACGGTTGTGCAAACGGCTCGGAGCCGAGTTGCGCGGCAGTTTCGCCAGTTTCAGACGCGCTTTGAAGCGCTCTTCCATCGGGCGGGATTCGTCGTTTGCGATCTCTTTCAGCTCGGCGCGCTTTGCGGCGTATTTTGCCACCAGGCGCTCGCGCTTCTTCTCGCGCTCGATCATGCTTTTCTTAGCCATGGTCTCTTCCTTCCCGCGATCAGCTGTTGAAGGGCATGTTGAAAGCTTTCAACAGCGCCTTAGCTTCCGCGTCGGTTTTTGCGGTGGTGGCAATTACGATGTCCATGCCCCAGGGCTCGTCGATCTTGTCAAAGTCGATTTCCGGGAACACGATGTGCTCTTTCAGGCCCATGGCATAGTTGCCGCGGCCGTCGAAAGAGGTGCCGGACACACCGCGGAAGTCACGGATACGCGGCATCGCGATGGTGATCAGACGGTCCAGGAATTCGAACATCCGGTCGCCGCGCAGGGTCACCTTGGCGCCCATCGGCATGCCTTCGCGAACGCGGAAGCCGGCGATGGAGTTCTTTGCCACGGTGGTCAGAGCCTTCTGGCCCGCAATCGCGGTCAGGTCTGCCTGTGCGGATTTGGCTTTCTTGCTGTCTTTGACAGCAGCGCGGCCGCAGCCGATGTTCAGAACGATCTTCTCCAGCTTGGGGATCATCATATCGTTCTTGTAGCCGAATTCCTCTTTCAGGGAGCCGCGGATGGTCTCCTTGTAGAGGGTCTTCAGACGCGGGGTGTAGGTTGCAGCGTCAAGCATCAGACAGTCTCCCCGGTGGTCTTGGCGAAGCGCACCTTCTTGCCGTCTTCCTCGCGGAAGCCGACGCGGGTTGCTTTGCCGTTGCTGTCCAGCAGTGCCAGGTTCGACAGGTCGATCGGCAGTGCCTTGGGCAGACGGCCGCCCTGTTCGTTTTGCGACTGGCGGGTGTGGCGGATCGCCATGTTCACGCCTTCGACAACAGCTTTGCCGGCTTTCGGGTCAACGGAGGCGATGGTGCCTTCCTTGCCCTTGTCGCGGCCTGCCAGCACGACGACCTTGTCGCCTTTACGGAGTTTCGCAGCCATGATTACAGCACCTCCGGAGCCAGCGAGATGATCTTCATGAAGTTCTTCGCGCGCAGTTCACGAACAACCGGGCCAAAGATACGGGTACCGACCGGCTCGTTGTTGTTGTTCAGGATAACGGCTGCGTTCCGGTCAAAACGGATCGCGGTGCCGTCTTCGCGGCGGACTTCTTTGGCGGTGCGCACGACAACGGCCTTACGGACGTCGCCTTTTTTCACGCGGCCGCGCGGGATGGCTTCTTTAACCGAGACGACGATGATGTCGCCAACGGAAGCGTATTTACGCTTGGAGCCACCCAGAACCTTGATGCACTGAACTCGGCGGGCGCCGGAGTTGTCAGCAACATCCAGATTTGTTTGCATCTGGATCATGTGGTTTCTCCCGACCTATGGGGCAGCGATGCGTGCTGTAATCCCCCAGGGTTTCGACTTTGCTTTTCAGCCTAGCCGCCAGGAGTCTCAGATGAGACTCTTAGGCTTCCAGAACTTCCCAGCGTTTCGTTTTCGATTTCGGCGCGCATTCGATGATGCGTACGGAATCGCCGACCTTGAAAGCGTTCTTTTCATCGTGAGCCCGGTATTTCTTGGACTTACGGATGGTTTTCTTCAGAACCGGGTGCGTGAAGCGGCGTTCAACCGAGACGGTGACGGTCTGGGCGTTTGCGTCGCTGGTCACAACGCCTTGCAGGATACGTTTGGGCATTGTGTCGCTCCTTATTCGGCTGCTGCTGCAGCTTTTTCGTTCAGGATGGTCTTGACGCGTGCAGCATTGCGGCGGGCCGCCTTGATGCCTGCGGTCGATTCCAGCTGACCGGTTGCCTGCTGAAAGCGCAGGTTGAAGCTCTCTTTTTTCAGGGATGCGAGCATATCGCGGAGTTCATCCACGGTCTTCTCGCGCAGATCATTGGCGTTCATCGCCTTTGTTCCTTGTCCAAAGCACCAGAAGGCCCCGAGGGTCACCTTTTTACCTGGTGGGTTATGTCAACCGCACCGGAGAAGCGCGGCAAAAAAGAATCACTTTGCCCCGATCCAATGCGGATTGGGGGCAAGCGATGGGTCCCTATAGAGGAGACGGGGTGCGGGGGCAAGGGAAAGGTTTGCGGCGGCAGCACATACGGCAAGCTGTGTCCCTAACGAGGAATACTGGGTAGCGGCTCACTCCAAAACCGATAAGAAAGGGCTTGGCACCTTTGGGCCTGCCTTTACCGACAGGACAACACCTCAAATGCTTAAAACACCTCTTTTCATCGAAAAACGCAACCTAACCGAAACCAGTGACTACTACTCGCTAGCCACATCATGCATTGGCCATATTGACAGAATGGACTATACGGGGTTTCCGATGCCGGACGAGTTCAATCAACTTCTGTCTTTAGATATTTACATCGGCCGCGGATCAAATGCTGGGCACCGAGCATTCTTTCACTCGAACTACGCGTTAAAGGAATTTGTCGCAACATGCCGGGATGCAGCCCAGTTGATTGGCTTTCATGAGCTCGATGGACTGCTGCAGGACTTTGGGAAATGGTCTTCCCGCCTCATGCCTTGGACACGCCGAACTGCAAGCTCAAGTAGGTCGATAAGAAACACCAAACTTGAAAAACAACTTGAGGAATTTGACAGCAGGTTGCTGTGGGAAGCGCAGCCGTTGCGCCTAAGTGAAATAACTCAAAACGCTCGCGCGGAAGCTGCCGGTTGGGTTAACGAAAGAGCACCCAGCGATGCCTTACCCATTTACGAACAATATTATTTTTATTGCTCCGCATGGTTTCTTGGCAATGTCCCCCTGAAAGTGTTCGACGATTACGAAAGCCGCATTGCTGCCCTGGAGGAGTTCAGTCAGCCCCCTCCTAACCAATGACATTTCTCGCATTGCTCCCGCCCCTCATCCACTACGGTTTCCACTTTATCGCCCCTTTCCCGGTTGCCCGCCTTCTCTTTGGCCGCCAGCGCTGACTGATGGCCGCCGGGCTGATGATCCTGGCAAAGTGATTGATGCCGACCACCTGCTGGCTACGCCGATCTTCGACCCGAACCGCTGCAGCCTCAGCTTTCACCCGCTGCACTCAGGCCTTGCTGCCGCCGCTTACGCCGCTGCACTGCTGGTGCCGAGCTGGAAAATCCGCGCCCTGGCGCTGGGTGCCCTGTGGCACCTGGGAACTGACGGGCTGGACTGCGGGATGCAGGGGACATGGTGACCAAGCCCCTTTCATCCTCCTTTAGCAGGGCTTCCGCTCAACCACTCGGTCGGCACCAGCAGTCCGGGCAGCCTCCATCTTACGCCCTCGCCGTTTCCGGCTGTATATATTCATTGCCGCCAGAACACAGGTAACAAGGAACACCCCAGCCATCAGCGGATGAGTTACGTCCTCGCCGAGACCAAAGACCCGGTCCAACGCAGCTATAATCGCGACGACGGGCAAACATACGACAAAGGCCGTTAATTGAACGATCAAACTCCACTTGAGCAGTCAGATCAGAAATTTGACATAGAGCACTAAGGCAAATACGAGCAGCAACAAGATAGCCAAAATGCCAATGGCGACCCCCGCGGAAACTAATGTAACTTCCAACAGCTCGAGCCTCTTCTTGAGTAGCCTATCTAGCGCCCCTTTGCTTTAAGTGACAAGTGCTGCCGCCTCACTCCCACTTGTAGTTAAAACTCACTGAAATCCGCTCTTCCTCGGCCATGTTCAGCGGCACCTCGTGGCGGATGAAGCTCTCCCACAGCAGCACATCGCCCACCGCGGGCGACTGATAGACAAATGTCTTCAGCTCCTGGCGGCAGTCCTTCAGGCGCGGCGGGTGCGCCATCATCATCGCGTGGCGCGGGTCTTCCAGTTTCAGGGCAGAGGCGCCATCGGGCATCGACACGTAAGTGGTGCCCGAGATCACCGAATGCGGGTGGATGTGGCTGGCGTGGGTGCCGCCTTCGGGCAGGATGTTGATCCACAGATCCTCCAGCACCAAGTTGCGGCCGTCCAGATCCAGCTCCAGATCCTTGGCAAAGGCCGCCACATGCAGATCCAGCGATTTCACCACATCAGCAAAGATCGGGAACCGCCAGGGCAAATCCGTCAGCGAGGCATAGGAGGTATAGCCCGGGTAGCCGTTCTCCTCGCACCAGTCCTGGCCTGCGTCGTCGTCGCCGGCGATCACAAGACAGGAGTTTTCCAGTTCCTGCGCGTCAACCTTGGGTCCGTATTCGGACAGCTGCGCGCGGTAGAGGCGGGTCACGAAGAGCGAGTCAATCTGGGCCATACCGGTCTGATACCCCAGCGCCCGCCCCTTGGCGAGCAGCATCCGCACCGCAACCCCGCTTCTTTCTGGTGGAAAATACTCCGGGGGAGCCACCGCAGGCGGCGGGGGCGGCGCCCCCATTCTGCGCAGGCGCAGACCGGTGCCTGTGCCGCCGGGCGCCCCGGGTCAAACCCCGCCCGCCACAGAGTTGGGGCAACCGCGGTGCGCCTTGGGCATGCCCACGTGGTGCGGGTTCTGCACAAGGTACCAGACCGGCGCATAACCCCGTGCCTGGGTCCGGGAATATGTGCAGCCTTCCGGAGTGATCCAATGCACAGCGGTGCCGCCTGCCGAGACATAGCCCGATTGCGGCGCAGCGGCCGTTTCCGCTGGCGGCCCGCCCGCGGGGGCCGGGGAAAAGGCCATTGAGACCGACCCGCGGTCCGGCGCGGAAGAGCCGCAGGCCGAGGTCAGCAAAAGACAGGAGGCAGAGATCAGCATACGCATTAGAGAGTACTCCAAACAATCAGGCGCCCCTGCCGCTGAGGCCCGGCAAACTGAAAAACCTCCTGCCGGCGGGGCACATTAACAACCACGGCCCAACAATAGGAACAAAATGTGAACAAATGATGTGCGGCCAGAGACATCCGCATCGGCCGCAATCCATTCTGCAGAGGATGTCAAAGCTTCTCAGCCAAAGAAAAACCCCCGCTGATCGCTCAGCGGGGGTTCTTAATTTTAACAACCGGCTGCGCTGCCGCGCAGGCGGCGGCAAAGCCGCCGTTTACCAGTCTTCGCGGACCACGACGCGGGTCTTGACCGGCAGCTTCATCGCGGCCAGGCGCAGGGCCTCGCGGGCGATTTCATCGCTGACGCCGTCGATCTCGAACATCACGCGGCCAGGCTTAACCTTGGCTGCCCAATAGTCCACGGAGCCTTTACCTTTACCCATACGGACTTCGGTCGGCTTCGAGGTCACCGGGGTGTCCGGGAAGATACGGATCCAAACACGGCCCTGACGCTTCATGTGGCGGGTCATGGCACGGCGGGCAGCCTCGATCTGGCGTGCAGTCACACGCTCAGGGGTGGTTGCCTTCAGGCCATAGGTGCCGAAGTTCAGGTCGGAACCGCCTTTTGCCAAGCCGTGGATCCGGCCCTTGTGCATTTTGCGGAATTTAGTGCGCTTTGGCTGAAGCATCTCAAATCCTCCTTAGCGACGGCCGCCACCAGCACCACGGGGTGCAGGGCCGTCCTGGATTTCTTGTGCTTTACGGTCACGCGCCGAAGGATCGTGCTCCATGATCTCGCCTTTGAAGATCCAGACCTTGATCCCGATGATCCCGTAGGGGGTCATCGCTTCGGAGTGTGCGTAATCGATGTCGGCACGCAGGGTGTGCAGCGGTACGCGGCCCTCACGGTACCATTCGGTACGCGCGATTTCCGCACCGCCCAGACGGCCAGCGACGTTCACCCGGATACCCAGGGCGCCCATGCGCATGGCGTTCTGCACGGCCCGTTTCATGGCACGGCGGAAGGACACACGGCGCTCCAGCTGCTGGGCGATGGACTCGCCGACCAGCTGAGCGTCCAGTTCCGGCTTGCGCACTTCAACGATGTTGAGGTGCAGCTCGGAGTCGGTCATCTTGGCAATCTTCTTGCGCAGGACTTCGATGTCCGCGCCTTTCTTGCCGATGATGACGCCCGGACGGGCGGTGTGAATGGTCACGCGGCATTTCTTGTGCGGGCGCTCGATGATGACGCGCGCAATGCCGGCCTGCTTGCATTCTTCCTTGATGAACTCGCGGATTTTCAGGTCCTCGAGCAGCAGATCACCGTAGTCTTTGGTGTCGGCGTACCAGCGGCTGTCCCAGGTGCGGTTGACCTGAAGGCGCATGCCGATCGGATTGACTTTCTGACCCATTAGGCTTGCTCCTCAACTTGACGCACCTTGATGGTGATCTCCGCGAACGGCTTCAGGATTTTGCCGAACCGGCCACGGGCACGCGGACGGCCGCGCTTCATGGTCAGGTTCTTGCCAACCCATGCCTCGGCGACGATCAGTTCATCGACGTCCAGGTTGTGGTTGTTTTCAGCATTCGCGATGGCGGACTGAAGGCATTTCTTCACGTCCTGCGCGATCCGCTTGTTGGAGAAAGTCAGGTCGGTCAGGGCCTTCTCGACTTTCTTGCCGCGGATCATCTGCGCCACCAGGTTCAGTTTCTGCGGCGAGGTACGGAGCATGCGCAGTTTTGCCATTGCTTCGTTGTCTGCCACGCGGCGGGGGTTCTTTTCCTTGCCCATGACTTACTTCCGCTTCGCTTTTTTGTCTGCGGCGTGGCCATAATAGGTGCGGGTCGGCGAGTATTCACCGAACTTCTGACCGATCATGTCTTCCGAGACGTTGACGGGGATATGCTTCTGGCCGTTGTACACACCAAAGGTCAGGCCGACGAACTGCGGCAGGATGGTGGAACGGCGCGACCAGATCTTGATCACTTCATTGCGGCCCGATTCACGCGCTGCTTCGGCCTTTTTCAGGACATAAGCATCAACGAAGGGGCCCTTCCATACGGAACGTGCCATGGATTAGCGGCCTTTCTTCTTGGCGTGGCGCGAGCGGACGATAAGCTTCTGCGACGCCTTGTTTTTGTTGCGGGTCCGTTTGCCCTTGGTCGGTTTGCCCCAGGGGGTCACCGGGTGGCGGCCACCGGAGGTCCGGCCTTCACCACCGCCGTGGGGGTGGTCGATCGGGTTCATGACGACACCACGCACGGAGGGACGCTTGCCCTTGTGGCGCATACGGCCGGCTTTACCGAAGTTCTGGTTCGAGTTGTCCGGGTTCGACACGGCACCGACGGTGGCCATGCATTCCTGACGCACCAGGCGCAGTTCGCCCGAGGACAGGCGGATCTGAGCGTAACCGCCGTCACGGCCAACGAACTGAGCATAAGTACCGGCTGCACGGGCGATCTGGCCGCCTTTGCCGGGCTTCATTTCGATGTTGTGAACGATGGTACCGATCGGCATGCCCGAGAACGGCATTGCGTTGCCCGGCTTGATGTCGGCTTTTGCAGACGCGACGACCTTGTCGCCAACAGCCAGACGCTGCGGCGCCAGGATGTAGGCTTGCTCGCCGTCTTCGTATTTGATCAGCGCGATGAATGCGGTCCGGTTCGGGTCGTATTCGATCCGCTCAACGGTGGCCGCTACATCAAATTTGTTCCGTTTGAAGTCAACGATCCGGTAGAGGCGCTTTGCGCCGCCGCCACGGCGGCGTGCAGTGATCCGTCCGGTGTTGTTCCGGCCGCCCGATTTGGTCAGGCCCTCAGTGAGGGATTTGACCGGACGCCCTTTCCAAAGCTCCGAACGGTCGATCAGAACCAGCCCACGCTGGCCCGGCGTCGTCGGTTTATACGACTTGAGTGCCATGCTTTCTGTCTTCCGTTTAGCGTGCAGGCCCTTAGGTTCTTGTCTTTGGACCCGCTATGTTTAAGGCCCCCGTAGGTGCCTGAGTTATAGGGCCCCGAAGGTCCCCAGGTTCGAACATCCTGACAAACGTAACGACCCCGGAGCGAATCCGGGGCCTTCAGGATGGATGGCGTGTAGCAGAGGTGTTTGGGGGAGTCTAGGGGTAAGCGAGACAATCAAACACTTGATGGAAGAGTCCTCGTAAAACTCCCGATATGCCCCTCAATGGCGTCGGCAAAGGTTCGGGCTGCGACGTCCCAACGATCAACAGCCCTTAAAAGGTTGGCCCGCGTTGACGGGTCAGCAGGATCTAGACCAACCAAAGCGCCAGTCAATGATGCAATACTCTCACGATAACTGTCAGACGCTTCGACCATATCACTGCTAACATTATCAACTTGAGTGACAGTTCCAGACAAACGAAGCAAAGCCTTTTGCAGAGACTGAAGTTGTTCAACTGAGGGCGCTCTATCCTTATTCGCTCGGCTAGGAACTGTTGAGTAGATTAAATCTAGAACCTCTAGCTGCTGTGCTTCAACAGCCTTGTACTGCTCAGCAACCCTCTTAGTCACCCAGTCCCGATGATCAAAGAAGCCATAGTACAGCAGGCTTCCCAACGTAAAAAGGATCGAGACTATGGAAACGACATTCCAGATAAAGCGCACCGGCGCACTGGCTTGATATATTTCACGTATTGCTCGCAACATAACAAGTTACTCCACTACAGCATCAGTGGTCGCACGAGTACGCTCTTTCACTTCCCCCAACCTTTCACAGACTCGCGCGATTTCTTCTTCCCCCATCAAATTAAGGATACCAAAGAGCCGATCCTCAATCAAACGTGGGAACTCGTCATCTTCCGGGCACTTAGTGTTTTTGACGTTAATGGACAGTGCGCCACCTGTTGCACCCTGCGCACGTTGTCTCGCCTCATCAGCGATTTCTTGCGCGCTAACCGCTCCAGAAAAAGCAAGGAGGACGCTCAGAAGCATGGGCGTAACACTTCGAGCGGCAATCTGAACAACACCTGGCGAGTTCAACCGCGCGTGTAACATAAGTTCAGATTCGTCAAATGCCAGGAATAATGCCTCCACAAATTCAGTTGCCGTGCCCTCACCACGCTCAAGTTTCTGGAGGTTGTCTTCAACAAGGTTAGCGACTCCACTCAAAATCGCCGCATCAGCAGGACGAAATACGTCGCTCGGAATATCTACTTCTACCTGTGTCACGCCCCCCTTAATCGAGAATGAACCGTAGAACAGCCGGTAGACCCGTTCTGAAAGGCCGTCCTCAAGTTCAGTGACCACACTTTGACGTGACTTCGCTTCCAGAATTTCTGGAGGCACAAGGCGCATCGGCACCCGCTTGATATTTTGCACAGGTCGGCCAAGATACTTGAAGGCCTTAGCCTTACCGCCCCCCTGGAACACCTTTCTTGGCTCATTTGGGTCACCAAGCTCGCAAAAGAAACCCTGACCTGACAAATCTGAGTTCGGAACGAAAATCACTGTCCCTTTAGGCAGATCCCACAAGATCAGGGTAGTGTTATCGATATAGCTATCGTGGTAACGACGCTTTTCTTCCCCAGCATAATCATCCAGCGAAACAGAATACTCGGTCGCGCGGCGGTCAGCCTCATTCAGGTCAAGCCAATCCCGCAGAGATCGAGCACGATTAACCTGCAAATCAATGTTCCGAGCATCTCGAGGACTAGTTCCATCTGGTACAATCAGCTCGGGAAGATCAGAGGAAATCACGCCATGACCAAGAAATGGGCCGAAAAGATGGTAACCTTTTCCCGGGTGTACCATATACGCACGTTGCCGTTCCTCAAGGATCGCGGTTTGCAAATCAACTTTATGCAAAAATCTTCCTCCCGAAATTGGGCACACTATCTTTGGAACAGCCAAGCAGCGCAACCAAAACTAGAAGCGATAAGATCTACCTCTCGTCAAAAAGGCCCCCGCTTGGCAGCGAGGGCCTCTCAATCTTGTCAAAAAGGCAGATCTCAGAGTCCGGTGGACACGTCGATGGTGTTGCCTTCTTCCAGGGTCACATAGGCTTTTTTCACGTCCTTGCGGCGGCCGGTCTGGCCGCGGAAACGCTTGACCTTACCCTTGGTGACGGTGGTGTTGACCGCTTTCACCTTGACGCCAAAGAGAGCCTCAACGGCTTCCTTGATCATCGGCTTGTTGGAGTCGATTGCCACTTCGAACACCACTGCGCCGTTTTCAGACGCCATGGTGGATTTCTCGGTGATGATCGGCTTGCGGATCACGTCGTAGTGTTCTGCTTTCGCGCTCATTTCAGGCGAGCCTCCAGTGCTTCGACACCTGCTTTGGTGATCACCAGGGTGTCACGCTTCAGGATGTCATAGACGTTGGCACCGATGGTCGGCAGGATGTCCAGACCTTCGATGTTGCGGGACGCTTGCAGGAAGCCTTCGTTCACGGCAGCGCCGTCGATGACCAGAGCGCGTTTCCAGCCCAGGTTCTTCACCTGTTTGGCCAGAGCGGCGGTCTTGCCCTCAGCTGCGGCGTCCTCGATGATGACCAGTTCACCCGCTTTTGCTTTGGCGGACAGCGCGTGGCGCAGGCCCAGCTTGCGGAACTTCTTGGTCAGCTCGTGGCCGTGCGAACGCGGAGTCGGACCCTTGTAGATACCACCCTTGCGGAAGATCGGCGCGTTGCGGTCACCGTGGCGTGCGCCGCCGGTGCCCTTCTGGCGGTAGATCTTCTTGGTCGAGTAGGAGGTCTCCGAGCGGGTCTTCACCTTGTGGGTGCCGGCCTGCGCGTTGTTGCGCTGCCAGCGGACCACGCGGTGCAGGATGTCCGCACGCGGCTCCAGGCCGAACAGGTCTTCGGACAGTTCGATGTCGCCTGCCTTGGCGCCGTCCAGTTTGATCACGTCAAGTTTCATGCTTCACCACCTTCCGCGGGAGCTTCCGCAGTTTTCAGAGCGGCCGGGAAAGGCAGACCCTCGGGGGCTTTCTTCTTCACGGCGTCCTTGACGGTAACCCAGCCGGATTTCGGGCCCGGTACGGCGCCCTTGATGAAGACCAGGCCGCGCTCGGCGTCGGTTTTCACCACTTCCAGGTTCTGGGTGGTCACGCGGGCAGCGCCCATGTGGCCGGCCATTTTCTTGCCTTTGAAGACGCGGCCGGGGTCCTGACACTGACCGGTCGAACCGTGCGAACGGTGCGAGATCGACACACCGTGCGAGGCGCGCAGACCGCCGAAGTTGTGACGCTTCATTGCACCTGCAAAGCCTTTACCGATCGAGGTGCCGGTGACGTCCACTTTCTGGCCAGCCAGGAAGTGTTCGGCCGAGATCTCGGCGCCGACTTCAATCAGGCCGTCCGCGGGAACGCGGAATTCGGCCAGCTTGCGCTTGGGTTCCACCTTGGCAGCAGCGAAGACACCGCGCATGGCTTGCGAAGTACGCTTTGCCTTGGCAGAGCCTGCACCCAGCTGAACAGCGGTGTAGCCGTCTTTTTCCTCAGTACGCTGAGCAACAACCTGCAGGCCGTCCAGGGACAGAACGGTCACAGGGATCTGCTTGCCGTCTTCCAGGAACAGGCGGGTCATGCCCACTTTTTTAGCGATAATACCGGAACGCATAATCTATACCCTCCGATCTTACGACTGCAGCTTGATTTCGACGTCAACGCCGGCGGCCAGGTCGAGCTTCATCAGCGCGTCCACGGTCTGCGGGGTCGGGTCGACGATGTCGAGAAGGCGCTTGTGGGTGCGGATCTCGAACTGGTCGCGGGATTTCTTGTCGACGTGGGGGCCACGCAGAACAGTGAATTTCTCGATCTTGTTCGGCATCGGGATCGGGCCGCGCACTTGCGCGCCGGTCCGCTTGGCAGTGTTGACGATCTCTTGCGTGGACGCATCCAGCACGCGATAGTCAAATGCCTTCAGCCGGATACGGATGTTTTGGCTTTGCATCGTACAGCCTTTTATTCAGGCGTTGGGGTTGAGAGGAGGGCCTGCGACCACCGCAACCCCTCATCGAACCCAAAAGGCGGGAATCATCCCGCCCCTATTCGCACTTGGCGAACTCGCGCCCTATACGCCTGAAAGTGCAGTGTGGCAAGGGGTTTCGCACCGAAACCGTTGCGTTTGAGGCGTGCGGTAGGTTTGAGGTTTGTTAGACTTCCTAAAGGGCCGGTTACAGCGGGCAGGTTGCCCACCGTACACTGTTGAAAGGGAAGTGTAGCAAACGCCTCCTGTCAATTCAGCAGTACTGCGTGAAGAACCCACGCTAAACTCGTCTACTAGTCTTGCCGAGTGAGCTTCCATATCACTGCACGGTTCCCCGCCTCACCAGTAGAAGTTCCAACAACAGTAAGGCTGTCTGAGCTAACATCGCTGGCTTTGCTAAAAAGATATCCCCCTGTCTTGCTCAGCCTGCCAAGCAATTTCCAAGACCCATCCGTCTTCCTGATAAAGGCATTCTGCGCTCCAGAACCCTTCACGTATCCCACAAGAGTTGTCCCCAGACGGTTAACTGCCAAAGCTCCGCTTTTCTTAAACTCAGCTACAGAAAACAATACCTGTTTCTTACCCATTGGGTGCCAGTAGAATACCTTACTTCTGCTATTTGACCCTGCTTCGCCAACAATAACCGAGCCGTCCAAGGAAGCATCATGCGCATACATAAGTTTTTCCCCCTGCACCGATTTTAGCAAAACAACTCCCTCACTGGCTGTCCATCGAAAAGCCCGGGATCCTACGCGCCCGACAATGACTTGGCCGTCGCCACTGACGCCAAGAGCCGCACTGTCTCTGTGAAGATCTTCGGTCTCAATAAAAGTTATTCCGCTATCGGCGGTCCAGCGAAAAGCACTGCGACCTCCAAGGCCGACAGCGCTGCCAACAACAACTGTACCATCTGCACTCACTCCAGTTGCACCAATTTCCCTGTGCCCATCGACCTCACCGAGGCTGACCATGCCCGTTTCTTTTGTCCACCGGAACGCACGCCAGCCAGCTTCACTGCCACTCTTGCCTACAATTGTTGAACCATCAGCGCTTATAGCCCTGGCCTGGCTCTCAGTTCCTCCAGGCAGGACCCCGAGACTGACCATCCCCTGCTCTTCAGTCCACATAAATGCGCGCTCTCCAACCGAAGAGCCGCTCACACCAACGACAATGCGGCCATCATCGCTTACCGCTCTTGCGAAGCTGCTTTCCCCGCCTTTCAGAACCCCCAGATCGCAGATAACCACGCCTTCGATGTTGCTCTCCACTGGCGCTTCACAGGTCGCAGCAGAAACATCGGGGCTGGAAAACAATTGCACCAAAGAAACCAAAGATGACGCAATGAGCGTCCGAAAATTATTGAACATCTAAAATGCCTTGCTGAAAACAAATGACGATAACGGCAGTGCCGCACCCGGCTTGAAGACAATAACAAAGTGACCATTTTCGCCACAACGAAAAAGGGCCGCTCGGATGAGCGGCCCTTTCTATCAAGTATCAGGAAACCTGATTACTCAATGATTTTGGACACAACGCCGGCGCCGACGGTGCGGCCGCCTTCGCGGATGGCGAAGCGCAGGCCGTCTTCCATCGCGATCGGGGCGATCAGCTCAACCGCGAACTTCAGGTTGTCGCCCGGCATCACCATCTCGGTGCCTTCCGGCAGGGTCACGGTGCCGGTCACGTCGGTGGTGCGGAAGTAGAACTGCGGACGGTAGTTCGCGAAGAACGGGGTGTGGCGGCCGCCTTCTTCCTTGGTCAGGATGTAGGCTTCGGCTTCGAACTTGGTGTGCGGGGTCACGGAACCCGGCTTGCACAGAACCTGGCCGCGCTCGACGGAATCACGGTCCACACCGCGCAGCAGGGCGCCGATGTTGTCGCCGGCTTCACCGCGGTCCAGCAGCTTGCGGAACATTTCCACGCCGGTGCAGGTGGTTTTCGAAGTGTCTTTGATGCCGACGATTTCGATTTCGTCGCCAACGTTGATCACACCGCGCTCGACACGGCCGGTCACAACGGTGCCGCGGCCGGAGATCGAGAACACGTCTTCGATCGGCATCAGGAACGGCTGGTCAACCGCGCGCTCGGGGGTCGGGATGTACTCGTCCACGGCCGCCATCAGCTCTTTGATCTTCTCTTCGCCGATGTTGGCGTCGCGGCCTTCCATCGCCGCCAGGGCGGAACCGGCGATGATCGGAATGTCGTCGCCCGGGAACTCGTAGGAGGACAGCAGCTCGCGGACTTCCATTTCCACCAGCTCCAGCAGCTCTTCGTCGTCGACCTGGTCAACTTTGTTCATGAAGACAACCAGGGCCGGAACGCCAACCTGGCGGGCCAGCAGGATGTGCTCGCGGGTCTGCGGCATCGGGCCGTCAGCGGCGTTCACAACCAGGATCGCGCCGTCCATCTGGGCTGCGCCGGTGATCATGTTCTTGACGTAGTCGGCGTGGCCGGGGCAGTCGACGTGCGCATAGTGGCGCGCTTCGGTTTCATATTCGACGTGCGCGGTCGAGATGGTGATGCCGCGGGCTTTTTCTTCCGGTGCGCCGTCGATCTGGTCGTAGGCTTTGAAGTCACCGAAGTATTTGGTGATAGCCGCGGTCAGAGTGGTCTTGCCGTGGTCAACGTGGCCAACGGTGCCGATGTTGACGTGCGGTTTATTACGTTCAAACTTTTCCTTAGCCATGATGGCCTCCTTTTGTTTCGAGAGGGGCACGCAACGGCTGCGGACCCCTCAATTTTCTGACGCTTACGCGTATTTCGCCTGGATCTCGTCGGAGATGTTCTGCGGCACCGGATCGTAGTGATCGAACTGCATGGTGAACTGGGCGCGGCCCGAGCTCATCGAACGCAGGGTGTTGATGTAGCCGAACATGTTCGCCAGCGGCACAAAGGCGTCGATGGCGATTGCGTTGCCGCGGTTCTCCTGGCCGGACACCTGGCCGCGGCGGGAGGTCAGGTCGCCGATGATGCCGCCGGTGTATTCTTCCGGGGTGATCACTTCGACCTTCATGATCGGTTCCAGCAGCTTGGCGCCAGCTTTCTTCATGCCTTCGCGCATGCCCATGCGGGCGGCGATTTCAAAGGCCAGAACGCTGGAGTCCACGTCGTGGAACTTACCGTCGATCAGGGCAACTTTGAAGTCGATCACGGGGAAGCCGGCCAGCGGGCCGCTGTCCATGACGGACTGGATGCCTTTTTCAACACCGGGGATGTATTCCTTCGGAACCGCACCGCCGACGATGCGGGATTCGAAGGAGTAGCCTTCGCCGGCTTCGGTCGGCGAGATGATCAGCTTCACCTCGGCGAACTGGCCCGAACCACCCGACTGCTTCTTGTGGGTGTAGGAGTGCTCGACCTCTTTGGAGATGGTCTCTCGGTAGGCCACCTGCGGCGCACCGATGTTGGCTTCCACCTTGAACTCGCGCTTGAGGCGGTCAACCAGGATGTCCAGGTGAAGTTCGCCCATGCCCTTCATGATGGTCTGACCGGATTCCAGGTCGGTTTCCACACGGAAGGACGGGTCTTCGGCGGCCAGACGGCCCAGACCCTGGGACATTTTCTCCTGGTCGGCCTTGGTTTTCGGCTCAACCGCGATCTCGATCACCGGATCCGGGAAGGTCATGGTTTCCAGAACAACCGGATCGTTGACGGCACAGAGGGTGTCACCGGTGGTGGTGTCCTTCAGGCCTGCCAGCGCGATGATGTCGCCTGCGAACGCTTCGGTGATTTCCTCGCGGTCGTTGGAGTGCATCATCATCATCCGGCCGACGCGCTCTTTCTTACCCTTGGTGGAGTTCAGAAGCGTGTCGCCCTTGTTCAGGACGCCGGAATAGATGCGGGTGAAGGTCAGCGAGCCGACAAACGGGTCGTTCATGATTTTGAACGCCAGGCCGGAGAACGCCATTTCATCGTCCGCACGGCGGGCAATGTTACGCTCTTCGGTTTCGTCACCGGGTTTGAAGCCCATGTAGTCGACAACGTCCAGCGGGCTGGGCAGGTAGTCGATCACGGCGTTCAGCAGCGGCTGCACACCTTTGTTCTTGAACGCGGAACCGCCCAGAACCGGAACAAACGCCAGCTCCAGGGTGCCCTTGCGCAGCAGTTTGCGCAGGGTGGCAACGTCGGGCTCTTCGCCTTCCAGGTAGGCTTCCATGGCGTCGTCGTCCATTTCGACGGCCGCTTCCACCATTTTGCCGCGCCATTCGTCAGCCATGTCTTTCAGGCTGTCACGGATCGGAGCTTTGATCCAGGATGCGCCCAGGTCTTCGCCCTGCCACAGCCATTCTTCCATGTTGACCAGGTCAACCAGGCCTTCCAGCTCATTCTCTGCGCCGATCGGAACACCAACCGGAACCGCGCGGGCGCCGGTACGGTCTTCGATCATGTTGACGCAGTTGAAGAAGTCGGCGCCGATCTTGTCCATCTTGTTGACGAACACCATGCGCGGAACCTTGTAGCGGTCAGCCTGACGCCACACGGTTTCGGTCTGGGGTTCAACACCGGCGTTGGCGTCCAGAACACAGACCGCACCGTCGAGAACCGCCAGCGAACGCTCAACTTCGATGGTGAAGTCAACGTGGCCGGGGGTGTCGATGATGTTCAGGCGGTGCTTGGGCGAGTCGGCGGTCTTACCGTCTTCGGTGCGTTCCCAGAAAGTGGTGGTCGCAGCCGAGGTGATGGTGATACCGCGTTCCTGCTCCTGCTCCATCCAGTCCATGGTGGCTGCACCGTCGTGCACCTCACCGATGTTGTGGGATTTACCAGTGTAATACAGGATGCGCTCGGAGCAGGTGGTTTTACCTGCATCGATGTGCGCCATGATACCGAAGTTACGGTACAGGTCGAGGGGATATTCGCGTGCCATAGGTCTATGTCCTCTAGCTTACCAGCGATAATGGGAGAAGGCTTTGTTGGCCTCTGCCATCTTGTGGGTGTCTTCGCGCTTCTTGACCGCGGTGCCACGGGACTGGACAGCGTCCAGCAGCTCGCCTGCGAGGCGCTCTTCCATGGTGTTTTCGTTGCGGTTGCGGGCAGCGGCGATCAGCCAGCGAATGGCCAGCGCTTCGCGGCGCTCGGGGCGGACTTCAACCGGAACCTGGTAGGTTGCACCGCCAACACGGCGGGAGCGGACCTCGACGGACGGTTTGATGTTGTCCAGGGCTTCGTGGAAGACCTCAACCGGAGCGCGCTTGATCTTGCCTTCGACGCGGTCGAACGCGTTGTAGACGATACGCTCTGCGACCGACTTCTTGCCGTCGATCATCAGGTTGTTCATGAATTTGGTCAGAACGCGGTCGCCGAATTTGGCGTCGGGCAGAACTTCGCGTTTTTCAGCGGCGTGACGACGTGACATATCAGCCTCTCCTTCTTACTTAGGACGCTTCGCGCCGTACTTCGAGCGGCGCTGCTTACGGTCTTTGACGCCCTGGGTATCCAGAACACCGCGCAGGATGTGGTAACGGACACCCGGAAGGTCTTTTACACGGCCGCCGCGGATCAGAACCACGGAGTGTTCCTGAAGGTTGTGGCTTTCACCGGGGATGTAGGAGATCACTTCGAAGCCGTTGGTCAGGCGGACCTTCGCAACTTTCCGCATAGCGGAGTTCGGTTTCTTCGGAGTGGTGGTGTACACGCGGGTGCAGACGCCGCGCTTTTGCGGGCACTGCTCGAGGTGCTGGGACTTCGAAACTTTACGCTTCGGCTGACGCGGCTTGCGGATCAGCTGCTGGATCGTTGGCATTCAGGTATTCCCCGTTTAGCAACTTGTCATGCACGCCGGCGCGTGCGGGTGATTTCGCTGCACCTGTGCGTCCACAAGCGCAAAAACCGCAATCGCTCCCATTCCGAGGTGAGACGACGCGGTGTGTTTACAGAGGATCCGGGTGATAAAAGTGCCCGGACCTTGAGCCACTGCAATTTTGAATTCGGCTGACGAAGAATACACTCCGGGTGCCGGATAGGCGCGCGTATATGGGGAGTCGCGGGGGTTGTCAACAGCGGCCCCTCCAGGATCCTGCCGGCCGCGGCCTGTTGCATCTTGCCCGGCCCCGGGGGGACCGGCATAGTCAGCGCACCCAGCATTGCACGCAAAATGGATTTAAACATGCAGGTCATCGGATTGTGCCGGTTTTCATACCCGGCCATCGGCGGATTTCAAGTGGAGCATGAAACGCTGGAAGAGCGTCTG
This sequence comes from Leisingera sp. ABD4_442, assembly GCF_056160905.1. Lineage (NCBI taxonomy): Bacteria > Pseudomonadati > Pseudomonadota > Alphaproteobacteria > Rhodobacterales > Roseobacteraceae > Leisingera > Leisingera sp. ABD4_442. The sequence goes on along the minus strand of NZ_JBSWYB010000002.1, from coordinate 176,809 downwards.
GCCTATCTCTATGCCGAGGCCCGGATGGAGGAGCGGTTCCGGTTGTTTGAGACCGTAGCCCTGCCCTGCCTGCGGGAGCAGACAGACCAGGAATTTGACCTGATTCTGGTGATTGGCGGCAGCCTGCCCGGCAAGTACCGCGACCGGCTGGAGGCGCTGACAGCCGGAATGCCGCAGATCCGCATTCATGCTGAGCCGCCGCGCAAGCACCGGGAGGTCATGAAAGAGCTGCTAAACAATGCCCGGCAAAATCCCAAGGCCCCCTGCCTGCAATTCCGGTTCGACGATGACGACGCGGTGGCCACCGATTTTGTTGAACGCCTGCGCGAGACCGCTGATGACTGCGCAAAATTGTTCGCCCGCTCCTCAGCGGCGGCGATTGATTTCAACCGGGGCTATGTTGCCGAATTCGGCGCCGCAGGCATTGCCGCAGCGCCGGCCGTGCGCCCCTATTTCACCGCGGCGCTGGGGATGTATGCGGCAGGCGGCAGCCGCAAGACGATCATGAATTTCGCGCATCACAAGATCCACCACCACATGCCCTCGGTCACGATCACCGACGCGCCAATGTGGGTGCGCAGCCACAATGGCTATAACGATTCCCGCCAGTCCGGCGCCAAACCGGTGGATGTCACGCCGCTGACGCGGGAACAGCAAACGGAATTTGCCACTGTTTTTGGCATCAGGACTGCCAGCGTGAAACAAGCATTTGCCCAGGCTTAACCTGCCGCCGCTGCCGCCCGCGCAGCCTTGCGCTCGCGGTAGAAGGTGAACAGCCCGGCCCCAGCGACAATTGCCGCGCCGGCCAAGGTCAGCATATCCGGCCATTCGCCAAACACCGCCCAGCCCAGGATCAGCGCCCAGATCAGGCCGCTGTAGCGGAACGGCGCCACCACGGCGACCTCACCTACCCGCATCGTCATCACCGAACAGAGGTAGCCCGCAAAGATAAACACGGCCGCCCCCATCAGCGCCAGGAGGTCGGCAGTGCCAGCCGGCTGCCATTCGGTGGTGGCGGAGGCCGCAATGCCGAACACAAGCACCGAGACCGAGGCCGACAGCGTCACGGTCATGGACGGCACCTCGGCCGGCACCCGGCGGGTCACCAGGTCGCGGGCGGTGATGCAGGCCACCGCAGCCAGGGCATAAAGGGCACCGTTACTGAACCCGTCCGGGCCCGGGCGCACGATCAGCAACATCCCGGCAAAGCCCGCGGCAATAGCGGCCATCCGCCGCCAGCCCACCGGTTCCTGCAGGAACAAGGCGGCGCAAAGGGTCACGGTCAGGGGCAGCACCTGCAGTACCGCCGTCAGATTTGCCAGCGGCATCAGCATCAGGGCCGTGAGGAACAGATAGGTGCAAGCGACCTCGAAACCGCAGCGCAGCGCGATCATCGTCCAGGCCTTGCCGGACAGGCGGAGGCGCAGGCTTCCAAGGCGTCGGGCAAGAAACAGTATGAGAACGCTCGCGGCAATGCCCCGTATGGTCAGGATCTGCGCCAGCGGCAGGGAGGAGCTGACCAGCTTGACCAGCGCGTCGTTGAAGGTGAAGGCGGCCATACTGCCTGCCATCAGCAGAGCGCCGGCCTGATTGGGTGTCATGGCAGCAGTTCCCTGAGCCAATCCGGGTCAAAGCCGAAATGCCGCTCTAGCGCTTGATTGACCTGGCGCCGACGCCATTTGCGGGTGATCCCCATCTGCGCCGGATCGGATTTGTTGTCACCGTGAATTGTGCGCAGGAACGCAGGCACCGAGATGTCGGAGAATGTGTTGTAATGCTGCGCAATCTTGCGGTGATTGTAAGCATAGGGGTTGGCGTTGCTGCTGAGCGGCGCTACCAGCGACAGGCCGGCCGAAAGCGGCGAGCGTTCGCAGGTATCGTAGATCTCGCAGCCCTTGCTGGTTTTTTCCAGGTAAAGCCCGCGGTTATGCGCAATCATAAATGGCGTCTGCCCCTCGTCCTGGAGCGGGATCATGCCGCGCGCAAAAGCCTTGGTGCGTTTGATGAAATCACGGTCCAGCGCATCGTCATCATCCAGCCGGAACAGAACCCGGTGCGTCGCCCGGCGCAGGTGGACAAGCCCATAAGCCGCTTTCAGCTGCTGATAGTGAATGTCAGGGGCGGCGCCGTGACAGTAGATGTTGCTGAAGGGCTCTGTCAGATCCAGCAGCCGCTGAAGGTAAGGCGCCGGCAGATCCTGCGAAGTCAGCACAATCAGCCGGAAACTGCTGTCGGTTTGTTGTGTCAGAGACCGCAGGCACAGGTTTTCAAACAGCCGGAAGCGCAGCTCCATCCGCTCCGGTGAGAACAGGTGCTCTGCCTTTTCGTCCAGGGTCTTGAACCGGTCCGAATAGTAATCTGTGCTGAGGACGGAAAACCGCACCAGCCCGATCATCCGAAGCCTGATATCCATCGGCGCCCCCTGCCCGCGGAATATGTGCTGATCCGCTTCCCTCAACCAACACATAGCCGCGGTTCAGAACACAAAAAAGCCCCCGCATGTGGCATACGGGGGCTTTTTCATGACTTTCGGCGCCAGGGATTAGTCGCGGCTTTCCGGAGTGTCGACCAGGTTGTCCAGGCCGCCCTCGTCCACCACGCCGTCGTCCATCACCGGCGCAGCCAGGGCTGCAGCGGCTTCGGCTTCCTCGCGGCGGGCTTCCAGAACCACGTTGTCGCGGCCCTGGGCGATCTGACGCACCCGCTGGGTGGCGCCGCCGGTGCCGGCCGGGATCAGGCGGCCCACGATGACGTTCTCCTTGAGGCCGACCAGCTTGTCCTTCTTGCCCTGCACCGAGGCCTCGGTGAGAACCCGGGTGGTCTCCTGGAAGGAGGCTGCCGAGATGAAGGAGCGGGTCTGCAGCGACGCCTTGGTGATGCCGAGCAGGATCGGTTCGCCCTGCGCCGGACGCTTGCCGCGGGCAAGGGCCTTCTCGTTGGCGGCGTCGAACTCCTGCTTGTCCACGTGTTCGCCTTTCAGCAGCGTGGTGTCGCCGGAGTCGGAGATCTCCCACTTCTGCAGCATCTGGCGGACGATCACCTCGATGTGCTTGTCGTTGATCTTCACACCCTGCAGGCGGTAGACGTCCTGAACCTCGTCGATCATGTAGTTCGCCAGTGCCTCGACACCCATGATGGACAGGATGTCATGCGGCGCCGGGTTGCCGTCCATGATGTAGTCGCCCTTCTGGACAAAATCACCTTCCTGAACCGGAATGTGCTTGCCCTTGGGCACCATGTATTCGACGGCTTCCATCGACTCGTCCGACGGCTCGATCGCGATACGGCGCTTGTTCTTGTAGTCGCGGCCGAAGCGCACGTAACCATCAATTTCGGCGATGATCGCGTGATCTTTCGGGCGGCGGGCTTCGAACAGTTCCGCAACGCGCGGCAGACCACCGGTAATGTCCTTGGTCTTGGCGCCTTCACGCGGGATACGCGCAACAACGTCACCTGCCATGATCTGCTGGCCGTCTTCGACCGACAGGATGGCGTCCACGGACATCGGATAGGTCAGCGGGTTGCCAGCATCGTTGCGCACCGGCTCGCCATTGCCGTCCACCAGGATGATTTCCGGCTTCAGGTCGGAACCTTTCGGAGCCGCACGCCAGTCGATCACGATCTTCTGGGTCATGCCGGTGGCTTCGTCGGTCTCGTCGCGGACCGCCAGGCCCGAGATCAGGTCGACATACTTAGCCGTACCCGGCTTCTCGGCGATGATCGGCAGGGTATAGGGATCCCATTCGAACAGCTTGTCGCCGCGGGCAACATTCTGGCCTTCCTTGACGAACAGCTTGGAGCCGTAGCCCAGCTTGTGGCTGGCGCGCTCTTCGCCGTGCTCGTCCTGGATGATCAGCTTCATGTTGCGGCCGACGACCAGGGTCTCGCCGTTGGCGTTCTCCAGGGTCTGCGGCATCTCGAAGACGATCTTGCCTTCCTGGCTTGCTTCCAGGAACGACTGCTGGCCACCCTGGGCAACGCCGCCGATGTGGAAGGTCCGCATGGTCAGCTGGGTGCCGGGTTCACCGATCGACTGCGCCGCGATGATGCCGACGGCCTCGCCGGTGTTGACGCGGGTGCCGCGGGCCAGGTCACGGCCGTAGCACATGGCGCAGACGCCCTCTTCGCTCTCACAGGTCAGCGGCGAGCGGATGCGGGTCGACTGAACGCCGGCCTCTTCCACTGCGTCGGACATGCGCTCATCGATCAACTGGCCTGCGGCCACGATGATCTCGTCGGTGCCAGGACGCTTGATGTCATCCGCAGCCACACGGCCCAGGATGCGCTCGCCCAAGCTGGCCACGACCTCGCCGTCGTTCACAGCCGCTTCTGCGGTGATCGCACGCTCGGTGCCGCAATCGATCTCGCGAACGATGCAGTCCTGCGCCACGTCCACCAGACGGCGGGTCAGGTAACCCGAGTTCGCCGTCTTAAGCGCGGTATCCGACAGACCTTTACGGGCACCGTGGGTCGAGTTGAAGTACTCGAGAACGGTCAGGCCTTCTTTAAAGTTCGAGATGATCGGAGTCTCGATGATGTCGCCGTTCGGCTTGGCCATCAGGCCGCGCATGCCACCCAGCTGCTTCATCTGCGTAACCGAGCCACGCGCACCAGAGTGGGCCATCATGTAGACCGAGTTCGGTTCCATCACGGCGCCGTTTTCGTCCCGCTTGTCAGCGGAGATCGAGCCCATCATCGCCTCGGTGACCTTGTCGTTACACTTCGACCAGGCGTCGACAACTTTGTTGTACTTTTCGCCCTGGGTGATCAGGCCGTCCATGTACTGCTGTTCAAAGTCTTTCACCTGATCGCGGGTGTCGTCGACGATGGTCCACTTGCCGTCCGGGATCACCATGTCGTCCTTGCCGAACGAGATGCCGGCCTTGAACGCTTCGCGGAAACCCATGGTCATGATCTGGTCACAGAAGATAACCGACTCTTTCTGGCCGCAGTAGCGGTAGACGGTGTCGATGACCTGCTGAACCTCTTTCTTCCGCAAGAGGCGGTTGACCAGTTCAAACGGCGCCTTGGCGTTTTTCGGCAGCAGCGCGCCCAGGCGGACACGGCCCGGGGTGGTCTCAAAGCGCTTGAGAACCTCGTTGCCTTCCTCATCAATCTGAGTAATCCGCGCAGTGATCTTGGTGTGCAGGTGCACTTCGCCGGCGTCCAGCGCGTGCTGAACCTCGTCGATGGTGCCAAAGATCTTGCCTTCACCGGGCATGCCTTCGCGTTCCAGGGTCACATAGTAGAGACCCAGGATCATATCCTGCGACGGAACGATGATCGGTGCGCCGTTTGCGGGCGACAGAACGTTGTTGGTCGACATCATCAGGACGCGCGCTTCCAGCTGGGCCTCAAGGCTCAGCGGGACGTGAACAGCCATCTGGTCGCCGTCGAAGTCCGCGTTGAACGCCGAGCAGACCAGCGGGTGCAGCTGGATCGCCTTGCCTTCGATCAGCGTGGGTTCGAACGCCTGGATACCCAGACGGTGAAGCGTCGGCGCGCGGTTCAGCATCACCGGGTGCTCGCGGATCACCTCATCCAGGATATCCCAAACCTCGGGACGCTCTTTTTCGACCAGTTTCTTCGCCTGTTTCACAGTCGAAGACAGACCCTTGGCTTCAAGGCGCGAGTAGATGAAGGGCTTGAACAGCTCCAGCGCCATCTTCTTGGGCAGGCCGCACTGGTGCAGCTTCAGTTCCGGACCGGTCACAATCACCGAACGGCCGGAGAAGTCGACGCGCTTACCCAGAAGGTTCTGACGGAAGCGGCCCTGCTTGCCTTTCAGCATGTCGGACAGCGACTTCAGCGGTCGCTTGTTAGCGCCGGTGATGACGCGGCCGCGGCGGCCGTTGTCGAACAGCGCGTCAACGGATTCCTGCAGCATCCGCTTTTCATTGCGGACGATGATGTCCGGCGCGCGCAGTTCGATCAGCCGCTTCAGGCGGTTGTTCCGGTTGATCACGCGGCGGTACAGGTCGTTCAGGTCGGAGGTCGCAAAGCGGCCACCGTCCAGCGGAACCAGCGGGCGCAGTTCCGGCGGAATGACCGGGATCACGGTCATGATCATCCATTCCGGACGGTTGCCCGATTCCAGGAAGGATTCCACAACTTTCAGACGCTTGATGATCTTCTTGGGCTTCAGTTCGCCGGTTGCTTCGGCCAGTTCGGCGCGCAGCGTTTCGGCTTCCGATTCCAGGTCGATCTGGGCCAGCATGTCACGGATCGCTTCAGCGCCGATGTTGGCGGTGAAGGCGTCCATGCCATAGGCGTCCTGGGCGTCCATGTACTCTTCTTCGGTCATCATCTGACCGTAGCTGAGGTCGGTCAGGCCCGGCTCGATGACAACGTAGTTTTCAAAGTACAGAACCCGTTCCAGATCGCGCAGGGTCATGTCCAGCATCAGGCCGATGCGGGACGGCAGCGACTTCAGGAACCAGATGTGCGCAACGGGTGCGGCCAGTTCGATGTGGCCCATGCGCTCGCGGCGCACTTTCTGCAGGGTGACCTCGACGCCGCATTTTTCGCAGACGACGCCACGGTACTTCATCCGCTTATATTTGCCGCACAGGCATTCGTAGTCTTTGATCGGGCCGAAGATGCGGGCGCAGAACAGGCCGTCGCGCTCCGGCTTGAAGGTCCGGTAGTTAATGGTCTCGGGCTTTTTGATTTCGCCATAGGACCAAGACAGGATCCGTTCCGGGCTGGCCAGCGAGACTTTGATTTCATCAAAGACCTTCGGCGGGGTCAGCGGGTTGAACGGGTTGTTGGTGATTTCCTGGTTCATTTTGATACCTCAAATCTTGCGGAAGGGGGGAGCGGGAGAAGGGCGCGGGGCCCTTACTCCTCAACCTCCGCATCCAGGAGTTCCATATTCAGGCCGAGGCCGCGGACTTCTTTAACCAGAACGTTGAACGATTCCGGCACGCCCGCCTCGAAGTTATCCTCGCCCTTGACGATCGACTCATAGACCTTGGTCCGGCCGGCGACGTCATCCGATTTAACGGTGAGCATCTCCTGCAGGGTGTAGGCGGCGCCATAGGCTTCCAGCGCCCAGACTTCCATCTCACCAAAGCGCTGACCGCCGAACTGCGCCTTACCGCCCAGCGGCTGCTGGGTAACCAGCGAGTACGGGCCGGTGGAACGCGCGTGGATCTTGTCGTCCACCAGGTGGTGCAGTTTCAGCAGGTACTTGATGCCGACGGTCACTGGACGCGCAAACTGCTCACCGGTGCGGCCGTCGAACAGGATCGACTGGCCGGACTGGTCAAAGCCCGCACGCACCAGGGCGTTGTTCACATCGTCTTCCTTGGCGCCGTCAAAGACCGGGGTCGCAATCGGCACACCGCGGGTCACGTTGCCTGCGGCTTCGATCAGCGCGGTCTCGTCCATATTGGCGATACCTTCGTCATAGACATCGTCGCCATAGGCGTGGTGCATCGCTTCACGGACCGGAGTCAGGTCGCCAGAGCGGCGGTATTCCTGCAGCGCGTCATCCACCTTGATGCCAAGGCCGCGTGCGGCCCAGCCCATGTGGGTCTCCAGGATCTGACCGACGTTCATACGCGACGGCACGCCCAGCGGGTTGAGGCAGAAGTCGACCGGGGTACCGTCGGCGAGGAACGGCATGTCCTCCATCGGCACCACTTTCGAGATCACACCTTTGTTGCCGTGACGGCCGGCCATCTTGTCGCCCGGCTGCAGCTTGCGCTTCACCGCGATGAAGACCTTGACCATCTTCATCACACCCGGCGGCAGGTCGTCGCCGCGGCGGACCTTCTCGACCTTATCCTCAAAACGGGCGTCCAGAGCACGCTTCTGCGCCTCGTACTGCTCGTTCAGGGCCTCGACAACCTGGGCGTCCTGCTCATCCTCAAGGGCAAGCATCCACCACTGGCCGCGGCTGAGGCTGTCCAGCAGGTCCTGGTCGATCGGGGCACCGGCGCGCACGCCTTTCGGGCCCTTGACCGCGGTCTTGCCCAGCAGCATGCCGTGCAGACGCGCATAGATGTTGCGGTCCAGGATCGCCAGCTCGTCGTCCCGGTCACGGGCCAGACGCTCAACTTCCTCACGCTCGATCTGAAGCGCACGCTCGTCTTTTTCCACGCCGTGGCGGTTGAAGACGCGTACCTCGACCACGGTGCCGTAATCGCCCGGCTTCACGCGCAGCGAGGTGTCGCGCACGTCGGAAGCCTTCTCGCCGAAGATGGCGCGCAGCAGCTTCTCTTCCGGGGTCATCGGGCTTTCGCCCTTCGGAGTGATCTTGCCGACCAGAATGTCGCCCGGCTCCACATCCGCACCGATGTAGACGATACCCGCCTCGTCGAGGTTGCGCAGGGCTTCCTCGCCGACGTTGGGGATGTCGCGGGTGATTTCTTCCGGCCCAAGCTTAGTGTCACGGGCGGCGACTTCGAATTCCTCGATGTGGACCGAGGTGAAGACGTCGTCACGCGCGATGCGCTCGGAGATCAGGATCGAGTCTTCGTAGTTGTAGCCGTTCCACGGCATGAACGCGACGACCACGTTTTTGCCCAGTGCCAGTTCGCCCATATCGGTCGACGGGCCGTCGGCGATAACCTCGCCCTTGGCAACGGTGTCGCCCACCTTGACCAGAGGCTTCTGGTTGATGGTGGTGTTCTGGTTGGAACGCTGGAACTTGCGCAGACGGTAGATGTCAACGCCCGCGTCGCCCAGCTCCAGATCGGAGGTGGCACGGATCACGATACGCTGTGCATCCACCTGGTCGATGATGCCCGCGCGTTTCGCCTGGATGGCTGCGCCGGAATCGATCGCAACCTTTTCCTCGATGCCGGTGCCGACCAGCGGCGCCTCTGCACGCAGCAGCGGAACCGCCTGACGCTGCATGTTCGAGCCCATCAGAGCGCGGTTGGCGTCGTCGTTTTCCAGGAACGGGATCAGCGAGGCAGCGACCGAGACCAGCTGCTTCGGCGACACGTCGATCAGGTCCACGCTTTCGCGCGGCGCCAGGGTGTAGTCGCCGGACTGGCGGGTCGACACCAGGTCGTTGATGAACTTGCCGCTCTCGTCCAGGGTCGCGTTCGCCTGCGCCACGGTATGGCGCATTTCCTCGGTTGCCGACATGTAGTGCACTTCGTCGGTCACCTGGCCTTCGTTCACCACCCGGTAGGGGGTTTCAATGAAGCCGTATTTGTTGACGCGCGCGAAGGTCGCCAGCGAGTTGATCAGGCCAATGTTCGGGCCTTCCGGGGTCTCAATCGGGCACATCCGGCCATAGTGGGTCGGGTGCACGTCGCGGACCTCAAAGCCGGCGCGCTCGCGGGTCAGACCGCCCGGGCCAAGCGCCGAGAGGCGGCGTTTGTGGGTGACTTCCGACAGCGGGTTGGTCTGGTCCATGAACTGCGACAGCTGCGAGGAGCCGAAGAATTCACGCACAGCAGCCGCAGCCGGTTTCGCGTTGATCAGATCCTGCGGCATCACGGTGTCGATCTCGACGGAGGACATCCGTTCCTTGATCGCACGCTCCATGCGCAGCAGGCCGACGCGGTACTGGTTTTCCATCAGCTCGCCGACGGAACGCACGCGGCGGTTGCCCAGATGGTCGATGTCGTCGACATCGCCGCGGCCGTCACGCAGGTCGACCAGCGCCTTGATACAGGCGACAATGTCTTCCTTGCGAAGGGTGCGCTGGGTGTCTTCGGCGTCTAGTGCCAGGCGCATGTTCATTTTGACACGGCCAACGGCGCTGAGGTCGTAACGCTCAGAATCGAAGAACAGGGTGTCGAACAGCGCGGAAGCGGCTTCGACGGTGGGCGGCTCGCCCGGGCGCATCACGCGGTAGATGTCCATCAGCGCGCTGTTGCGGTCCAGGTTCTTGTCCTGCGCCATGGTGTTGCGCATGTAGGGACCGACGTTGACGTTGTCGATGTCCAGAACCGGAATGTCGGTGATGCCAGCGTCCAGCAGTTCCTTCAGGGAGCCGCCGATCAGTTCGCCGTCCTTGTCGTATTCCAGGGTCAGTTCATCACCAGCCTCGACATAGATTGCGCCGTTGTCTTCGTTGATGATGTCCTTGGAGACATATTTCCCGACGATGTGCTCGAAGGGGACCAGCAGCTCGGTGATGGTGCCTTCTTCGATCATCTTCTTGACGGCGCGCGGAGTAACCTTCTTGCCGGCTTCGCAGATGATCTCGCCGGTGGCAGCGTCCACCAGGTCGTAGGTCGGGCGGGTGCCGCGCACGCGTTCCGGGAAGAACGGGGTGACCCAGCCGCGGGATTTCTCCAGCTTGAACTGCACGGTGTTGTAATAGGCATCCATGATGCCTTCCTGGTCCAGGCCCAGGGCGTACAGCAGGGTGGTCACCGGCAGTTTGCGGCGGCGGTCGATACGGGCAAAGACGATGTCCTTGGCGTCGAACTCAAAGTCCAGCCAGGAGCCGCGGTACGGGATGATGCGGCAGGCAAACAGCAGCTTGCCCGAGGAGTGGGTCTTGCCTTTGTCGTGGTCGAAGAACACGCCCGGCGAGCGGTGCATCTGGGACACGATCACGCGCTCGGTGCCGTTCACGATGAAGGTGCCGTTCGGGGTCATCAGGGGCATGTCGCCCATGAAGACGTCCTGTTCCTTGATGTCCTTCACCGACTTCGCGCCGGTGTCCTCATCGACATCAAACACGATCAGGCGCAGGGTGACCTTCAGCGGCGCCGAGTAGGTCATGTCGCGCTGCATGCACTCTTCGACGTCGTACTTCGGCTTCTCGAACGAGTATTTCACGAACTCCAGAACGGAGGTTTCGTTAAAATCCTTGATCGGGAATACCGACTGGAACACGCCTTTGATGCCTTCGCCGTCCAGCGGCTCTGCTGCATCGCCGGAGCGCAGGAACAGGTCATAAGAAGATTTCTGCACCTCGATGAGGTTCGGCATCTCCAGCACTTCGCGGATTTTGCCGTAATATTTACGTAGACGTTTCTGGCCAAGGAACGATTGAGCCATGTCAGATGTCACCTTTCGAGTTCTCACCGGTCAAGGAAGCCGCCGGGCCCCGGCTCCTTGCCCATACGAGACAGCGCGTTCGGATCAATTCATGGCCACCGTCCCGAAGGCAGCCTCCCGATCCCTTGAACTCCGCCTAAGAAAACGCCTCTTGGATGAGGCCCTTTCTAAGACAGGTTCGGCTGGGCCCGGAAAAATCCGGACCCAGCCAAATTTCCGATGCATCGGCGATGCACCAGAGGCAGGACTTAGGCCAGCTCGACTTCGGCGCCAGCTGCTTCCAGCTTGGCTTTGATGTCTTCTGCTTCGGCTTTGTCGATGCCTTCTTTGATTTTGCCGCCTGCTTCGACCAGCTCTTTGGCTTCTTTCAGGCCCAGGCCGGTGATGCCGCGAACTTCTTTGATCACGTTGATCTTGGAAGCGCCGGCGTTCTTCAGAACGACGTCGAATTCGGTCTTTTCTTCTTCAGCTGCACCGCCGGCGTCGCCGCCAGCTGCCATGACAACTGCGCCGCCAGCTGCGGGCTCGATGCCGTATTCGTCTTTCAGGATGGTTTTCAGTTCTTGTGCTTCCAGCAGGGTCAGACCCACGATGCTTTCTGCGAGTGCTTTCAGATCAGCCATTGTATCAGCTCTTTCCGTTTACAGTATGTGTGTTCCAACGTGCGGGACATTTCCCCACGCCAGTCATTCAGTGCCAACCGCTTACGCAGCTTCCGCCTTCTCTTCGATGGTCGAAAGGATGCTTGCGATGTTGCTTGCAGGTGCGCCAATTGCGCCGGCGATGTTCGAAGCAGGTGCGCCAATGCAGCTTGCGATCTGAGCGATGAGCTCGTCGCGGGACGGCATTTTGGACACAGTTTCGACGCCTGCGCGGTCCAGAGCATTCTCACCCATTGCACCGCCGAGGATCTCAAACTTTTTGTTATCCTTGGCGAAACCCTCGGCCACTTTTGCAGCGGACACAGGGTCTTCCGAATAGGTCAGAACGGTCATCCCTGTCAGCAGGTCGGCCATGCTTGCACACGGCTTACCCTCGAGGGCGATTTTGGCGAGCCTGTTTTTGGCAACACGCACGGAGCTGTTCGCGTCACGGGCACGTGCGCGCAGATCCTGCATCTCGGCAACTGTCAGACCGGCGTAGTGAGCTACCACCACGACGCCAGAGCTTTCGAAGATCTGGCCGAGTTCCTCGACCACTTTCTCTTTCTGGGCTCTATCCACAGTTCTCTCCAAGTTAGGGATGCTTACACATCCCGGCTCATATTTGCCGAACCAGATGGCCCGGCGTTCAGGTCCGTTTTACGGGATGAGCCAAATCCGCCCGAGGGAATGAAAACCCCCGATCTTCTTGGTCTGTACCCGTCTCAGGAGGGAAATTAAGGCCAGATCGGAGGCCACCCACCATCTTGGACGAAATGAAATAAAGCGCACGACGAATCGCACGCTTTATCTCAAGGCAGTGGATAGTCCCATTTGCAGGGATTTCCAAGGGCAAATCTGCCCCGCCGGGTATAATCGCCGCAGCTCAGGCAGCCGCCGCCAGCACCCCTGGTGTCAGGCAGCCGCGAAGCACCCGGGCCTCCGCCGCGCTCAGCGTCATGGCTGCGGTTTCGCCAAAGGCGCCAGCGCCCCCGGCCAGCTCCGGGAACAGCACCAACAGCTCGCGGCGCTGGCTGGCCCCCAAGGCTGCCACGGAACCCGCCGCCAGAAAGAAACTCTCTGTCAGCACGCCGTTTGACCTTAGGATGTGGTGACGGTCGAACATGACATGATGGTAGCGGACCGTCTCCTGAGCACGGATGGCGACGCCTGGAAGTCCGCAAAGGTGCTTTGCGGCGACCAGAACCTCGGCCCGGCTGAACAGCATCTCGGCAACCGGCAGCTCGAAGTGCACCCGGTGCTGCTGAGACAAAACCAGCTCCCGGCCGTTTCCGATAGCCCCCGGCGCAAACACCACCGGGGCGAATGCACCGCTGCCCGCCACCTCAGCGGATGACATCCAGCGGATGGGCTGAAGGCCGCCATCCTTTGTCCAGACGAGCTGCCCCGGGGTCAGATCCTCAACGGGAACCGGACCGTCAGCGGTCTCGATCAGGGTGCCATCGCCAAAGCAGGTGACAAAGTCGTTGTATCGGGCAGTTCCAGTGTTGGAGCCGCCAACCTTCACATACGAAAAGCCGCTCTCAAGCGGTGCGCTGGCGGCATAACCCCAAACATTGGACGTTTGCCCGTTCTGGGAAAAGACATAGATGGTTATTTCAGGCCCCGCGGGATTGCCGTCGCCATCCAGCTGCCGGACCCGAATCTGCGACTCCGCCTCCACTTCGGTGCCATCGGCCACGATGCCGCCGCCATCGGTGATGATATGGTCGTCTTCCCGGTCATCGTTAAACCGGTTCCGCCCGCCCCCGGAATCGTCCAGCGTCACCGTGGTTCCTGTTCCGCCGGAATAGGTGAAGACCGTGCCGTCCGGAGTGTCCGAATTGTTGATGATCGGATTGCCAACGATCGCGCCGCTGGAGCTCGATTCAACAATGAGGCTGGAACTGTCCTGTGCAAAGAAACTGCGTAGTGTCATGGGCCGCAAATATTCTCCGGTGAGGCGTGAACAAGATTTAACCCAAGGATAACCGTATGAAATTTCCGTGAGAAGACCTGCGTGCACGAGCGGCGGAAACCTGCCCTGGGGCCGGATTGCAAGCCCCCCCTGCCCAAGACCAGCCCCAAAGAAAAAGCCCCGGACGTTTGCACATCCGGGGCTTCGAAGTCTGGCAAGGCCGCCCGATTACTCGGTAACAGCGTTGTCCACGTCAACCGTGATGCCCGGACCCATGGTCGAGGACAGGTTGATCTTTTTCATATAAGCGCCTTTTGCGCCCGACGGCTTGGCTTTGGCCACGGCCGACACGAAGGCACGGACATTCTCGACCAGCTTGGCTTCGTCAAAGGACGCTTTGCCGACGCCTGCGTGCACAACGCCGCCTTTTTCCGCTTTGAACTGGACTTCGCCGCCCTTGGCTGCTTCCACGGCCGCTTTCACGTCCATGGTCACGGTGCCGACCTTCGGGTTCGGCATCAGGTTGCGCGGGCCCAGGATTTTGCCCAGACGGCCGACGACCGGCATCATGTCCGGGGTGGCGATGCAGCGGTCAAAGTCGATCTTGCCGCCCTGGATCGCTTCCATCAGGTCTTCGGCGCCGACGATGTCTGCACCGGCTGCCTGCGCTTCTTCCGCTTTCGGGCCGCGGGCGAAGACTGCAACGCGCATGTCCTTGCCGGTGCCGTTCGGCAGGCCGACCACACCGCGGACCATCTGGTCTGCGTGGCGGGTGTCGACGCCCAGGTTCATCGCGATCTCGATGGTCTCGTCGAATTTGGTGGTTGCGTTGGCTTTCACCAGGGCAACTGCTTCTTCCACGGACAGGTTTTCTTTGCCTGCGAAAGCTTCGCGCGCGGCGCGGGTGCGTTTACCGAGCTTTGCCATCTTACTTCACCTCGATGCCCATGGAGCGGGCAGAGCCCAGGATGATCTGCATTGCCGCGTCGATGTCGTTGGCGTTCAGATCTTTCATCTTGGCTTCGGCGATTTCTTTCACCTGGGCCACGGACACGGTGCCGACGGTTTCCCGGCTCGGGTTGTTCGCGCCGGATTTCACCTTGGCCGCCTTCTTCAGGTAGTAAGACGCGGGCGGCGTCTTGATGTCCATGGTGAAGGACTTGTCCTGATAGTAGGTGATCACGGTCGGGCACGGCGCGCCGGGCTCCATGTCTGCGGTCTTGGCGTTGAACGCCTTGCAGAATTCCATGATGTTGATGCCGCGCTGACCCAGCGCCGGGCCGACGGGCGGAGAGGGGTTTGCCTGACCTGCAGGAACCTGCAGCTTCATCGAACCAACAAGCTTCTTAGCCATTTGGTTGTCCTTTCAACGAGGGCGGGACGCGTCCTGCCCGGAGAATGTTGCGTGGTCAGATTTCAGGATCGCGATCCGTCCATCTCCCACGAGAGAATCTCGCCCGAAGACGATAGAGGCGGCGTTTACAGGGGAACGGCGGGGTTGGCAAGTGGGTGAGACAAGCAATCAAGTGGCAGCATCATCCCCTCCGCCCTGCAGAGGATCCTTCTGCCCCGCCATCGGCTGCAGGACCAAATGCCAGGCCGCCATGCGTGCCCGACCCGCAAGTCGGCAGGAAGATGCTAAGTCAAGGCGGCCGCATTTGCCGATAGGTGCGGATTTCCCCTTTGACGGGTCCGGTATTGAAGGATTTTTTGCTGTGCTGCCTTGACCGTCAGGCATTTACGCGCCGGCGCGCCGTTTAGCGCGCCTTCGGGTCCCGGCACCGGGCCGTAAATACCTGCCAGCTGCTGGCGGCCGGCGCGCGGCAGCCCCTGCAGTACCATCGGCCCCAGCAGCAAGGATTCTGAAAAGCAGCCGTTGGCGATTACAATCTCATGCTGGTCGCACGCAAAGTGAACCCAGGTCGCCCTGGTCTTTCCCAGCATATGACGGATCCCCGGCGCCGCGGTCAGCGACTTGGCCGGGGCAAGCCCGCTGTGCAAGAATTCGCGGTGCAGCTGCCCTGCCTCACCAACCAGTATCCGGTGCTGGGGCGAAACCGTCAGATCCTGTGCGGGCCGCCCAGCACCCAGAGACCCAGCCTTGATCAGAACCGGCTTGGCGTGATCGCCCGCCGCATCAAGCGAATGATCGCCACAATGCGTCCAGCGGACTTGCTGAGGACCGTGATCCTTGGTCAGCACATAGTCACCAGGGCGCAAGGTTTCGACCCTCCGGGCCCCTGATGGGGTCTCTATCCGGACTCCCGGCACGTAGCAGGTTGCAAATTCAAAGGCATCCCGCGATGCATACAGACCGGATGTGGTGTCATGAGTCAAACTGTCCAATCTGATCGAACGGATTGGCGCGGCCTCAAGCGCATCCTGATTAGCGTTCTGACTGGTTTCCGGCGCCAGATAGGTATTGCCCAGGACATCCTGAAAAATCGCGACATTCGCCGTCGCTGTTGTCCCGTCGATATATGTTATCGTGACATTGAACCGGGCCGCGCTGTCAAAAGCCTGATCCGCGCCGCCGTCAATGCGAAAATTCTCGGCCGGTGCGTTGTCCTGATCAAAATAACTGGCCGCCCCGCCGCCATAGCTGCCAGTCCCGGGTGAGAAGGAAACAAAATCATCAACCAGCGCATCGCCAACACCACCCAGCGTCGTGCCCACCAGCGCCGAGGCATTTTCAGCCACGTCATTGCCTTCAATGGTATCCATATCGGCCAGATTGCCGAGTGAGATCACATTGAAAGTCGTCGCCATACCACGCGCTCCGCATAACCCAGCTTTCGCCGTTCCAAGCGAAAGCCATTTGCGGCAGTACGTTACCCGAACAATTCTACCGGCTCGTTAATCACGGATTCAACGCCCGGCGCACCCCCCCGCGCGCGTTCACGAGCGCCGAGGCCAAAGCAACGAAAATGCCGCAAGGCTGGACCCCGCGGCACCTAATATTCCAAACTAAAAGACTTATCACCCCTGCTTGGTCACCTGGGTGAAGTCCAGTTCCACCGGGGTCTCGCGGCCGAAGATCGACACGGTGACCTTGAGCTTCTGGTTGTCGTCGTCGACCTCTTCGACCATGCCGTCGAAATCCTCGAACGGGCCGTCGTTGACCTTGACCTTCTCGCCGACCTCGAATGTGATCAGGGTGCGCGGCGCCTCGACGCCTTCCTCGACGCGGCCCAAGATGCCCTGCACCTCTGCGTCGCGCATCGGCATCGGGCGGCCCTGCGGGCCGAGGAAACCGGTGACGCGGTTGATCGAGGAAATCAGGTGATAGCCGCGGTCGGACATTTCCATATGCACCAGCACGTAGCCGGGCATGAAGCGGCGCTCGGTCGAGACCTTCTTGCCGCGGCGGATCTCGATCACCTCTTCGGTGGGGACCAGCACCTCGTCGATCTCGTCCTCAAGGCCCTGTTCTGCGACCGAGGTGCGGATCTGCTCTGCGATTTTCTTTTCGAAGTTCGAAAGAACGCTGACCGAATACCACCGTTTCGCCATGAACCGTTGTCCTTGTTCTGCCGGGCGGGCCTATGCCGCGCCGCTGCTAAATCATCCCGCTGCAGCCCAATGGCTGCGCTCTCCAACAAAAAGCGGCGTGCAAACCGAATCGCTGCACGCCCGCCTCAATAGTTCCGGTTCCCTACCGCCCATCACATCCAAGATCAAGGGCCGCCAAGATCAAGGCCTGCGCAGCAGCCGCATAGGGAGCCTCAGTACCGCTGCGGGCTTAGCCGAACATCCCCAGAAGCCCTTGCAGGCCAAAGCGGATCAGCAGATCGACCAGCGCAAAGAACAGCGCCGTCAGCGCCGCCATGATAAACACCATGACCGTGGTCAGCAGCACTTCGCGGCGGGTCGGCCAAACGACCTTGGATACTTCGGCGCGAACCTGCTGGATGAACTGAACGGGGTTGATAGTCGCCATACCGGGGGAGTCTCTCTGCTAGCAGTGCAGGCGATGTAACGCCTGCCGCCGCTGAATTCAAGCCCCGCCCCGCTGTTGCGCAGGCAGCGTCCGCGCGGTCAATCCAATTTTAATCCACTTCCTGCAAAACTGACTCTAGCAGCCCCGGCCCCTTGATGCGCCGCGCAGGCTTTTTTCGTGTTGATGAATGAGACAGGATGCCATGACACCCGCATTTTCCTTATCCCAGGCCGAACAACTGGAACGCGATTCCAAATTTGAGGATGCCGTCCTGGCCTATTCCGGCATCCTGGCCCGCAACCCCAGGAATACCCGCGCCATGCAAGCACTGGAGTCGCTGCGCGGGCGCCTGCGTGAACAGCGGGAACCGTCAGATGACACCAAGGAAGAGCTGGAGTCAGCTCTGGCGGCCGGACGCCACTTTGATGCGGCTGAAAGCTGCGGCGCCCTGCTCAAGACATTCCGCGAATCGCATTTTCTATGGGACTTCCTGGGCCGCTGCCATCTGGCCGCCGGACATCTGGACAATGCCGCGACCTGCCTGAACAAGGCCTGCGGCCTGAACTCCAAATCCGCCGGAACCTATGCTGCAATGGGCCGCGTTCTGATGGCGCGCGGGCAGCGTGAAAACGCCATCGCCCTGTACCAGAAAGCCCTGGGGCTGGATGCCAATTGCCTTCCCGCCCTGCTCAGCATGGCCGAAGCCCTGCCGCAGGACGGCCGCAGCGCGGAGGCTGCCGTCATGCTGCGCAAGGCAGTTTCCATCGCGCCCGAGGACGCCGCATCCCGCTTTGCCCTCGCCAGCCTGCTGCGCAGCCTTGGCGCAGCAGACGAGGCGAAGGAGCATTATACCCGCGCCGCCAGCCTGAACCCGGACCTGGCAGAAGCCCATTTCCAGCTTGGCCTGCTGCTGAAGGCCGAGGGACGGTTTGCGGAGGCCCTGCCCTGCTTTGACCGGATGCTCAGGATCTCGCCGTCCGACGACCGTGCCCGGACCCAGCGCCTGCACATGCTTGCGGAGCTGAACGATTGGCGCTGGATGCAGGAATACGCAGATTACCGGCGGCTGCTGGGCCTGCGCTGCGGCGGCTGCGACCCCAGCGCGCTGATGCTGATGGAAGACAACCCGGATCTGCTGAGGGCCCGCGCCCAGGCCTATGCCAGCGACGTGTTCCCGGGAGCAGTGCTGCAGACGGAGCCGCCCGCGCAGCAACGCCCGGCCCGTCTGCGGATTGGCTATGTCTTCACTGCCGCAAATGCCGCAGCGGTCCTGGATCAGCACGCCGCCCTGCTCGCCGGGCACGACAGCAGCCGGTTTGAAGTCTGCGCCTATGCCGCAGGCCCCGGCCTGGACAGCGAAGCGGCCCGCAAAATCAGCAGCTGCGTTTCTATTTTCCGGCAGTTGGATGGAACAGCCCCAGACAACGGCGCCGCGGCGATTCAGGCGGACCGGCTGGACATTGCGGTGGATCTGTCCGGTTACAGCGATGGCAACAAGGCACATCCCTTTGCAGCGCGTCTGGCACCACTGCACATCGCCTGGCCGGGCTATCCAGGCACAATGGGCTCTGCCGCCTTTGACTACCTGATCAGCGATGAAACCGTTTGCCCGCCCGGCAGCGAGCGGTACCACAACGAACATCTCCTGCAGCTGCCCGCCAGCTGCCAGGCAGTGGCAAGCGCGGCCCTTGACGCAAACGCCAAACCCGGCCGGGCGGACTTCAGCCTACCGGAGGATGGCTTTGTATTCTGCAGCTTTGCCAGCGGCAGCCGGATCACCCCGCGGGAGTTCGATCTCTGGATGCAGCTGCTGGATGGCGCTGCCGGCAGCGCGCTCTGGCTGCTGGACAATGGCCCCCACGCGGTGTCCAACCTGCGCCGCGCCGCTGCGGCCCGCGGGGTCGACCCGGACCGGCTGATTTTCACCCCCAAGGCAGATGGACATCCTGCCGGCCTGTCTGCGGCGGATCTGTTTCTCGACACATTTACGGTTAATGCATCCGCCGAAGCCAGGAGCGCGCTGGCGGCCGGGCTGCCGGTCCTCACCCTGCCCGGGCAGCAGCTGGCCGCACGCACGACCGCAAGCCTGCTGCAGGCTGCCGGCCTTCCGGACCTGATCGCCGGCAGCATGGAAGATTACAAAGCCAAGGCCGCGGAACTGGCCAGCGATGCCGGCGCATACAAGGCACTGCGCGGCAAACTTATGGCACAGCAGAAGACCGCGCCGCTGTTCGACACTCCCCTTTTCACCCGGCAGGTGGAGACCGCCTATGACGCGGTATACGAACAGCATATGCGCGGAATGCCACCGGGCCATCTGTCCCTCGCCAGAGCTGCGCCGCAAATTGAATAGACGTCCGTTCCAGCGCCCGGAAAGCGCACAGGCGAACCCTGTTTGCAATGTCAGGAAAATGGCAGGGGCAGCAGGGTTCGAACCCGCGACCTACGGTTTTGGAGACCGTCGCTCTACCAACTGAGCTATACCCCTGTGGTGCGGCATGTCCTACGGCAGGTGCGCTGCAGAGGCAAGAGGGAAAAGCGCATTTTCTTGCGCCGCCCGGGCGGTTTGCCCGCCACAGGCTCTCCCTGGGCTTTGCCCCGGCGCAGCCATGCAGTATGACAGGGCAATTGCCGGGGCCAAGCCCCTGTGCCCCTTGCAGGAATGAGCCCTAGCCCCGTGAGCCTCAGAAAGAAAATCGCCGACAGCCCAAGGGTCAACCGCGCCATCGAGGGGCTGTTTGCCGGCTATGTGCGATTCGCCTTCCGCACCTCCCGCTGGACCCGCACCGGGTTTGAGGAGATGGACGCCTGCGTGCGCCGCGGCGAGCCGGTGATTTTCGTGCTCTGGCATCAGCGGCTGATCATGGCGCCTTATCTGTTCGACACCTCGCTGGGCCGCATCTGCGCGCTCACCTCCGCCGCCCGCGCCGGGCGGCTGGCCGGGCAGATCCTGGTGCGGCTGGGGTTCGAAACCATCCCGATGTCCAGCCACAAGCGCCACGTTGCCCTGTCACGCGAAGTGCTGCGCCGCACCCGGGAGGGCTGTTCCATCGGTATCGCTGCTGACGGCCCGCGAGGCCCGGCCCGGGTGTCTTCGACCGTGCCGGTGGTCTGGGCGCGGATGACCGGCTGCCGGGTGTTCACCGTGGCCTTTGCCGAGAAGAAGGTGATGAAGCTGCCGACCTGGGATCGGCAGATGCTGCCGATGCCGTTTTCGCGCGGCGTGCTGATGTGCCGGGAATGGACGGACGAGGTTCCGAAGAAGTCCAGCGAAGAAGAGGTGGAATCGTTGCGGCTGAGCCTGGAGGCGTCGCTGGATACCATTACCGATGCCGCGGATGCCGCAGCCGGGTGCAGCAGTGAGGATCCAAAGACACAGGCGGGCTGAGCCGGCGTTTGCGGCGGCGGGCGGATTACCTGCCCTGCGAACATAATACAACGCACGGGCATGCAGATTGTCCGCAAGAAGTTCGTTGGTTTTTGACCTGGAAAAGACCGCACCAGATTGTATTCAATCGCAAGATGCGTAACGCTGGCTGGAGCCAGCATTCATATTTTCAGTTTGAATTTCCACAGGTCAAAATGCAGTCCATCACCCTACGCCCCCTGCAGGCAGCATCTCTCTTCGCCGTTTCTGCCGCTTTCCTGATTTGCGGCGAGGCCCGGGCGGAGACGGAAATTGATCTTGGGTCCCGCAACACGGTTTCCTTGGAAACAAAACTGCTCTGGCCCCAAGAGTACCGCTTGTACTTGCTGCTGCAGAAAAGCACGGAGCTTTTTTTGGGAACTGACCAGAAACGGGTACGGCGTCAGCCCGCCCAATCAGACAACGGATGACCCAGGCCTGCTCACCTTTTCTGTGAAAATCTACGAATGGGGGAGCGGCGAAGATAAGCTGGTCTTTGAGCAATCGAACCTGCTGCCAAGTGTTCATATGATTTTAACGAAGAATTCGGGCTGGAAGTCGCTTCGGCCCAGCTGTCCACCGGCAGATACCGGATAGAGGCCACACCGGAGAATACGAGTCACGCCCTGGCGGACATCCCCGCAAGGCTGATGTTTATCAAAGCACTAAGGGGAAAATAGGCCGCATTCTATTCCCCGCCCGGACGCTGCGCGTTCGGGCCGCGTCCGGCCTGCGCCGAACCGGAGGTTTGCCTCCGGCAAAACGGGTGGGCGCGATTGCATAGCACCCGGAGCTGACGCTCCCTGCGGCCTCAAAAGCTCCACTGTAGCTTTTGCAATACGGCCTCCGGCCCCAGGCCGGTTCCTGCCCTGTTCTGAGATTGCCGTATAGAAAAAGAGCCTCCCGAGGGAGGCCCTTTCTATTGTCTCAACGGCGCCGGCTCTCATTGATTTTGCTGCGCAAAACCAACTGCCGCCCGCCAGACGGCAAAGCCGTCTTACTCAATGATTTTGGAAACAACGCCAGCGCCGACGGTGCGGCCGCCTTCGCGGATGGCGAAGCGCAGGCCGTCTTCCATCGCGATCGGGGCGATCAGCTCAACCGCGAACTTCAGGTTGTCGCCCGGCATCACCATCTCGGTGCCTTCCGGCAGGGTCACGGTGCCGGTCACGTCGGTGGTGCGGAAGTAGAACTGCGGACGGTAGTTCGCGAAGAACGGGGTGTGGCGGCCGCCTTCTTCCTTGGTCAGGATGTAGGCTTCGGCTTCGAACTTGGTGTGCGGGGTCACGGAACCCGGCTTGCACAGAACCTGGCCGCGCTCAACGGAATCACGGTCCACACCGCGCAGCAGGGCGCCGATGTTGTCGCCCGCTTCACCGCGGTCCAGCAGCTTGCGGAACATTTCCACGCCGGTGCAGGTGGTTTTCGAAGTGTCTTTGATGCCAACGATTTCGATTTCGTCGCCAACGTTGATCACACCGCGCTCGACACGGCCGGTCACAACGGTGCCGCGGCCGGAGATCGAGAACACGTCTTCGATCGGCATCAGGAACGGCTGGTCAACCGCACGCTCCGGGGTCGGGATGTACTCATCCACGGCCGCCATCAGCTCTTTGATCTTCTCTTCGCCGATTTCCGGGTTGTTGCCTTCCATCGCCGCCAGAGCGGAGCCCGCAACGATCGGAATGTCGTCGCCCGGGAATTCGTAGGAGGACAGCAGCTCGCGGATTTCCATTTCCACCAGCTCCAGCAGCTCTTCGTCGTCGACCTGGTCAACTTTGTTCATGAAGACAACCAGGGCCGGAACGCCAACCTGGCGGGCCAGCAGGATGTGCTCGCGGGTCTGCGGCATCGGGCCGTCAGCTGCGTTCACAACCAGGATCGCGCCGTCCATCTGGGCTGCGCCGGTGATCATGTTCTTGACGTAGTCGGCGTGGCCGGGGCAGTCGACGTGCGCATAGTGGCGCGCTTCGGTTTCATATTCGACGTGCGCGGTCGAGATGGTGATGCCGCGGGCTTTTTCTTCCGGTGCGCCGTCGATCTGGTCGTAGGCTTTGAAGTCACCGAAGTATTTGGTGATAGCCGCGGTCAGAGTGGTCTTGCCGTGGTCAACGTGGCCAACGGTGCCGATGTTGACGTGCGGTTTATTACGTTCAAACTTTTCCTTAGCCATTGCTTAGGCGCCCTTTTGAAATGAGGGGTCGCTTGCCGACCCGGTTTCCTCTGCGCCGGCGGATTATTTGGTTTGCCGGCAAAAATCAACCCGTTCCTGCTTGACAGGGACGGTTTTCGCGCGCCTCAGCCAGCCGGTTGCGTCTCTGCCGCAGCCGCGTCCGCGCCGGTGGCGGGTTCCACCGCAGCGCGCGGGGCAAACCAGCCCTCCACCTCGTGCTGTTCGGCCATCCATTCCTCGACCTTGTCGGCGATATTGATGGCCAGGCCCTGGATCTGTTCCTGCTTAGTCCGGGCATGGCCGGAGCCCAGGAGGGCGCTTTCGCCAGTGGTGCTTTCGAAGATTTCCATCTGGTGCTTCTTCGCCAGGAATTTCTTTTGTGCCACGTCATAGACAAAGACATTCACCACCACTGCGCTCTTGGGGGAGAACAGCACCGGCACGCCGGGGGGCGCAAGCATGAAGCCCTCAAGCGTCACCGCAACGTCGTATTCCTGGGTGCCGTCATAGCGGCGCAGGCGGGTGTTCAGCGCGTTTTCGATCGGCGCGGTCCATTCGCTGTGCTCGGCGTCGCGCGACAGCGGCCATTGCAGCGCTTTCTCGGTGTAGACATGGGTGACGCGGGCCTGGAAGGCACCCAGATCCTCCGGTGCCTCATCCAGGCGGGTTTCACCGCAGGCGGTGAGCAGGGTCAAAGAGGCCAGCAGGGAAAGAACGCGGATCATGGAAGTCCCCCAAGAGAAATTCGGTCCCGCCCAGATAGCCGCGGGCGGCGGTTGGGGTAAAGGTCCGGAAGCAGCAACCCCCGCGCGGGTGGCGCGGGGGGCACAGGCAGGCGGCAGGTTTCTGCTGCCTCACTTGAACTTGTAGTTGCGCGGGAAGCCGTGCGGCGGGCGTTTGCCCACGCCGGCGCGCTTGCCGAGCCACTGGGTCAGGTCGGTCTCGTGGCGGGTCTTGCCGCCACCCATTTCCCAGCGCAGCCCGTCATCCCAGTTGAAGGTCGTGATGTCGGAAAGGCCGCCGTCCAGCTCCAGTGAGCCCTGCTTGCCGCGGGCCATGTTGTACTTCTGCAGCCGCACGCCCTTGCCGCGGGTGAGTTCCGGCATTTCCTCGACGGAGAAAACCAGGAACTTGCCGTTCTCAGAAACGATGGCCACATGGTCGCCCTCGACCGGAATACAGATCTTGGCGCGCTCGTCGTCCTTGACGTTCAGCACTTGCTTGCCGCTGCGGGTCTGGGCGACGATTTCCTTTTCAGCGCAGATGAAGCCGTTGCCCGCATCCGAGGCCACCAGCAGGCGGCCGTCGGGGTTGTGGATCATCAGGTCGACGATCTCAGCCTCGTTCGGCAGGTCGACCATCAGGCGCAGCGGTTCGCCCATGCCGCGCCCGCCCGGCAGGTTGGCGGCTGACAAGGTGTAGAAACGTCCATTGGAGCCGAACACCAGCAGGCGGTCGGTGGTTTCGGCGTGGAAGATGAAGCGCGGGCCGTCGCCGTCCTTGAACTTCAGCTCGCGGTTCAGGTCGATGTGGCCAGTCATCGCCCGGATCCAGCCCATCTGTGAGCAGACCACGGTGATCGGCTCGCGGTCGATCATCGCCTCCAGCGGCACGTCCTCAACCTCGCCGGCCTCGGCAAACAACGTACGGCGGGCTCCACCGGCGTAGTCCTTGCCGAACTGCTTCTTGGTTTCTTTCAACTGCTCGGAGATGCGGGACCATTGCAGGTCTTCGGAGGCCAAGAGTTCGACCAGCCCGGCGCGCTCCTCGCGCAGGGCATCGCGTTCGCGGACCAGTTCGATTTCTTCCAGTTTGCGCAAAGACCGCAGGCGCATGTTGAGGATCGCCTCAGCCTGCACCTCTGTCAGTTCGCCCGCGCCGGGCGCCGGAGAGACATACTCGGCCTCGGTGAAGGCGCGGGGGTGGTCCTTGCTCCAGTCCTCGCGGATCAGGGCGGCCTTCGGGTCCTCGTCATAGCGGATGATGTCGATCACCCGGTCGAGGTTCAGGAAGGCGATGATGAAGCCCTCCAAGACCTCCAGCCGGTGGTCGATCTTTTCCATCCGGTGGCGCGAGCGGCGCTGCAGCACATCGCGGCGGTGGTCGAGGAAGGCGCGCAGCACCTCCTTCATTGAACAGACCTTGGGGGTCACACCGTCGATCAGAACGTTCATGTTGAGGCTGAATCGGATTTCCAGGTCCGAATTGCGGAACATCATGTTCATCAGAACCTCGGGGTCCACATTCTTGGACTTAGGTTCCAGGATGATGCGGATGTCGTCCGCCGATTCGTCGCGCACGTCGGCGAGGATCGGAACCTTCTTGGTCTGGATCAGCTCGGCGATCTTCTCGATCAGCTTGGATTTCTGGACCTGATAGGGGATCTCGGTGACGACAACCTGCCACTGGCCGCGGCCCAGGTCCTCGACCTCGTGCTTGCAGCGCAGGCGGAAGGAGCCGCGGCCAGTGCTGTAGGCCTTGGCGATGTTTTCCTTGGGCTCGACGATGATGCCGCCGGTTGGGAAATCCGGGCCCGGCACGTAGTTCAGCAGGGTGTCATCGCGGGCATCCGGGGTCTTGATCAGATGCAGGCAGGCGTCGATCAGCTCTGCAATGTTGTGGGGCGGGATGTTGGTCGCCATGCCAACCGCGATGCCGGCCGCACCGTTGGCAAGGATGTTCGGGAAGGTCGCGGGCAGAACTGCCGGCTCAGTCAGGCGGCCATCGTAATTGTCGCGGAAATCAACCGAATCCTCATTGAGGCCTTCGAGCATCGCTTCGGCCACGAAGGTCATCCGCGCCTCGGTGTAGCGCGACGCCGCCGGGTTGTCGCCGTCGATGTTGCCGAAGTTGCCCTGACCGTCGACCAGCGGGTAACGGACGTTGAAGTCCTGCGCCAGGCGCGCCATCGCGTCATAGATCGCGGCGTCGCCGTGGGGGTGGAAGTCGCCCATAGTATCGCCGGAAATCTTGGCCGATTTCAGGAACCCGCCGGAGGAGCTGAGCCGCAGGCGGTTCATCGCATAAAGAATGCGCCGGTGCACCGGCTTCAGCCCGTCACGCGCGTCGGGCAGTGCCCGGTGCATGATGGTGCTAAGCGCATAGGTCAGATAGCGCTCGCCAATGGCGCGGCGCAGCGGTTCGCGGATTTCGCCACCTTCAGGGGCGGACGGCATGTCGGGGTCTTCTACCAGGTCGGTCATGCATCGGTGATACTGCCGCCGCTGGAATTGGTAAAGCGGGCGCGCGCGAAATTCGCACACCTCTGCCTGGTTGCCAGGGCACGGGGAGAAGCGGCGCGACTCTCCCCTGTTTCCTGGCCGTTAACATGCACTAGGTATAGAGGGACCGGGCAGCTGCGCCGGTCGTTTTTGTACTGGAAATCCATTTTCTGATGCAGCCGCCTTTAGTTGGTCTGGGGGGACCGGGTTATGTCGCGATTTGTTCTGGTATCATTTGCCTTCCTCGGATGGGGATTTTACGAGCTGAGCGGAGGGGCGGATTTTGAACCGCCTAAACGGCCAGAGCCGGTGGCGGCAGCGCAGCCTGCCGCGGCTCAGCCTGTGAGAATCACCGCTGCCGCGCTGACTGCGCAGCCGGTCCTGACACACCGGTCGCAGGTTCAAACGCCAGCCCGCCCGGCTGCGGACCCGGCCCTGCGCCAGCGGGTCGCGGCCCAGCATCTGGCCAGCGCTTCCGGTGTTCTTGCATCGACTCAGACAGCCTTTTCCGGCGAACCCGCCCCTGGTGGCCTGCAACTGGCATCGCTTGACGGCGGCTTGGCGGCGATCACGGCAGCACCTGCCGCCATCGTGGAAGCCGTGCAGCCGGAGCCAGAGGCCGTTTTGGACCGCCGCAGTATCCGTGCGTCACGAGTGAACATGCGGCAAGGGCCAGGCACCAGTTATCCGGTAATCACCCGCTTGCTGGGCGGGGATGAGGTCATCGTGATCGAAGACAGCGGCACCGGCTGGCTGCACCTTCGTGCGCCGGACAAAGGGCACGTGGGATGGATTGCGGCTTCCCTGGTGAGCAAGAAACGCCCATAACTGCACCGGTAGTTTCCGGGTAAAAGGGCGAAACCTTGAAAAAGACCATCCTGATTACCGGCTGCTCCTCCGGGATCGGCCTGGACGCAGCCCGCGGCATGCGGGAACGGGGCTGGCGGGTGTTTGCCTCCTGCCGCCAGCAGCGCGATTGCGACCGGATGCGGGCCGAAGGGTTTGAAAGCCCAAGGATCGACTACACCGACCCGAACAGCATCGAATCAGGCCTTGCCGAAGTGCTGGAAGCCAACGGCGGCACGCTGGATGCGCTTTTCAATAATGGCGCACACGGTCTGCCCGGTGCGGTGGAGGATCTGCCCACCGAGGCCCTGCGCACCATTTTTGAGGCTAATTTCTTTGGCTGGCACGAGCTGACCCGGCAGGTGATTCCGGTGATGCGCAAGCAGGGGCACGGGCGGATCGTGCAGAACTCCTCGATCCTGGGCTTTGTCACCTTCCCATGGCGGGGCGCCTATGTAGCGACAAAATACGCGCTGGAGGGCCTGACCGACACGCTGCGGGTCGAGCTGCGCGGCACCGGCATCCACATGGTGCTGATCGAGCCCGGTCCGGTGACGTCGAAAATCCGCGAGAAATCCATCCCGCATTTCGAGCGCTTCATCGACTGGAAGGCGTCGCCGCTGCGCGAACTGTACGAATCGCGGCTGCTGAAGCGGCTGTATG
Source organism: Leisingera sp. ABD4_442 (assembly GCF_056160905.1). Lineage (NCBI taxonomy): Bacteria > Pseudomonadati > Pseudomonadota > Alphaproteobacteria > Rhodobacterales > Roseobacteraceae > Leisingera > Leisingera sp. ABD4_442. Next base: position 149,024 of record NZ_JBSWYB010000002.1, on the reverse strand, counting down.
ATGGCAGCAACGGCCCGGACCGGTTCGAGCTGCCGGCCTCAGCTGTCACTGCCAAGCTGGCCCATGCCTGCGAATCCCGGCGGCCGCATCCGCGCTACTACGTCACCACTCCCACCTATATCGCCGGTTTCCTGCGGCGCATCCTGCCGACCCGGGCAATTGACCGCATCCTTGTAAAGCTCGGATAGGGTCGCCATCTGCATCTGCGCAGGGTAGATGAGGCCCAACGAATTGATGCGCTTGGGGGACAGGATGAGCGATCCGCTGTATTATCTGGGGCTGGCTGCGGTGGCTGCCGTGGTTGTGGCGCTGGTCGTCGGCATCGGCGGCTTTGGAAAGGGCGGGGAGTTCAACCGCCGCAATGCAAACAAGATGATGCGGCTGCGCATCCTGTTTCAATTCATTGCAGTGGTGATCCTGCTGGCCTACGTCTATCTGCGCAGCCAGGGAGGATAAGTGGCGATGGTCGTTCTGAACAAGATTTACACCCGCACCGGCGACAAGGGCGAAACCGCGCTCGGCAACGGCGCGCGGGTCGCCAAGCATTCGGCGCGGGTCAATGCCTATGGCACCTCGGATGAGCTGAACTCCTTTGTCGGGGTCGCACGGCTGGAGGCGGAGGGCGAAATGGATGCCGCCCTGGCCCGCATTCAGAATGACTTATTCGATCTGGGCGCCGATCTGTGCCGTCCGGAGATGGAAAAGGACGCCGAAGCGGAATACCCGCCGCTGCGGGTCGCGGCGGCGCAAGTTGAGCGGCTGGAAGCCGAGATCGACGTCATGAACAAGGATCTGGAGGCGCTGCGCAGCTTCATCCTGCCGGGCGGGTCACGCCTTGCGGCGCATTTGCATGTCTGCCGCACCGTGGCGCGCCGCGCCGAACGGCTGGCCACCGACCTCAGCACTGCCGAGGACGTGAACCCGGCGGCAGTGAAATACCTGAACCGTCTCTCCGACTGGTTCTTTGTTGCCGCCCGCACCGCCAACAACGGTGGCAAGGACGACGTACTGTGGGTGCCCGGCGCCAACCGCTGAGGCGACCTGCCTCAGTTTTCCCGGCCTGATTCGCCCTTTGGCGCCGGATTTTTGCGAATCCGGCGCCAAACGCGTCACGCAGGCCAGCTGCGCCCTGCCGTTGCGGCGGGCAGATTTCCCACCGGAAACATTCTTGCAAAAATGATGTTCCAAATGAGCAAACGCGACGTCGGCGTGCGCTAACGTGACGATTTTGCCCTGTTGCAGGCGCACACCAGCCGGTATCAACGCTGCGAGAGCATAGAGGGGGAGTCGCCCTGGGGCGGCTTGCCGTTTGTTAAGGAGAGAACGCAAAATGAAGGTACTCGTGCCTGTCAAACGCGTGATTGACTACAACGTGAAGGTCCGCGTCAAAGCGGACGGCAGCGGTGTCGATCTCGCCAACGTGAAAATGTCGATGAACCCCTTCGACGAAATCGCTGTCGAAGAAGCTATCCGCCTGAAAGAAGCCGGCAAGGCCGATGAGGTGGTTGCGGTTTCCATCGGCGTCAAGCAGGCTCAGGAAACCCTGCGCACCGCCCTGGCGATGGGCGCAGACCGCGCCATCCTGGTGGTTGCTGCCGACGACGTGCACACCGACATCGAGCCGCTGGCCGTTGCGAAAATCCTGGCCAAAGTGGTCGAGGAAGAGCAGCCCGGCGTCGTGCTCTGCGGCAAGCAGGCGATCGACAACGATATGAACGCAACCGGCCAGATGCTGTCGGCGCTGCTGGGCTGGTCCCAGGGCACCTTTGCCTCCGAGCTGGACATCGAAGGCGAAACCGCAAAAGTCACCCGCGAGGTTGACGGCGGCCTGCAGACCATTTCCGTGAAGATGCCCGCCATCATCACCGTGGACCTGCGCCTGAACGAGCCGCGCTATGCGTCGCTGCCCAACATTATGAAGGCGAAGAAAAAGCCGCTGGACGAGAAAACCGCCGCCGACTACGGCGTCGACGTCACGCCGCGCCTGGAAATCGTCAAGACCGAAGAGCCGCCGGCACGCGCCGCAGGCATCGTGGTCGGTTCGGTTGACGAGCTGGTTGAGAAACTCAAAGAAGCGGGGGCTGTGTAATGGCTGTTCTTCTCCTTGCTGAAGTGACTGACGGCGCGCTGGCGCTGGACGCAACCGCAAAAGCTGTTGCCGCAGCCTCCAAACTGGGCGACGTGACCGTTCTGGCCGCTGGCGCCTCTGCTGCTGCCGCTGGCGAAGAAGCTGCGAAAATCGCAGGCGTTGCCAAGGTTCTGGTAGCCGAGGACGCATCCCTGGGCCACCGCCTGGCGGAACCGACCGCGGCACTGATCGCTGGCCTGGCGTCTGACTTTGAGCACATCGTGGCACCCGCCACCACCGACGCCAAGAACGTCCTGCCGCGCGTTGCGGCACTGCTGGACGTGATGGTGATCTCCGACGTTTCCGGCGTTGTCGACGGCAACACCTTCGAGCGCCCGATCTACGCCGGCAACGCGATCCAGACCGTGAAGTCGAACGACGCCAAGAAAGTCGTGTCGATCCGTACCGCGTCCTTTGACGCAGCTGGCGAAGGCGGCTCCGCATCCGTGGAAACCATCTCTGCTGCGGCAAACCCGGGCCTGTCCGAGTGGGTCGAAGACAAGGTTGCCGCAAGCGACCGCCCCGAGCTGACCTCGGCCGGCATCGTTGTCTCTGGCGGCCGCGGCGTTGGCTCCGAGGAAGACTTCAAACTGATCGAGACCCTGGCCGACAAACTGGGCGCTGCTGTCGGCGCATCCCGCGCGGCTGTCGACTCGGGCTACGCCCCGAACGACTGGCAGGTGGGTCAGACCGGCAAGGTTGTTGCTCCGGACCTCTATGTCGCCATCGGCATTTCCGGCGCTATTCAGCACCTGGCCGGCATGAAGGACTCCAAGGTCATCGTGGCGATCAACAAGGACGAAGAAGCACCGATCTTCCAGGTTGCGGACTTTGGCCTGGTTGCCGACCTGTTCGAAGCCGTCCCGGCCCTGACCGAAAAGCTTGGCTAAGCCCTACTGAGGTGTTAGGCAAAGATAAGGCCCGCCGAATGGCGGGCCTTTTTCTGTTCACGGGCGTCACTTGCCTTGCAGCAGGGGGAGAAGGCGATCAGCGAGCGCGTCTGCAATCCTCATATGCTCCTTGGGGCCGATCATGTGGCGGGCAGCCGGCAGTTCCATCTGACCGAAGACCATTCCGGCAATGTCCTGAGCCGTGGACGCGGAGGAGGACTTGAACTCCAGAATGCCGCTGACCTTGGGGCGCAGCGCATCCGCCATAGGCCGGTCCACCAGCACCGGCTCTTCTGTAAAGCCGCCGTCGGCATCCAGTTCATAACGCAGCCAGAGCAGCAGAACACGGCCTTTCAGCTCTTCTATCAGGCCGCTCATCCGCTCCAGCCAGCTGCGCTGCAGCTGCTCCCGGACCTGCTCGAACCTCTGCCCGGAGATGTCCTGAAGGGTGCTGAGCAGGTGCTTGTTGAAGTGGAATTCGGTAAAGTCCACTTCCGGGTACAGTGTCTTGAGCGCCGGCTGGGCTTGCAGGAAGCGGTCGTTGCGGCGCGGGTGGACCCGGTAGTACGGGTTCGAAATGTTCTGCGCACTCAGCATCTGCAGCACCGAGATGTGCGCACCCCGGGCAATACTGATCAGCGTCTTGTCCTGCACAAAACTGTCCAGCCCGGCGTTCACGCTGCCCAGGTTGATACAGTCTATGCCAAGGCGGGGCTGCAGGGTGTCGACAAAGGGAAACTCAACGAATCGCCCGTAGACTTCGGTTCCACCAAGAAAGGCAACATAAGGCGCATCCAGGGACCGTTGAGGCCCCCGAACCAGCAGCCTAGACTGCCCATATCTGCATGGTTCCCCCGCAAGCGCACCTGCGCTTTTGAGTTCATAGCTCATTTCACCACCAATTTTTCACCCGAGACTCACCTTGCAGGGCAAGCATTGCAATTTCCCTAAAGTGAGAATTTGCCTCAAATCGGCTCAAGCTGCCCTTGTGCCTGCCCTTCCCCGGCCAGTAAGGTTGCCGCAGATATTTCAGGAGCCTGAGGCATGGAAATTCAGAAGGTTGGAGTGATCGGCGCGGGTCAGATGGGCAACGGCATTGCTCATGTTATGGCGCTGGCCGGGTACGAGGTCGTGCTGAATGACGTCAGCCAGCAGGCGCTGGACGGCGCGCTGAGCCTGATTCACAAGAACATGGAGCGCCAGGCCAGCAAGGGCAAGATCTCTGAGGCCGACGTGAAGGCGGCGCTGGCGCGCATCGTGCCCTCGCTGAAGCTGGCTGACGTGGGCGCAACCGATCTGGTGATCGAAGCGGCGACCGAGCGCGAGACCGTGAAGCAGGCCATCTTTGAGGACCTGCAGCCGCATCTGCAGCCGCATACAATCCTGACCTCCAACACCTCCTCGATCTCGATCACCCGGCTGGCCAGCCGCACCGACCGGCCGGAGCGTTTCATGGGGTTCCATTTCATGAATCCGGTGCCGGTGATGCAGCTGGTGGAGCTGATCCGCGGCATCGCCACCGACGAGCCAACCTTCAACGCCTGCCAGGAAGTTGTGGCGCGGCTGGGCAAGACCTCGGCCAGCGCCGAGGATTTCCCGGCTTTCATCGTCAACCGGATCCTGATGCCGATGATCAACGAGGCGGTCTATACGCTCTATGAGGGCGTGGGGTCTGTGAAGTCGATCGACGAGTCGATGAAGCTGGGCGCCAACCACCCGATGGGGCCCCTGGAGCTGGCGGATTTCATTGGCCTGGACACTTGCCTAGCGATCATGAACGTTCTGCACGACGGGCTGGCGGATACCAAGTACCGCCCCTGCCCGCTGCTGACCAAATACGTTGAGGCGGGCTGGCTGGGCCGCAAGACCCAGCGCGGCTTTTATGACTACCGCGGCGAGGTACCGGTTCCGACCCGGTAACCGCCCGCACAGAATAAAGAAGCGCCCCGCGGGGCGCTTTTTCGTTTCCGGCAGTATAATCAGGCGGGCTCAGCTTTGCTTACCGAGGCTGAGCGTGTGGTCACGCAGCCAGGCCATGAAACCGCGCGGGTCGGTTTGCAGCTGCTCCATCTGCTCATCCGTTAGCGGCTTGCCGACCACCGGCGCCTGCGGTTTGTTGCAGGAGCGGACGATTTCGTGCAACAGCAGGCCCTGGCGCAGGATCGGGGAGATCTGACAGGCGATCTGATACCAGCGGGAATTCGAGCCGGGGAAGTAGATCGGCACCACCCGCGCGCCGGAGCGGCGGATCAGCTGGGCGGTGAAGACGTTCCATTCGCGCTCTACCGCGGGGCCGAACCAGCTGTCGGACGACATCACTACGCCCGAGGGGAACAAGGCCACCGCACCGCCCTCCTTGAGGAAGGCCATGGTCTTGGCCCGCATGTCCACCATCTTGCGCTGCGCTTCGGGGTCATGCGGGAAGGGCACCGGGATCATGAAGGAGGTTGCCGCCTCATCCAGGCCGGTCAGCACCGAACGGGTCAGGATGCGGTAATCGAGGCGGCGGCGGCCGATGAGATCAGCAAAGATCATGCCGTCGACCATCCCGTGCGGGTGGTTGGCGACGATCACCACAGGACCGTCTGCGGGGATATTTTCGATCTGTGTCTGCGGGGTCTGCAGGTCGATGCCCATGGTGTTGAGGGCGCCGCGCCAGAACTTCTGACCACGGTACTCGGCGTTCCGCTTCTCGAACTTGTTGACCATACGCAGGATGGTCAGCTTGCCGGTCAGCCATTCGATGGTCTTGATCGCCACGGACGTCCAACGGTCATCGAAAGAGTTAGCATAGGTCAGCGTGCGGCGGTCATAGACCTCGCCCGTTGCCTGTTCAGCGGTGTCCGGTGTGATGCCGGTCTTCCTGTCTTGTGCGGTGTCCGCCAATGTGTCTATTCCCGTTCCGCTTCCGGCGCGGACCTAGAACCCTTCGCCGAACTTGTCCGCCACCAGCGCTTCCAGCGCATGTGCCAGCGCATCAGCATCAGGCCCCGAAGTCTCGACGTCAATAGTCGTTCCTTTCGAGGCTGCCAACATCAAAAGCCCCATAATACTGTCGCCGGAAGCGGACAAGCCGTCCTTTAAGACTTCTGCCGTGGCGTCAAACCCTTCGACCACCTCTACCAGCTTGGCCGAGGCGCGGGCGTGCAGCCCTTTTTCATTGATGATTTTCAGCGTCTTCAGAGCCATTTAATGTGCCTGCTCCCCGTCAGGGTTTACGTTCTGGGCATTGATGTACTTGCGCCCGGCCTCCATCGCCTGCCGGACTGCATCGGCGACCGGCAGGTGGCGGGATTTCGCCAGTTTGATCAGCATCGGCAGGTTGGCACCGTACAGAATGCGGCGGTCCGGCGGCGCGCAGGCTTTGAGGCTGAGGTTAGAGGGCGAACCGCCGTAAAGGTCAGTCACCACCACCACGCCGCCGCCGCTGTCAACCTCGTTGGCGGCTGCGCAAATCTCATCCTGCTTGCCTTTCCGGTCGTCCTCAGGACCGATGGCGATGGCCATCAGACTGGGCTGCGGACCCACAACGTGTTCCACCGCGGCGAGGTATTCCCCCGCCAGTCCGCCATGCGCTACGATCACAATCCCGATCAACCCGGCCTCTCACTTCTTTTGCTGGCCTTGCAGCTCGCGGTGTCTAATTGACACTTGCTGGCCGTCTTCTGCAAGAGCCTTGGCCAGGGATTCAGCCAAGGTCACTGAACGGTGCTGCCCTCCGGTGCAGCCAAAGGCGATGGAAAGATGCGACTTGCCCTCTTCCTGATAGGCGGGCAACAGCAGGCGGGTGAGATCCAGCACCCGCGAAAAGAATGGGGCATAGCGCACATCGGCGCGGACGTATTCCTGAACCTCCTGATCCAAACCGCTGTGTTGCCGCAGCTCCGGCTGCCAGTAGGGATTGGCCAGAAACCGGCAATCGAAGACCATGTCTATGCCAAGCGGGATTCCGCGTTTGTAAGAGAAGCTTTGCACGGACAGCGCCAGCCTGCGGCCCTCCGGTGCGAACCAGCGCTCAATCTCGGCCTTCAGCTGATGGACATTCATCGTGGATGTGTCGAGCAGGATATCGGCCCGGTCCCGGATCGGTGCCATCAGGTCCAGCTCCCGCCGGACGCCGTCACCCGGGGATTCAGCCGGCGCCAGAGGGTGGCGGCGGCGGGTTTCCGAGTAGCGGCGCAGCAACACATCGGGCTGCGAATCGAGATACAGCACAGTCAACTCCACCTCCTGGCGGCCTGACATCATGTCGATCACATCCAGCAGCGCACGCGGCGAGAAATCCCGGTTGCGGCTGTCCAGCCCCAGGGCCACCGGCCGCGGGGCCGCGGCTGTTTCGAGCAATCCCGGCAGCAGCCGCAGCGGCAGGTTGTCGATGGCTTCAAACCCGAGATCCTCCAGCACGTTGATTGCTGTGGTCCGGCCCGCCCCCGACGGGCCGGTCACAAGCACTGCCGGCACCGGTTTGTTCCTGGGCTCAGGCATCCGGGTCCAGAGCTCCGCATCTAAGGTATTGAAGCAGCGCCGGTGCGAAATGCGCGCCATCCACACGTTTCAGCCGGGCAATCTCCTGCCCCAGCAGCCGGGTGGAATGGCGCACCGGCAGGCGTTCGGTCTCAGTCTCATCCAGGTCCACCAGCGCCGCTACCGGCACCGGGCTGCGGATCTGCGCATGCAGCAAGCCCATATAGCGGGCTTCCACCAAGCCGCGGATCGGTTCGGGTGCGCTGGCAACCAGCCGACTGTCCAGCAACTGCACCAGCACCCGGTCATCTGCCACCAGCTGGGTGCCAAAGGCCATCAGCTGCAGCGCCAGCGCGGATTTGCCCTGCCCGGAGGTTCCGGTAATCAAAAGCCCCTGCCCCTCCAGCGCGACGCAGGAGGCATGCAGGATGAGACTTTGTGTTTCAGACATGGGTGAAGAAACCGGGATCAGACAGGCAAACCTACCACAAAACGCGCGCCCAAGGGTTCAGAAGTAACGTCAGCCTCTGTCGGACGGATATTCTCGGCCCAGATCACACCGCCGTGCGCCTCGACGATTTGCTTGGAAATCGCCAACCCAAGACCGGAGTTATTGCCGAAATGCTCCACCGGGCGCTGCGAGTAGAAGCGTTTAAAAATTTTCGAGAGGGCCTGATCCGGGATTCCGGGGCCGGTGTCCTCAACCACCACCAGCACCCGGTTGGCGCGGCGGCGGGCCCAGACGCGGATCGCATCGCCGTCCTCGCAAAAGGAAATGGCGTTGGTGATCAGGTTGACAAAGACCTGCGCCAAGCGCGCCTCCAGCCCCTGCAGCAGGATCGGCTGGGCAGGCAGATCGGTGATATAGTCGATCCCCTTGGACCGGGCGTCCTCGCCCAGATACTGGTTCAGATTGCCAAGCATCGTCAGAAGATCGAACTCTTCCTCTTCCTCTTTGACCAGCTCCGCATCCAGCCGCGAGGCGTTGGAAATATCACTGACAAGCCGGTCCAGGCGGCGGACGTCATGTTCGATCACATCCATCAGCTTTTCGCGCTGGTCATCGCGTTTGACCATCCGCAGCGTGCCAACCGCAGATTGCAGGCTGGCGAGCGGGTTCTTGATCTCATGCGCCACATCCGCGGCAAACTGCTCGTTGCTGTCGATCCGCGTGTACAGCGCCTTGACCATGCCGCGCAGGGCACGGCTGAGGCGGCCGATTTCATCCGGACGGGCCGAAAGATCGGGAATCCGGATACGGCCCGGGTTCGACTTGCGGCTGCCGCGCTCGCGGCCCAGCTCCGCCGCCTCAGCCAGGTCGGCCAGCGGATTGGCAATGGTTGAGGCCAGCACCAGGCTGAGACCGACCGAAACCAGCAGGGCAACCACGAACATCTGCAGTACCCGCTCCTGTTCGCCGCGCACCAGCGCATCCACCTCGCCGGTGGGAGAGGTCAGCGCTATCACGCCGACGGCGCTGCCATTGTGCATGATGGGAGTGGCCGCAGTTATTACCCGGCTGCCGCTGGTGTCGACAACGGTTTCAACCCCGGTCCCGCCGTTCATCGCCTTGTCGACCAGACCGCTCAGCCGCTCTTCCAGGGCGGGGCCGGACCCGGCCTCCGCGTCAGGCGTTTCGCCGCCATCGGCAATGTCCCACAGGGCAGACAAAGCATCGCTGATCAGCGTGCGGCTGCGGCCGCTGTCGTTCAGCACATTCAGGGTATCGCTGCGGTCCACGCCCTTTACACTGGAAATAAGATTGCCTGTCGTGTCGAACACAAAGGCCTCCACACCGCCGCGCAGGCTGAGGCGGGCCAGCGTGTCCTCGGCCTGGATCCCGTCGCCCGCGGCAAAGCTGACCGCACCGGCGGCAGGCATTTCCGCCTCAAACACATTGGCCGCCAGCATCGCTTCCGACACCAGCGTGCCGGCACGCTGGTGCACCAGGCTTTGCCGCGAGGAGTTCAGATAGAGAATCCCTGCAACCAAGATGATCAGAGCGATCAGGTTGAAGGTGATGATCTTGCGAGTCAGCGGCGACCCCTTGAGAGACAAGAGGCCGCGGCGCGCGCGCTTGACCTGCATTTCCCGCGTCACTGACTGATCCGGGGTGACCCAGTCCTCCCCCAGAACAACATCGCCGTCCTGCTGGCGTTGCGTTATGCTGGTATCGCGCATCTGCGCTTACTCCTTCGGCGGCGGGCAAAGCGCCCTGCTCAAGCGTGCCGCTTATTCTTCATTATAACGGTAACCGATTCCATAAAGGGTTTCGATTGCCGCAAAATCCGAATCCGCGCTGCGCATCTTCTTGCGCAGGCGCTTGATGTGGCTGTCGATGGTGCGGTCGTCCACATAGACCTGATCATCATAGGCCACATCCATCAGCTGGTCCCGGCTTTTGACAAAACCGGGCCGCTGGGCCAGTGCCTGCAGCAGCAGGAATTCGGTCACCGTCAGCGACACGTCCTTGCCCTTCCAGCTGACCGCGTGGCGCAGCGGATCCATCCGCAGATTGCCGCGCTCCATCACCTTGGCGTCGGGCGAGGCGCTGCCGGACGCATCGCTGCTGATTGCTTCCTGACGGCGCAACAGCGCGCGGATGCGCTCGACCAGAAGACGCTGGGAAAACGGTTTCTTTACATAGTCATCGGCCCCCATGCGCAGGCCCAGCACCTCGTCGATCTCGTCATCCTTAGAGGTGAGGAAGATCACCGGCATCTGGGTTTTCTGCCGCAGCCGCTGCAACAGGTCCATGCCATCCATGCGCGGCATCTTGATATCCAGCACCGCCATATCCGGAAGCTTTTTATTAAACGCGTCCAGTGCCGCCTGGCCGTCATTATAAGTTTCGACCTCAAAGCCCTCAGCCTCAAGAGTCATGGAAACGGATGTCAGGATGTTCCTGTCATCGTCAACCAAAGCAATCTTTGACATTGGAATTGCCCCTAATCTGCTCTGTTCTGTGTTTTGTTTTTACCACTTTCATCGCCGTTATAGTGCGCCGAATCAATCCCATTTGAAGAAACCTGGCGATCTTTGGGTTCAATTGGGGCAAAAATACCTTAGCGTCTGCTGAACAAGCGGGCGCTTTGGCCGGCAAAAAATAATGGTTGCGCTAAACATCGCCTTGGTGGCGCTAACTAGGGGCAGACGGCCTGTTCAGCCCCCGAAACCCCGTGTTAAGACCGCGCCACCGGCAGCGATGCCGTTTTCTATTGCCCCATTGGCGCAGCCGCGCAGCCTGCGTGCCGCAGCGCCGCCACAGGAGAAAAAACGCATGACATCTGGACGGGTTAACCCGCAATTCCGCCTCGAGGATCAGGGCATCGAGGGCCTGGGCAATGTCTATTACAACTTCATGGAGCCGGCGCTGATCGAGGCCGCGCTGCAGCGCGGCGAAGGCACGCTGGGCAATGGCGGCGCTTTTCTGGTCACCACCGGCAAATTCACCGGCCGGTCGCCCAAAGATAAACATGTCGTGAAAACCGACAGCGTGCGCGACACCATCTGGTGGGACAACAACGCCGCAATGAGCGCCGAGGGCTTTGACGCGCTCTACACCGACATGCTGGAGCATATGAAGGGCAAGGACTACTACGTCCAGGACCTGGTGGGCGGTGCCGACCCGGCACATGCGATCAACGTCCGCATGGTCACCGAACTGGCCTGGCACAACCTGTTCATCCGCACCATGCTGCGCCGTCCGGACCGCGAAGACCTGGATGATTTCATCGCCGATTTCACCGTCATCAACTGCCCGAGCTTCCAGGCCGACCCCAAGAAGCATGATTGCCGCAGCGAAACCGTCATCGCGATGAACTTCGACCGCAAGATGATCCTGATCGGCGGCACCGAGTACGCAGGCGAAAATAAGAAATCCGTGTTTACCCTGCTGAACTACCTGCTGCCGGAAAAAGGCATCATGCCGATGCACTGCTCCGCCAACCATGCCAAGGGCAACCCGGTCGACACCGCCGTCTTCTTTGGCCTGTCGGGCACCGGCAAGACCACCCTATCCGCCGACCCGGACCGGGTGCTTATCGGCGATGACGAACATGGCTGGGCCGACAACGGCACCTTCAACTTTGAAGGCGGCTGCTATGCCAAGACCATCAACCTGAACCCCGAGGCAGAGCCGGAAATCTACGCAACCACCTCCAAGTTCGGCACCGTGATCGAGAACATGGTGTTCGACCCGGAGACCAAGGAGCTGGATTTCAACGACGACAGCCTGACCGCCAACATGCGTTGCGCCTATCCGCTGCATTACATCTCCAATGCATCGGCCAGCGCCCGCGGCGGCCATCCGAAGAACATCATCATGCTGACCTGCGATGCCTTCGGCGTGCTGCCTCCGATCGCGCGGCTGACCCCGGCGCAGGCGATGTACCACTTCTTGTCGGGCTTCACCTCCAAGGTTGCAGGCACCGAGCGCGGCGTGACCGAGCCGGAGCCGACCTTCTCCACCTGCTTTGGTGCGCCCTTCATGCCGCGCCGCCCGGAGGTTTATGGCAACCTGCTGCGTGAAAAAATCGCCCAGCACGGCGCCACCTGCTGGCTGGTGAACACCGGCTGGACCGGCGGCGCCTACGGCACCGGCAGCCGGATGCCGATCAAGGCCACCCGCGCGCTGCTGACCGCGGCGCTGGACGGCTCGCTGGCGGATGCGGAATTCCGCAAGGACGCGAACTTCGGCTTTGACGTGCCTGTCAACGTGCCGGGCGTGCCGGAACTGCTGCTGGATCCGCGCCGCACCTGGGACGACAAGGACGCCTATGACACCCAGGCGGCCAAGCTGGTGCAGATGTTCTCCGACAACTTCGAGCAGTACCTGCCGTTCATCGACGAGGACGTAAAGGCCGCAGCCATCGGCTGAACCGCCTGACACTTCAAATCAAAAGCCTCCGGCAAGCCCGGGGGCTTTTTTATTCGATCTCCAGTATCAGCCCGGTCTCCCAAGTGCTGTCTGATGCATCATCCCAGAACTGCGGACGGGAAAATGATCCGCGCATCTGCCGTTTCAAATAGAAGCGGGAAAAATGCTGGCGGCCACGGTGATTATCAGGATTGCCTGGGCTCCATTTCCGGTAAGTCAGAGGCTCGCCCGTCACCCAGGCCCAGCCACCGGCGGGTTCTAAGCGCCGGTCTGCCTGATAGAGACCAATTGTCGGCCCGTAGAGCGTTCCGCCCTCTTCATGAGTAAAGCGGGCGTCCCGGCTGAACAGGTCAACGATGAACTGGTTCTCCTGCGCGGAAGAAATGGTGACAAGATGCCCGCCTGCGTCAGAAGCGAGCTGGTTAATAGTGTGCCAACGCAACTGTGTCGCATGTACAGCGACATACAGATTTCCGCGAAAATAATCGAACATGACAGCATAACGGTTTAGAGCTCCAAGCGCCTTGCGCAGCCGCGGCTCCAGATCTTTGGGCAATTGATCCGGGTCTATACGTTCTGCCTTGTTTGGCATCAGCTCTCGTATCCGCGGCGCGTTCGGCAGAACGCGCAGCAAAGAGTGATCAATGTTCGAACCGCCAGTCAATCTAGCCTTGAGGCGCGCTTGGGCTATGGCGTTTCTGGTTCTGGGGCCGAATTGCCCGTCAATACCACCGGTGTCGAACCCCATCATGTTCAACGCATCCTGAAACTGACGCGCTTCGGTAGCAGTCAGAATGTAAGTGCCCGACGCGTCCTTTCCGGGTTTCAGCCAAGGCTCTGCAACCCGGTAGCCCCGGCGCAGATCCAGCTCAAAGGAGAGCGCATCGTGCCGCTGGGCCGCCAGAGCAACCAGCCGGTGGCCGGGGTAGTGTTCGTATTCTTTCAGGAACCGCTTCCAAATCCAGACGGTGTTGTGCTCCGCCGCCTTGGTGAATTCCTCAATAATTTCCAGATCAATACTCTGAGCCTCCGGAGCAGGCGCAGAGGCTGGAGCAGGAACAGCAGCCAGTTGCGGGACAGGCGGAACCAAAAAAATGTCATGCCCCGGCAGCGAGCCGTAGACAAACGGCTCCTGAACACCGCTGGTGGCAGCAAAAACCGTGTCACGGACCTGGCGGAACAGCTTGCCCAGCTCAAGCCCCGGCGTCTCGATATGGCGGAGCAGCGCCGCGGCATAGGGGCTGTTGCGGCCGGCACCGTCCAGCGCAAGCGTGCCGCCCTTTGCCGAATACCCTACCAGGACGCCGCTTGGCTCGATCCGCGCCAGACCGCGGCCGATGGATCTGGTAGCATCCGACACCTGCATCTGCTGCTGGAACGGATTGTCCCGGCACGCATCCACAAGAACGATCTTCAGGCCGCCGGAGGCTTCAACGGCGGACAGAACACCGCTTAGCCGGATGGCCTCGAATTCCACATCCCGGCTGCTTTTGAGTTCCGCATTGACGGGTATCAGGTAATTGGTGTTTTCAATTTCGATGCCGTGGCCGGCGTAATAGACCAGCGCCACATCCGCCTGTTCAGCCGCGGCGGAAAAATCGCGCAGTGCAAGCCGCATTGCGCGGTAGTCCAGGTCCTGAAGTTCGGAGACATCAAACCCGATCCTCCGCAGGGCTTGCGCAAGATCAGCCGCGTCGCGGCCCGGGTTTCGGAGTTTTGGAACTGCGGCATAGTCCGAATTACCAATAATCAGGGCTACCCGCTTTTCCGGTTTAGCCAAGGCACCGGCAGTGCAGACCGCAAGCAAAATATACGCCGCTAGAACCAGCTGCATGAAAACATGGAATACGCGCATAACTGTGCCTCCCAGAACCTGCACAATCCAAGGTAGCACAAAAACGAAAATCTGCGAATTCGGCGGGTCGGGTCAGGTGCCTAGGGTCAGAAATTGCGCTTCAGAGACTGCCCACCACCATATCCCGCACTTTGACCGCATAGCGGTCGGTCATGCCCGAGACAAAATCCGCCAGCGAATGCATTGCCGTATAGGCATCTTCCACCCCGCGCAGATCCAGGTCCACGGTGCGGATCAGTTTGGCCCAGTAGCCGTTCCTGGCTTTCAGCTCTTCCGCATCCCAGCCGCAACCGCCGAGGTCGGAATAAAGTTCATGGAAGTGATCCAGAACTGCGTAGAGAACCTGGCGGCCCTTGATTTCCAGCTCGGTCTTGCGCAGCGCTGTAAAGATCCGTGCGTTGGAAATCTCCTTCATTTCGTCGAAGGCCTCCCTCTTGGAGGAAATCTCCATCAGCCCATCGTTGAAATCCCCGGCCATGATGGCGCCGTAATTTTCCATGAAGGCTTCAACCGCGGCCTCGATTGCCTTGGTGATTGCACTGGCGCGGCGGAAGGCAACGATATCACGGGTGGTTGCCTGCGGATCATCCGCCCGGTTGGGTTTACCCGCAATTTTCTCCAGGCAATCAATGACAAGCCGGCTGTCCAGGTCACCGACTGTCGCGGCGTCCTCCAGATCCAGAATGCGGTAGCAGATGTCGTCTGCCGCCTCCACGAGGAAGGCGAGCGGATGGCGGCGCCAGTGCCGCGCTGCGCCGCTGCCCTCTGCGCGCAGGTCCACCGCTTCGGCGACCTCCGCAAAATGGTTGGCCTCGGTCCCGAAAACCCCGAATTTCTTGAGCCCCACATAGCCGCCTTCGGCCAATTGGCGTGCCTCGGCTGTACAGGGGTATTTCATAAACGCACCAAGTGTTGCGTAGGACAAGCGCATACCGCCGTCCCGCCGCGCCATTTCCAGGCGGCTGGCAATGCGGAACCCCTGGGCGTTGCCTTCGAACGCGGTGAACTCTGCCTGCTGCGCCCGGCCCACCGAACCGGCAGCGCCTGTCCCTGCCCTGAACTGAGTTGCGAACCATGCCCCGATACTGTCTTCGCCGGAGTGCCCGAATGGCGGATTGCCGATGTCATGCAGCAGGCAGGCGGATTGGATGGTGCCCGCAATCGCGTCGCGCTGCTGCTCCGTGATGAAGCCCTCTTTCAGCATGGCCTGCCCCGCCAGAGTGCCAAGAGAGCGGCCGACGCTGGCGGTTTCCAGGCTGTGAATCATCCGGTGATGCACATGGTCGTGCTCATACAGCGGATGCACCTGGGTCTTCTGCGCCAGCCGCCGGAACGGTTCGGAGAACAGGATGCGGTCATAGTCCTGCAGATAGGCCGGGCGCCCCGGCAGCTCCTCGAACTCCGGCCGGCACAGTCTTCCCGGGTTCAGCAGCCTGTTCCACTCCATTGCCATAGTCCCGCTCCTTGTGCCTGTTTGAGGCTGCTTAAACGGCAGGCGCAGCGGAAATGCAAACGCTTCAGCGCGGCTTGATCCCGGCGGGCTCCAGCTTGTGCTCGGGCTCCACGTGAATCACCACCTGCGCTTCGGGCAAGGCGTCCTGAAGGGCAGTCTCAACAAGATCGCAAATGCCATGCGAGGCCCGCACCGTCATGGCCCCGTCCACCACCATATGGAATTCGATGAACAACGCCTGCCCGGCCCGTCGGGTTTTGAGGCCGTGGACCTGCAGCGCTCCGGCAGCCATCCGGTGAATGATCTCCTCGATCTTCCTGCGTTCTGCTTCCGGCGCGGCGGTGTCCATCAGGCCGTTCACCGAGGAGGCAATTACCAGCCAGCCCTCGCGCAGGATATTTACCGCCACCAGGAGCGCCAGCAGCGGGTCGAGGAAAACCCAGCCGCTGGCCAGCGCCAGGACCAGCCCGGCCAGCACCCCGGCCGAAGTCCAGACGTCGCTCATCAGATGCCGCCCGCCTGCAGACAGCGCCGGCGACTTCAGCCGCCCGCCAGCTCCCAGCAGCACCCGGGCCCAAGCCAGGTTCAGCACCATGGCCAGTGCGTTGACCAGCAGGCCCGCCGTGCCCCAATCGGCAGCCGAGGGGCGGCCAAGGGCATTCACAGCCTCATGCAGGATCACCACTGCGGCGATCACAATCATGATGCCTTCGGCCACAGCCGAGAAATACTCTGCCTTATGGTGGCCATAGGGGTGGCCGTCATCGGCCGGCCGCTGGGCATAGCGCACGGCAAACCAGGCAATCACCGCACCGCCGATGTTCACAAAGGATTCAAGCGCATCCGACAGCAGTGCCACCGAGCCGGTCAGCATCCAGGCAGCAACCTTCAGCCCGGTCACCGCCAGCGCGATCAGGATCGACCCTGTCGCCAGTTGTGTTGCACTGAAGCGTTGAAACATGCTCTCTCCCCGCTTGTGCACTGTTTACATCAGCAGCCCGCGGCGCAAGAGGTTCAAGCCGGCGATCAGCAGCACCACCAGCGTGGCCCGGCGGAACAGCACCTGGTCGATCCGGTCATGCAGCTTGCCGCCGATCCACATGCCCGCCACTGCAGGCACGATCAGAGCCAGCGAGAAAGGTGCTGTTTCAGCCCGCATCACACCAGAGCCAACATGCGCCAGCAGCAGCGCCACGGCGCCAAGGCCGTAGATCACCCCCTGCACCCGGATCTGCTCTGTCTTTTCGGTGCCCAATGCAGTCAGATAGGCCACCGTCGGCGGCCCCCAGACACCCGACACCCCGCCAATCAGCCCGGCAATGCCGCCCACCATGGCCTCGCTGCGGCGGGTCGGATTGGTGATCGAGAAGGTCTTTCCCATCAGCTGGATGAAGGCGAAGACCGTCACCGGAACCCCAATCGCCAGCAACAGCGCCTGCTGCGGCAGCACCCGCACCGACTGGGCGCTGAGCAGCAGGCACATCAGGCCAATCAGCAGAAACACCCGGAACTTGCCGATCGAGGCCAGCGCCGCCTGCGGCCCCTGCCGCAGCGCCTGCATCCCGTTGGTCACCAGCGTCGGCAGAATCAACCCCGCCAGCGCCAGATCAGGCGCCAGGAACATGCTAAGCCCGGAGATGAAGATCATCGGCATGGCAAAACCAACCAGCCCTTTGACGGTGCCCGCCAGCAATGCGATGCCAAAAGCGGCTGCCAGCTCAGCCGGGGAAATCAGGGAAAACAATGCGCTCATAGCCCTGCTCTACCACATCCGCGCCGCGCTGCACCGGCAAAATCAACACGCAAGATTTGATCCAAACGCCGCACCTGTGAGTATTTTTGTTGCGCTGCACCTGCAAAATGATTTACCAC
Source organism: Leisingera sp. ABD4_442 (assembly GCF_056160905.1). Lineage (NCBI taxonomy): Bacteria > Pseudomonadati > Pseudomonadota > Alphaproteobacteria > Rhodobacterales > Roseobacteraceae > Leisingera > Leisingera sp. ABD4_442. The sequence goes on along the minus strand of NZ_JBSWYB010000002.1, from coordinate 131,483 downwards.
CGGGCGACCGAAGAAGGATCTGATTCATGGCTCATGACGGACAGGACTTGCAGATGAAACCGACACTCATTCCCGACCTGCTGGCACTGACCGGCGCCGCCCTGGAACCGCTGGACCAGCTGCTTGATGCTGCCCGTGCCTCCGTGAAGGAAATGGTCAGCAGCGAGGGCCGCGTTTCCGGCAAGCTGATCGAGGAAAACCAGGTGGCCGCGCACGGGCTGTCCTGGCTGGCCACTTACGTCTACTCGCTGCGCCAGATGCAGAAATGGGCTGAGAAGCTGCAGGGCGAAGGCAAGTTCGGCGAAATGGAGCAGCTGATCCATCAGATCGGCTTTGGCGAGTACCTGTGGCAGGTTTACGGCGGCATCCAGATGAACCAGGGCGAGATCATCCGCCTGCAGGACCTGGGTCTTTCGCAGGATGCGCAGCGCTCGCTGATGGCGCCCGCGGTGATGACGCTCTGCGAGCAGGGCAACAGCCAGGCTGCGCGCACCCGTCTGGTGGAGCTGATGGAGGAGCAGGCAGGCTCCACCATGTTCGGCACCTCCGGCCTTGAGGAAGAGCTGGAAATGATCCGCGACCAGTTCCGCCGCTATGCGGTCGAGAAGGTCGAGCCGAATGCCCATGACTGGCACCTGAAGGATGAGCTGATCCCGCTGAGCGTGATCGAAGAGCTGGCCGAGATGGGTGTCTTCGGCCTGACCATCCCTGAGGAATACGGCGGGTTCGGCCTGTCCAAAGCCTCGATGGTGGTGGTCTCCGAGGAACTCTCGCGCGGCTATATCGGAGTCGGCTCGCTGGGCACCCGCTCCGAGATTGCGGCCGAGCTGATCCTCTGCGGCGGCACCGAGGAGCAGAAGGCTAACTGGCTGCCGAAACTGGCCAGCGCCGAGATTCTGCCGACCGCGGTCTTCACCGAGCCAAACACCGGCTCTGACCTCGGCTCCCTGCGCACCCGCGCGGTGAAGGACGAAAACGGCGACTACAAGATCACCGGCAACAAGACCTGGATCACCCACGCGGCGCGCACCCATGTGATGACCCTGCTGGCGCGCACCGACCCGAACACCTCCGATCACCGCGGGCTGTCGATGTTCCTGGCCGAAAAGACCCCGGGCACCGACGAGCATCCCTTCCCGACCGAGGGCATGACCGGCGGTGAGATCGAGGTGCTCGGCTACCGCGGCATGAAGGAATACGAGCTGGGCTTCGACAACTTCCACGTGAAGGGCGAAAACCTGCTGGGCGGCGAAGAGAACAAGGGCTTCAAACAGCTGATGGAGACCTTTGAATCGGCCCGCATCCAGACCGCCGCCCGCGCCATCGGCGTGGCGCAGTCAGCGCTGGACATTGCCATGCAATACGCCCAGGAGCGCAAGCAGTTTGGCAAGTCGCTAATCAACTTCCCCCGTGTTTCCGGCAAGCTGGCGATGATGGCGGTGGAGATCATGATCGCCCGTCAGCTCACCTATTTCTCGGCTTGGGAAAAGGACCACGGACACCGTTGCGACCTGGAGGCCGGCATGGCCAAACTGCTGGGCGCCCGGGTTGCCTGGGCGGCTGCCGATAACGGCCTGCAAATCCACGGCGGCAACGGCTTTGCGATGGAATACAAGATCTCGCGCGTGCTGTGCGATGCCCGCATCCTCAACATCTTTGAAGGCGCCGCCGAAATCCAGGCGCAGGTCATTGCCCGCCGCCTGCTGGGCTGAGCCAACGCAACAGCCTGTCCCTGAGGCGCCTGCTGACAGGCCCGGCGTTCGTGCCGGGCCTTTTTCTCACCGGGGCGTGCTGACTGCGGCCAGTTTGCCATGCCATCCTGGAATAAGACTGTTTCCAGCTGCGGTTGTTCGTTCTTTCACGATTCGTGGTTAATAACGGGACATGACCTTTATGCGCCTGATCCTTATCCCGTTTCTGATGCTGCTTTCCGCCTGCGCAGCGTCTACCCCTTCAGGGCAATCCCCCCGCATCCTGACCATGGGGGATTCCCTGATGGCTTGGCACAGCCTGGCCGGAAATTCCATCTCTGACACTGTGGCCCGCGAACTGCAGGAACCGGTGGTGGATCGCTCAGTCTCTGCTGCGCGGATCATCTACAAGCTGCCGATCTCCGGTGCAGCGGGAATGGAAATCCGCAAGCAATACACGCCCGGAAAATGGGACTGGGTGGTTGTCAATGGCGGCGGTAACGACCTGTGGCTGGGCTGCGGCTGCTTTGCCTGCAACCGCAAGATGGACAAGCTGATCTCAGCCGACGGGCGCAAGGGCGCGATCCCCGGCATGCTGTCGGACCTCCGGGCCACTGGAGCCAAGGTCATCTATGTCGGCTATCTGCGCAGCCCCGGCGTCGGCTCTTTGATTGAGCACTGCCGGGATGAGGGCAACGAACTGGAAACCCGTATCGAACGGCTGGCGGCGCTGGACACGGGTATCTTTTTCCTGTCGAACAAGGACATGGTGCCCTTTGGCGACCGCTCCTATCACGCGCTCGATATGATCCACCCTTCTGTCAAGGCAAGCAGCGAAATCGGCCGCAAGATCGCCGAAGTGATCCGCACGAACTAAAGCCGGGACCCGACGCAATGCAGACCCGCCACTGCAATATGCCTTTTTCCGCGGCGGAGACCTTGCGCGGCCTGCCCTCGGCTCGCAATCTGCGCTGAACCACTCGAACAGGAGGGAAAGATGCTGCGCGCTGCTGTGATGCCCGCTTTGCTTCTGGCCGACGCCTGCGGCGGCGATGAAACCTTGTCTGCCTATGGCGCCGCGGGCAAAACATGGCAGCTGCAAGTCCTGGACGGAGCCGCCTATCCTGCGAAAGCCAGCCTGCTGTTCCCGGAACCGGGAATGATCAGCGGACAGGCCCCTTGCAACCGGTTTCACGGCTCTCAGAACGCGCCATACCCCTGGTTTGAAACCGGGCCGCTGGCAGTAACGCGCACGGCCTGCCCGGAGCTGGAGGCTGAGGCCGCATTCCTGAAAGCCTTGCAGGAAATGACGCTGGCAGAGGTCACCGGCGATGTGCTGATTCTCAGCAACGGGGCAGGGCGCGAAATGCTGTTCAAAGCCGGCGGCTGAGCAGGTCCAACAGCCGCCTGCGCGCCTCTGGCACCGGGTGGCTGCCCAGCGAGGGCGCCAGATGCGTCTCCAGGAAAAAGCCGGTGGTGCGCAGGGCCTGGACGATTTCCGCATCCTCTGCTGCCCCTTCGCCGCGCATCACCGGCGCCAGCGGCAGCAGCCTGTCCGCCCAGTTCCCGGCGCCTTCACGTGAAACAGCCCGGCCCGTTTTCGGTGAGACATAGGCCAGTCCGAAGCGGCTGCCGGTCACAGCACAGGCCGAAAGGTCTAGTCCAAACCCCATCTCCTCTAACAGCGCCAGTTCCCAGCGCAGATAGGCGAGCGGCCAGAGGCCGTCGTTTCCCAGCAGGTCCAGCAGCTGTTCGCTGCGGGTATAAAGATCAGCGTGCGGTTCGCGTTCAGCCAGGCAGAAGGACAAAAGCGCAGTGACGGTGTTGAGGCCGACCAGCGCCAGCCGCCCGGACAGCGCCGCAGCCGCACGGCTGCGCAGGGGTTCGGCATGATAGCTGCCCAGATGATCCTCCAGCCGCGCCCGCCAGGTCACGTCCAGCTGTGCACCCGGCTGCAGGATCGGCGCCATCCGGCGGCTGGCGCCACCGCGCACTATGCCTGCATGGCGGCCGTGGGTTTCGGTGAAAACGTCGATGATAGCAGCGCTTTCACCATGGCGGCGCACCGATAGCAATATGCCCTGATCACGCCATTCCAACACCCGGCCTCCCTGTCCTGCGGTCCGCCCTACCAGAGCGCATTGCCGGAGGGGCTGCAAGCGGCAGGATCATTCCAGGCCGGGTTCATCCAGCAGGTGTCGGCCCTGCCGGTCCTCGACCTCAATCACCCAGAGATCCGGGTCGAACTCGCGCTGGCGGCGGACAGAGGCATCGACGTCCGTCTCAGCGCCCGATGCCAGCTCGCACCATGTGCGGTCACCGCTCATCAGGTCATAGGTGCGGTGAAAGGCGCAGGCCTGACCGTCCAGCGTGTTGAGCTTCACCAGAACCGCGCCGGCGGTGTCGTCGCCATGGGCGGTGATGAAGGCCGGGATGTCCTGGAACCGCAGGCGGGCCAGGTAGGCATCAACCCAGAAACGGGCTGTTAGGCGGGTCATGCCGCACACCTGCCACCGCAGGCGTCCGAGGTGCCTGCGGGAGCCTCCGGCGGGGATATTTCAGGCAAGAGGAAGGGCATGGGGGACTTCAGTTGCCATCCTTGAAGTCGAGACCCATTTCCGAGTAGCGTTCCGCCTCTTCCAGCCAGTTCGGGCGCACTTTCACCTGCAGGAACAGGTGCACTTTGCGGCCCAGGAATTCCTCCAACTCGGCCCGGGCGGCCTGGGAGACGGACTTGATGGTCTCGCCGCGCTTGCCCAGCACGATGCCCTTATGGCCGTCGCGAACCACATAGATCATCTGGTCGACGCGGGCAGAGCCATCCTTGCGCTCTTCCCATTTCTCGGTTTCAACCGTCAGCTGATAGGGCAGCTCCTGGTGCAGGCGCAGGGTCAGTTTCTCGCGGGTCATCTCCGCCGCGATCATCCGCATCGGCAGATCGGCAATCTGATCCTCGGGATAAAGCCAGGGGCTTTCCGGCAGCTTGCCCGCCAGCCATTGGCGCAGGTCGTCGACGCCGTGGCCGCGCTCTGCCGAGATCATGAAGGTTTCGGCAAAGGTGTAACGGCTGTTCAGCTCCTGGGTCAGGCCCAGCAGTTTTTCGGCCGGCACCTTGTCGATCTTGTTGATCGCCAGCGCCACGGTGCGGCCTTCGCCGATTTCCGCAAGGCCTTCGAGGATGGTTTCTACGCCTTCGGTGATGCCGCGGTGGGCCTCAACCATCAGCACCACAACATCGGCGTCCGCGGCACCGCCCCAGGCGGCGGCGACCATAGCGCGGTCCAGGCGGCGGCGGGGTTTGAACAGGCCGGGCGTGTCGACGAACACCAGCTGCGCATCCTCCTCCATCGCGACACCGCGGATGCGGGCGCGGGTGGTCTGCACCTTGTGGGTCACGATCGAGACCTTGGCCCCGACCATGCGGTTCAGAAGGGTGGATTTGCCCGCGTTGGGCTCTCCGATCAGGGCAACGAATCCGGCGCGTGTGGTCATTTCAACTGGTCCTGTTTGCAGATCAGTGCCTCTACAGGAATTTACCCACAGGGGCCAGAGGCGTTTTCGGCGGGTTTTGGCGGCGTCACACAACCTTGCCCTATGTCAAAGACCTGTGGCAAATCCCGTGAAAGAACCGCAGCGCCAAGCCACTCTGACAGCCAGGCCTTTCTTTGAGTGCACATAAGGGGCCTGCCTGATGAACCGCCGTGACTTTCTGCTGGGAACCGCTGCAACTGCCGGGGCGCTTGGCGCGGGCGGCTGGGGATTGGCGGGGGCCGCCGGAGCGCAGCGGCTAACCATCCAGCCTGCCAGTTTTGCCTTCCGGGAAACACCGACCCAGGGGCTGGTGAGCCTGTCGCCGGATGCGCCGCCGCCGGTTCTGTTTGGCACCCAAGGAGAACCGATGCTGCTGCGGCTAGAGAATGGCACGGAGGATTACACCGCGATGCATTGGCACGGGCTGCGGATTGCCAATGCGATGGATGGGGTGCCTTACCTGACCCAGATGCCGATCGCGGGCGGTGAGAGCTTCGACTATGCATTCACCCCGCCGGATGCCGGCACCTACTGGTATCATCCGCATTGCATGACCATGGCGCAGATGGCGCATGGGCTGACCGGGGTGATGGTAATCCGGGAGACGGAAGATCCAGGGTTCGATGCCGACCAGGTCATCAACCTGCGGGATTTCCGGCTGGATGATGCGGGAGTGTTCCTGCCCTATTACACCGCACGCGGGGCGGCGCGGGGCGGCACCCATGGCAATGTGCTGACTGCAAACTGGCTGCAGGCGCCGGTCTATGATCATCCGGCGGGCGGGCTGGTGCGGCTGCGGGTGGTGAACACTGACACCACGCGGATTTACAAGCTGCGTCTGAGCACAGATCAGGCCCGCATCATTGCCTGGGACGGGCATCCGTTAGAGGCGGAGCTGCCCCTGCCCTCAGCTGAGGAGCCATTGCTGGTTGGCCCAGGACAGCGGGTGGATATTGCGGTGCGGATGCCTGACAGCGAAGGGCAGACGGCGGATCTTCTGGCAGAGCTGCCGGGCCAGCCCACCCGCATCATGGCGCGGCTGCGGTCTGCCGGGGCAAGTCTTAATCGTGATCTGCGGGAGCTGAAACCGCTGCCGGCAAACCCGGTTGCCCGGCCGGACCTAAAAAATGCAGAAGTGCATGACTTCGTCTTTGGCTGGACGCCGGAGGGCGGGCCGCCGAATGACGGTTATTGCGGCTCCATGGGGTACAGCTTCTGGTCTATCAACCGCACGCCCTGGGCAGGCGATGCAGCCAAGGGCACCGGCCCGCTGGCTACGCTGGAACACGGCAAGAGCTATGTTCTGCGGCTGCGGAATGAGTCGCCGAACCTGCATCCGATCCACCTGCACGGGCTGGCTTTCGTTCCGATCCGTTCCAACCTGCGCAGACTGCCGCCGCTGATGACGGACACATTGCTGCTTTTGAAGGACGAGGTGGCAGAGATCGCCCTCGTCGCCGACAATCCCGGTGACTGGGCGTTCCATTGCCATGTTATCGAGCATCAGAAAACCGGGCTGGCCGGATACATCCGGGTGGCCTGAGACCTAGCCGAGCTTTTCCAGCAATGCCTTGGCTGCGGCCTGTTCGGCCTGCCGCTTGGAGCCTGCGGTGGCCTGCGCTTCGGTGCCGTCCTGAAGACGTGCGGCGATGGTGAAGACCGGCGCGTGGTCCGGGCCGCTGCGCAACACCTCGACATAAGTTGGGACCTTCTGACCGCGCGCCTGCGCCCATTCCTGCAGCGAAGTCTTGGCGTCGCGCGCGTCGGTTTCAACCTTGTGGATGCGGCTGCCCCAAAGGCGCAGGATCACCTCCGCCGCGGCATCAAAGCCCGCGTCTTTGTAGACCGCGGCAATCACCGCCTCCATCGCATCCCCCAAAAGCGCTTGCTTGCGCCGACCGCCGGACATCATCTCGGAGCGGCCCAGCTTCAGCACAGCGCCGAGGTCGATCTCCTTGGCGACATCGGCGCAAGCTTCCTTGCGCACCAGCGCGTTGAAGCGCGGTGCCAGCTGGCCTTCGGTGGCGGTCTTGTCATGCTCCAGCAGTGCGGTGGCCATCACCAGGCCCAGCACCCGGTCGCCCAGAAACTCCAGCCGCTGGTTGTCCTTGCGGGTGGAAGAGGAGACAGAGGCATGGGTCACGGCGCGCTGCAGCAGCTCAGGGCGGGCGAATTTGTGCCCGATCCGCTCCTCAAACGCACTCAGTTCCTTGGACAGCTTCACTGGATCCCCTTGAAGAAACGGTCGCTGCGCCAGGTCCAGAAATAGAGCATCGAGCGCCCAGCGGAGGAGAACATGATCCGGTCGGCACGGCCAATCAGGTTTTCAAACGGCACAAAGCCAACCCCGCCCGCTGACTGCGGCAGGCGGCTGTCGGAAGAATTGTCGCGATTGTCGCCCATGAAGAAATAGTGGCCATCCGGCACCTGGTAGACACCAGTGTGATCCATGCCCTGGTTGGTGATGTTAAGCACAATATGCTCATTGCCGCCCGGCAGGGTTTCCAGCGTGCGCGATTTTTTGCAGACGGCACCCTGGCCCACCGGGGCGTTTTCGCAGCGCGGGAAGGAGCCCTGCGGCCCTTGGCGTTCCATCACTTCCTCGAACTCACCCGCATCCTGCAGCTTGACCGCTTCGCCGTTGATGAACAGCACGCCATTCTTCAATTGGATCTTGTCACCCGGCAGACCGATCAGCCGCTTGATGAAGTCATTGCCGTTCACCGGATGGCGGAACACCACCACATCACCGCGCTCCGGCTCGCCGCCCATCAGGCGGGTGTTGTCGCCATCCAGGAAACCGCAGATGTCCTTGGCGTCGACATTCAACCCGACGGCAGGGATGCGGACACTTGGGCAGGAGGCATAAGAATAGCCATAGGCCATCTTGTTCACGAACAGGAAGTCGCCGATCAGCAGGGTTTCCTTCATTGATCCGGACGGGATCCAGAAGGGCTGGAAGAACAGGGTGCGGAAGACACCGGCGATCAGCAGCGCATAGACGATGGTCTTCACCGTCTCGATGATCGAACTGCCGGTCTTTGCTTTGGCCGTCATCAGGCTCTCCGGTTTGAAAACAGGGTCCGGGGCTACATGCGGGCCTAAAGGGGGCAAGTCAAGTTCCCGAGGGCATTTCCGCTGTGTCCACGGGCGCGGGGCGCGCTTCGATCACGACAAAGGCCTGCGCCCAGGGGTGATCATCGGTCAATGTCACGTGAATCACCGCCTCATGGCCGGGCGGGGTCATCTGTTGCAGGCGTTCGGCGGCCCAGCCCGTTACATGCATCACCGGCTGGCCGGAGCGCAAGTTGGAGACCGCCATGTCCTTCCAGGCAATGCCCATCCGCAAACCGGTGCCCAGTGCCTTGGAGCAAGCCTCCTTGGCGGCCCATCGCTTGGCATAGGTGCCCACGACATCCCGGCGGCGCTCAGCCTTCTTCTGCTCCACTTCGGTAAAGACCCGGTTGCGAAAGCGGTCCCCGAACCGGTCCAGCGTGCGCTGGATCCGCTCAATATTGGCCAGATCGGTTCCGATGCCGAGGATCATTCTTCCAGCCGCTTCAGCCCCAGTTTGATGCCATGGCCCAGGAACAGGCGGTTGACCATCAGGATGACGGCCAGAAGCAGCACAAAAATGCCCGCGAGGAAAACCAGCGGGATGGTTTGCCGCGCCTCAACAATCACCGGGTTGTTCCAATACAGCGGCAGTTGGGCGATGGTCAGCAGCGCCACAACCCCGGTCATCGCCGCGGCGTTTTTCCAAGCGGCCCTGCCCGTCAAGGGCTGACGGGCCGTTTGTGCGATGCGCATACCCTCCATGACCGAAGCCACCATTGGCGGCAGCACCGTGGCCAAGCCGGCCGGCATGCCCACCCCGAACTGTGCCAGCAGCAGGCCCAGCAGCATCATCCCGACCGAGGCCGCCATCCAGATCAGCCCATAGCGGATCAAATTGACTTGCATTGCAGACTTATCCCCGCACTTCATTCATCAGCCGGCGCATTTCCTGCACAGCCGGCACCAGCCCGCGGAATATTGCCTCACCGATCAGGAAATGGCCAATGTTCAGTTCGCGCACTTCGGGAAAAGCGGCGACCTGCTGGACGGTATCATATGTCAACCCGTGGCCTGCGTGAACTTCCAGCCCCAGCGAATGGGCATAGGCAGACATATCCCGCAGCGCGTCCAGTTCGCGGTCGCGCTCCACGAGTTCCCCCTCTGCGTGGAATTCGCAATAGGCACCGGTGTGCAGCTCGATCACCTCGGCGCCGATCCGGTGCGCGGCCTCGATCTGCTTCTTGTCGGCCGCAATAAAGATCGACACCCGGCAGCCCGCATCCCGAAGCGGCGCGATGTAATGCGCCAGCCGGTTCTCCTCGCGGGCCACGTCCAGCCCGCCCTCGGTGGTCCGCTCCTCGCGCTTCTCCGGCACGATGCACACTGCGTGCGGCTTATGCTGCAACGCTATCTTCTGCATTTCCCCGGTTGCGGCCATCTCGAAATTCAGCGGCACGGACAGCGCCTCCATCAGCCCGTCTATGTCGGCGTCAGTGATATGCCGGCGGTCTTCGCGCAGGTGGGCGGTGATGCCGTCGGCACCCGCTTCCTCGGCCAGTTTCGCCGCCCGAACCGGGTCCGGATAGGCGCCGCCGCGGGCGTTGCGCACAGTGGCCACATGGTCGATGTTCACGCCCAGGCGCAGCAGGTCCTGTGTCATGGCAGTTGTCCAATCCGTCTGAAGTCAAAGCCTTAGCCAAAGACTAGACAGGCCGCAGGCAAGCGCAAGCTTGCAGGCGGAATTGGTACAATACTTCTGCTGCAGTCAGGACCCGGTATTGATGTCGGCGCGCTGCTTGATCGCCTCGAACTTGGCCTTGATCCTGGCCCGGCGGCGCTGCTGATAAAACCGGATCGCAGGCAGGCTCAGCACATAGCAGACAGTGGCAGAAATGATCCCCGGAATGATGCCGCCGATCATATAGGGATAGAACACCTCGTTATAAAACAGGTGCAGCCCCTGCCAGTCCGCCGGCTGATCCATGAACAGGGCAAACAGGTTGTCCTTCAGGTCCTTGCCTGCATCCATGAACTTGCCCACCAGGGATTTGTCCACCTGCTCGTCAAACTCGGTCCCCAGAATCCAATGCCCGGTTTGCAAGGACGCCACCCCGATCGGCACATAGGTCAGAGGGTTGCCAAAGAAAGTCGCACTCAGCGAGGCAAGGATATTGCCATTCATCACCCGCGCGATGATGGCAGCCACCAGAAAGTGCAGCCCATAGAACGGGGTGAAGGTGGTGAACACGCCAGCCCAGATGCCGCGGGCGATGCGTTCAGGCGAATCGGGGAGCCGGCGCACCCGGTGCTTTACATACAGGAACGCCCTGCCCCAGCCGCCGCGCGGCCAGAGGAAATCCGCCAGAGCCCGGAGGGGCGGGCGTCTGTCCCGGCGCCTGAATACCAAAGCTGTGCGTCCTTCCCAGTTCCCGGCCCAGTTCCCAGCTCAGAGTTTCAGCGGCTTACCCCGGGAAGTGGCGCTCTTCCGGCTTTTCCCGGAACCGCGCCACCGCGGCAACATCGCTTTCCGCCTCGAGCGTCAGCATCAGCGAGTGCAGCTGTTCCACATCCCGCAGTTCCACATTGATCATGAGCCGGTAAAAGTCTGGTTTCCTGTCTACAAATTCCAGGTCCGAGATATTGGCCTTTTTCTCGCCAATCAATGTGCAAATGCGTCCCAGCACCCCGGCATCATTGCCGATGGTCAGTTCCAGCGTGGTGCCATAGGCTGCCGGGTGGGTGCCGCTGTGCCACTGCACATCGACCCAGCGCTCCACCTGATCCTCAAATTCGCTCAGCCGGTCGCAATCGGCCGCATGCACCACCACGCCACGACCCCGGTAGGTGATGCCGATGATACGCTCGCCCGGCAGCGGCTGGCAGCAGGGGGCGCGCTCAAAGCTCTGGCCCGGTTCCAGGCCGACCACCGCCCGGCGCGGCGAGATTTCGTCACCGTCGCCGGTGGTCAGTTCGGGGTAGACCGACTGCACCACGTCATGCGCGGTAATCTCGGCAGCGCCCAGCCGCGCCAGCAGCTCATCGACGCCGCTGGCCCGCAGCGCCCGCGCCGCGGTTTCCAGCGCCTTGTCGGTCGCCTTCTTGCCGACGTGTTCAAAGGCTGAACGCGCCAGCTCATGCCCCAGCTTCACAAACCGCGCCCGGTCCGCCTCACGCAGGGACCGGCGGATGGCAGTGCGGGCCTTGCCGGTGGTGGCGATCTCCAGCCAGCTCACCTGAGGTGTCTGGCCTTCGGCGGTGATCACATCCACCGACTGGCCGTTGCGCAGCCGTGTCCACAGGGGCACCCGGATGCCGTCCACCTTGGCTCCGACGCAGGAGCTGCCGATGCGGGTGTGGATGGCATAGGCAAAATCGATCGGCGTCGCGCCCTTGGGCAGCTTGATCACATCGCCCTTGGGGGTGAAGCAGAACACCTGGTCCGAATACATCTCGAGCTTCACGGCCTCGAGGAATTCGTCGTGGTCGTCCTCAGCATCGAACTGTTCCGTCAGCGAGGCGATCCATTTGGCCGGATCGACAGCAAATGGGTTTTCGGTGCGCACCCCGTCCCGGTAGGACCAATGCGCCGCAACCCCGGTTTCGGCCACGTCGTGCATCTGGCGGGTGCGGATCTGCACCTCCACCCGCTTGCCGTCACGCCCCGACACGGTGGTGTGGATCGACCGGTAGCCGTTCGATTTCGGCTGGCTGATATAGTCCTTGAACCGGCCCGGCACAGCCCGCCAGCGCTGGTGGATCGCGCCCAGCGCGCGGTAGGCATCCTCTTCCGAGGTGGTGATTACCCGGAAGCCGTAAATGTCGGAGAGCCGCGAGAAGCCCTGGTCCTTGGCCTGCATCTTGCGCCAGATCGAATAGGGCTTCTTGGCGCGGCCGAATACTTCTGCCTCGATCCCAGCCTTTTCCAGCTCCAGCCGCATGTCGCCGGTGATCCGGTGAATCACATCGCCGGTTTCCCGCTGCAGGGTCACAAAGCGGCGGATGATCGACTGGCGGCCTTCTGCATTCAAGACACGGAAAGCCAGATCCTCCAGCTCCTCTCGCATCCACTGCATCCCCATGCGCCCCGCAAGAGGCGCATAGATATCCATCGTCTCGCGCGCCTTCTGGGCCTGCTTTTCCGGGCGCATCGCCTTGATGGTGCGCATGTTGTGCAGGCGGTCGGCAAGCTTGACAAGGATCACCCGCAGGTCCTTGGACATCGCCATGAACAGCTTGCGGAAGTTCTCCGCCTGCTTGGTCTCACGGCTGGAAAGCTGCAGATTGGTCAGTTTGGTGACGCCGTCGACCAGCATCGCCACCTCGTCGCCAAAGCGGCGGGCGACTTCCTCGTAGTTGGCCTTGGTGTCTTCGATGGTGTCATGCAGCAGCGCGGTGATGATGGTTGCATCATCCAGGCGCTGTTCGGTCAGGATCGCGGCCACCGCCACCGGATGCGTGAAATAGGGCTCGCCCGAGTGGCGGAACTGCCCCTCATGCATCTGCTCGCCAAAGGCATAGGCCTCGGCGATCCTTTCCGCATTTGTTTTGGGATTGTAGTTGCGGACCAGAGCAATCAGGTCGTCAGGGGAAATCATGTCCGGTCCGCAGCCTCAAATTCGTCAGCGCAAGCCTTAGCCCTGGCCCTGGGCCTCCATCAGCGCGCGCAGCAGTTTCTCTTCCGACATATCGTCTTCGGCGGGTTTGTCGCCATCCGCACCCATCAGCAGAGCCATCGAATCCTCTTCCGGCTCGTCCACTTCGATCTGAGTCTGGTTGCTCTCAATCAGGCGCTCGCGCAGCTCGTCCGCGCTTTGGGTCTCGTCGGCGATTTCGCGCAGGGACACAACAGGGTTCTTGTCATTGTCACGCTCAACGGTGATCGGGGCACCAGCCGAAATCTCACGGGCGCGATGCGCTGCCAGCATCACCAGCTCAAAGCGGTTGGGAACCTTGTCTACACAATCTTCAACCGTCACGCGGGCCATCAGCGACTCTCCAATTCATTCCTGGTCCAGAAGGCAGACATCTACGCCCAAATGTTTCTCTTGACAAGGGCGGAAAACACCGCATTGCGCGGATCAGAGAGGGACAACTCCGGCCACGTCCTGTTCCGGCAGTTCCGCCAGCATTTCCTTCACAGTTTTCTGCAGCACCGGGTGGCGCCAGCGCGGCGCAATATCCGCCAGCGGCACCAGCACAAAGGCCCGGTCCTGAATACGCGGGTGCGGAAGGATAAGCTGCCCCGGCGCGTCCTGCATCTGGCGCTCCAGCGGCAGCCCTTGCCAGCGGGCGTATCCCGCCGCATCCGGCAACACCGCGCCGCCGTAGTCCACTAGGTCCAGATCCAGGGTCCGCATCCCCCAGCGCTGCTCCCGCACACGGGCAAACCGCGCCTCTACCTCATGCAGGCGGGCCAGCAATGCTTCCGCAGTCAAACAGGTTTCGACCGCAACGGCAGCGTTCACATAATCCGGTCCCGCTCCTGCCGGGAAACACGGCGTTTGAAAGAACCTTGAAACGCTGCGCAGCACGATGTCTTCCGATTGCAGGTCAGCAATAGCTTTTGACAAGGCGACTTGAGGCGCATTAGCGTCAACAGGCAGGTTGCCGCCGAGGGCGATGAGCGACGTTTTCCGTTTTCCGGCCATTTTTGACCCTATTTCAGAATGGCAGTACACTTGCGGCAAATGACAAATAACTTACATTAAGTCCACCCGTCCCGCCAATTTCAAGCATTCACTCACGGAACACCTGGCTGAGACGGCGATACCGGAAGGAAAAATTTATGTTTTACAAGGACGAACGGCTTGCGCTGTTCATAGACGGTTCAAATCTGTACGCCGCGGCCAAGGCGCTCGGATTTGATATCGACTATAAGCTCTTGCGGCAGGAATTCATGCGCCGCGGCAAGCTTCTGCGGGCGTTTTATTATACCGCCTTGCTGGAAAATGACGAGTACTCCCCGATCCGTCCGTTGGTGGACTGGCTGCATTACAACGGCTTTACCATGGTCACCAAACCGGCCAAGGAATACACCGACAGCATGGGCCGCCGCAAGGTCAAGGGCAATATGGACATCGAGCTTACAGTCGATGCCATGGAGCTGGCGCCGCGCGTGGACCACATCGTGCTGTTCTCGGGTGATGGGGATTTCCGCCCGCTGATTGCCAGCCTGCAGCGCCAGGGTGTGCGGGTTTCGGTGGTCTCGACCATCCGCAGCCAGCCGCCGATGATCTCTGACGACCTGCGCCGCCAGGCCGACAATTTCATCGAGCTGGAAGAACTGCGCGACGTGATCGGCCGCCCGCCGCGCGAGCAAAGCGAACCGCGTTCCGCAACAGCTGCACACGGCTGAGACCGGACCGCCGGAAAGGGTTGCGGAACAGGCACCTGATGGGGTGGGGCCTGTTCCAATGCCTCCGGCCGCCAGCCGCTTTTGAAGACTGGCAAACCATTTTTTTCTAACGGCCGCCGCTGAACACTCGAATTGTGCGGCTTGATGCCGTCACATCCGGGCCCTACCAGCACTGGACCTTGCCGCCCGAAGCGCTTACCTCTGGCGCGCAAGGAGACGCCCATGACCAAGCCAGCCCTGACCCTTTACCTCGCCGCGCCGCGCGGCTTTTGCGCCGGCGTCGACCGCGCGATCAAGATCGTCGAAATGGCGATTGGCAAATGGGGTGCGCCGGTCTATGTCCGCCACGAAATCGTGCACAACAAATTCGTGGTCGACTCTTTGCGTGAAAAAGGCGCGGTCTTTGTCGAGGAGCTGGACGAATGCCCCGACGACCGGCCGGTGATTTTCTCTGCCCACGGGGTGCCGAAATCAGTGCCCGCGGCCGCCGAAGCGCGCGAGATGATCTATGTCGATGCGACTTGCCCGCTGGTCTCCAAAGTGCACATCGAGGCCCAGCGCCATGCTGAGGCCGGGCTGCAGATGATCATGATCGGCCACAAGGGCCACCCGGAGACCATCGGCACAATGGGCCAGCTGCCCGACGGTGAGGTGCTGCTGGTGGAGACCGCCGCCGATGTGGCGCATGTTGAGGTTCGCGACCCGGACCGTCTGGCCTATGTCACCCAGACCACCCTGTCGGTCGATGACACCAAGGGCATCGTCGCGGCGCTGGAGGAACGCTTTCCCAACATCATCGGCCCGCACAAGGAAGACATCTGCTATGCCACCACCAACCGCCAGGAAGCGGTAAAATCGGTGGCCCCCAAGGCGGATGCCCTGCTGGTGGTCGGCGCCCCGAATTCTTCGAACTCCCGCCGCCTGGTCGAAGTAGGCGCCAAGAACGGCTGCGATTACGCCCAGCTGGTGCAGCGTGCCGAAAACATCGACTGGCGCGCGCTGGAGGGCATCCGCTCTGTCGCCATCACCGCCGGCGCCTCTGCCCCCGAACTGCTGGTCAACGAGGTGATCGACGCTTTCCGCCAGCGGTACGAGGTGACCGTAGAGGTCGTGGAGACCGCGGTGGAAACAGTGGAATTCAAGGTGCCCCGGGTACTGCGGCAGCCTGCGTGAACGCACAAGCCAGAGTGCAGCGAAAGTGACAGAAATCACACCCGCTGCGGTCTAACCGTGTTAGGCATAGGCTCCCGGGCATTTTTTCTGGAGCCGCATTCATGATTACGCTGCACTTTCTGATCACTGCATTTGTTGTCGTCCTCGCCCCCGGCACGGGCGTCATTTACACGCTGGCGCTGGGTCTTGGCCAAGGCTGGCGCGCCTCCATTTGGGCCGCGGCCGGCTGCACTTTCGGCATTGCTCCGCATCTGGCGGCTGCCACGCTGGGGCTGGCGGCCGTTCTGCACAGCTCTGCTCTGCTGTTCCAGATCGTCAAAGCGGCGGGGGTGGCCTATCTCCTGTACCTCGCCTGGCAGGCGCTGCGCAGCGGCGGTGCATTGGCCGTGTCCTCGAAACGCACCAGTCAGCCCGGCTGGAAAATCGCCTGGCGCGGAGCGCTGATCAATATCCTGAACCCCAAGCTGTCGGTGTTCTTCCTGGCGCTGCTGCCGCCATTCCTGAGCGGCAACCCCGCCAGCGCGACGCTGGAGATGTCTGTCCTCGGGCTGGTATTCATGGCACTGACCTTTGCCATTTTCGTGCTGTATGGCCTGTTTGCCGCCCAGGCCCGCACCTACCTTCTGAACAGCGAGCGGGTGCTGAAGTGGCTCAACCGCGGCTTTGCTGCCGTCTTTACGGGGCTCGCTGCGCGGCTAGCGGTGGAGCGTGCCTGACCGGACCCTTGGAGAACCCCGATGAGCGATGACAGAACCATCAGCATCTACAACGACCGCGCCGAGGAATACTCCAAGCTGTTCACAGGCAGAACGGACCCGGGAGAGGAGGCCGATTTTCAGGCCTTCACCGCCCGTCTGCCGGAAGGCGGTACGGTGCTGGACCTCGGCTGCGGCCCCGGCCATTGGGCCGCGCGTTTCCGGGATGGGGGCTTTCGTGTGGCTGCACTCGATGCTTCGCCGGAAATGGCAGAGGCCGCCCGCGCAGCCTATGGGATCGAGGTCATTACCGCAGACTTTCACGCCCTGGATGCACAGGCAGTGTTTGACGGCATTTGGGCCTACTTCAGCCTGCTGCACGTACCGCAGGCTGAGCTTGCCACCCACCTGTCCGCTGTGCACCGGGCGCTGACCAAAGGCGGCATACTGTGCCTGGCGATGAAACTGGGCAAAGGCGAAGGCCGCGATGAACTGGGCAGATTCTATGCCTATTACAGCGGGGACGAGCTGCGCCAGCACCTCGAATCCGCCGGCTTCACCGTGCTGGATGCCCGCCGCGGTACAGGCAAAGGACTGGCTGGCACTGCCCAGGAGTTCGTAGTACTGACGGCGCATGCCTGAATTATTTGCTTATACCGACGGCGCCTGCTCTGGAAATCCCGGCCCCGGCGGCTGGGGTGTCCTGCTGCGCGCCATGGACGGTGATACCATCGTCAAAGAAAAAGAACTGCAGGGCGGCGAAGGTGAGACCACCAACAACCGGATGGAACTGCTGGCCGCAATCAATGCACTGGAAAGTTTGGCGCGGCCGTCCACCATCACTGTGGTGACCGACTCTGCCTATGTGAAGAACGGCGTCACGGGCTGGATCTTCGGCTGGAAGAAAAACGGCTGGAAGACATCAAACAAGAAGCCGGTGAAAAACGTCGAGCTGTGGCAGCGGCTGGACGAAGCGCAGGCCCGCCACAAGGTAACCTGGGAATGGGTAAAGGGCCACGCAGGCCACCCGGAGAACGAGCGCGCAGATGAGCTGGCACGCGCAGGCATGGCCCCCTTCAAGAAGAAGAAAAGCGCCTGATGCGCGGGGACGCCCGATGACCTTTCTGGTTTTTCTGGACTATGCCTCGGTGCTGGTCTTTGCACTGACCGGCGCGCTGGTGGCCAGCCGGGCGCAGCTCGACATCGTCGGCTTTGCCTTTGTCGCCTGCCTGACCGCTCTGGGCGGCGGCACGCTGCGCGACCTGCTGCTGGACCGCAATCCGGTGTTCTGGATCGGCAATCCCAACTACATCCTGCTGGCGGCCCTTGCCGCAGTAGCGGTGTTCTTCACCGCGCATCTGCTGGAAAGCCGCCTGCGCTGGGTGGTTTGGCTCGACAGTTTCGCCCTGGCAGTCGCGGTGCCCGCAGGCACCGGCGCAGCCCTGGCCCTGGACAGCCCGCCGGTGATCACCGTCCTGATGGGAATGGCAACCGGCACTATGGGCGGGCTGATGCGCGACGTCGTGTGCAACGAGGTGCCGCTGGTTCTGAAACAGGGCGAACTCTACATCACCTGCGCCATGGCAGGCGCGATCACTGCGGTTGCTGCCATCTGGCTGGGCGTCGAACTGCGGTTTGCCCTGCTGGCCTGCGCCTGTGTGTGCTGGGTTCTGCGGGCTGGCTCTGTACTGTTCGGCTGGCACTTGCCAGTCTACAAAAGCCGGCCGCCCCGCAGCTGAAACCGGTCAGGCGGTTTTCCGGCTGCCCTCCAGCAGCTTAAGGAAAGCCTGGCCCTCTTGACTGATTCTGGCCTTGCGCCCCCTGCGCCGGTGCCAGACCAGGGCCAGCTCATGCTGTTCCCGCAGCCTCTCATCTTGCAGCAGTTCGTCCCTTATCTTCAACGCAGCTGCAAAGTTCTGCGCCAGCGAAGTATCTTCCTCTTCATTCCGGTCGAACTTGTGCCAGTAGCCCGGCTCGATCGAAGACGTGAAATGATTGGCGCGTCCCCGTGCCTTCTTGTTTAAGAACCCATCACGGGAGCGAAGCGCATAGTGATTGAGCTGCGCTGCGGAATACCCGTATCCGCCGCGCACATACAAAATACCTTCCAGCTCATCCCCGGGCAGACGGGTGCCATCCGCCAGCTGCCAGTTCACCTCCTCTGGCGGCACGGCCAGAAAGGGACGGTGGACTCCCATACGGTCGAACTTGCCGTTGTTGCGGTAAGCGGTCTTGAAAAACCGGTGCTCCTCCGGGCTGCCTGCCGACGGTTCAGCGCGGGTAAAGGCCTGCGGTACAGGCGGGTGATCCACGACCCCAACTCCGGCATTGCCGAAAATGCGCCAGACAAAGGAGACCGCATCCGCATCCGCCCGTTCTGCCAGCAATCCCGGCAAAGTGCCGTCACCGGAGTTGATCTGCAAAAACTCATCGACATCAATGACAAGGACCCAGTCAGCCTCTTGCACCTTGGGTTCATATTCCGCCCACATCAGGGCGCTTTTGTGCGGGCCGCGCCGCATCACCCGGTTGAACCGGTGCTCAATCACACCCATCCGGTGCAAGTTGCGCAGGATGTGGTCGGTCGGGTCCGAACAATCGTTGGTGAAAATCACAAAGTCGCTGACACCGATCGCTTTGTAATGGCTGATCCAATCGAGAATATAGGCGCCTTCGTCTTTCATGGTGGTTACAACCACCACTTTCGGCGTGCCAGAGCGGCCGCTGTCCTGTGTCATCTGCTAATGCTCTCTGCCTCGGTTTTCCGCGGCTTTATGCGGCGGTTGGCCTATCTTAAGCATTCGCTGGAGCTGTGCAGCAGAAATTCTGCGCTCATCTATGGGCTGTGGCCTCTGCGCCGCAGCGGCGGCTACCGGCCGCCATAGCGCTGCCACAGCCAGATCAGCAGCAGGGCGCCCAGGACCGCGCCGGCAAAGCCCGCCATGAAGCCCATAACCGTCAGAAGAAACCGCAGCACCAGCCCGCCGATGAGCGCACCTGCCATGCCGATGCAAACTGTGGGGATGATACCGGTTTCCAGCCGCATCAGCCGGGTCGCGAGAAACCCTGCGGCGGCGCCAATGATGATCAGGGCAATGATGGGCATGTCAGCCTCCTACTTGCGCCAATGGGTGGGCACGATCACCAGCGCCCCGATGGAGGAGGCGATGGCGTTCCAGCCCGGCGCGCTGAAACCGATGCCGAACATCAGCCGCACAAAGTAGAACAGGAAGGCGCCTCCGGTGCAGATGATGATCGACTGCACGTAGCCGTTGCTGGTGAAACCGCTGCGCTCGGCCGCGTAGCCGACAATGCCGGCAATCACCACGGTGCCCATCAAGGTCAGGATCATCACGCGCCTCCGGTTGCAGTCTGATTACAGTCCTGATTGCAGGCGGCTGCCCTTGGGAACAGGGAAGCCGCGCAGGAATACGTCCGGATCCTGCGCGCTTTTGCCTGCCCGTTGCAAGCGCAGCAGTTGAACTGCCCCTTCGCCGCAGGCGATGGTCAGCCCGTCATCAAGCACTTCGCCTGGATTTCCCTGGCCTTCCGCCAACCGTGAGGCCAACAGCTTCACCCGCTGGCCTTCGACCTCGCACCAGGCGCCCGGGAAGGGCGACAGCCCGCGGATCTTGCGGTCCACTTCCGCGGCGGGGCGGGACCAGTCGATCTGCGCCTCTGCCTTGTCGATCTTTTCGGCGTAGATGACGCCGTCTTCCGGTTGCACCTCAGGCATCAGCTCCGCAAGCCGGGCCAGCGCGTCCACGATCAGCCCGGCGCCCATTTCCGACAGCCGGTCATGCAGTTGGGCTGTGGTTTCTTCGGTGCCAATGGCTGTGGACTCGCGCAGCAGCACTGGACCGGTGTCGAGCCCCGCCTCCATCTGCATAATGCAGATCCCGGTTTCCGCATCGCCTGCCATGATCGCCCGGTGAATCGGCGCCGCGCCGCGCCAGCGCGGCAGCAGGCTGGCGTGAATGTTCAGACAGCCCCGCGCCGGCGCGTCCAGCACCGCCTGCGGCAGGATCAGCCCGTAGGCCACCACCACGGCAACGTCGGCGTTCAGCGCCGCAAAGGCCGCCTGCTCCTCTGCCCCTTTCAGCGACACCGGATGGTGCACCTCCAGCCCCAAAGCCGCGGCGCGGGCGTGGACGGGGGTGGGACGGTCCTTCTTGCCGCGGCCCGCAGGCCGGGGTGGCTGGCAGTAAACGGCGGCAATCTCGTGCCCGGCCGCAACCAGCGCGTCCAGCACCGGCACCGAGAAATCAGGTGTTCCCATAAAGATGATGCGCATCAGCATTCCCGTCCCTGCCCCGCTGCCTTGCCGCACGTCTGGCGGGGCCTTGCAGCGCAACAAAAGGGTCGCGCCCGGTCCCGGGGTGGGCGTTTCGCGCCTGCCCTGGGGGCGGGGCCGGGCGAAAACCGGGCCGCAACCGGCCCGGAGAATGGAAATCCGGCCTCAGCCGTTCAGCTTCTTCGCCTTGCGGATCAGCATGTCGCGCTTCACCTTGCTGAGGCGGTCGAAATACATCTTGCCGTTCAGATGGTCGATCTGGTGCTGCACCGAGGTCGCCTCGATGCCGACAAAGTCGCGGCGGTCGACCATGCCCTGCTCATTGATGTAGCGGACCGTCACCGCCCGCGGCCGTTTGATCTTGGCCGACACACCCGGCAGGTTGGGGCTGGCCTCGTCATGCTCGCGCAGTTCGATCGAGGCATGCAGGATCTCGGGGTTGGCCAGCTTCACCGCCTTGCCGCGCTCGGTGGAGCCATCCACCACCGCAAGCCGCAGCATCACACCGATCTGGTTGCCCGCCAGGCCGACGCCCGGCATCGCGTCCATGGTATCGACCATGTCGTTCCAGATCTCGCGGATCTCGTCGGTGATCTCGGTTACTTCCTCGGCCTTGGCGCGCAGGCGCTTGTCAGGCCAGGGCAGGCAGGTGCGGACAGTCATGTCTGGTAATCCCTCAGGCGCGGGCGCGTTCGCGCTTCAGCTTCTGCATCTTGCGGGTGATCATCTGGCGCTTCAGCGGCTTCAGGTAATCAATGAACAGCTTGCCGTCCAAATGGTCGATCTCATGCTGCACGCAAGTGGCCCAAAGCCCGTCAAACGTCTCGGCTCTCGCATTGCCGTCACGGTCCATCCATTCGACCTCCACCACCTTGGGGCGGGTCACCTCGGCGTATTGATCCGGGATCGACAGGCAGCCTTCCTCATAGACGTTGGTTTCGTCCGAGGAAGAGATGATCTGCGGGTTGAACATCACCAGCGGGCGCGGCTCGCCGTCTTCTTCCTTGACGCAATCAAGCACGATCAGCCGCTGCAGGATGCCGATCTGCGGCGCCGCCAAGCCGATGCCGGGCGCAGCGTACATGGTTTCCAGCATGTCATCCGCCAGCACGCGCAAGTCATCGCTCAGGTCCGGCACAGGCACACAGACCTTTTTCAGGCGGGGATCGGGATGGATCAGGATCGGTCGTTTCATGAGGTTCATCTATGCGATCAGCCGCTTTACCGCAACGCCCCCCTTGCGCGCAGCGCAGCAGCGATTAGCTTCGCTGGCAAAGTTACGGGCAACGACACGGGAGTCCACCGCATGAATTTCGACAAACCCGCCGACCGCCGCGGCACCCATAGCTCAAAGTGGGACAAGATGGAGCAGCTGTTCGGCGTCTCCCCCGATGACGGGCTGGCGATGTGGACGGCGGATTCGGACTACGAGACCGCGCCCTGTGTCATCGAGGCCGTCAAAAAGGCCGCGGAACATGGCGTGTTCGGCTACTCCTGGCAGCATCCGGAGTATCTGCAGGCCGTGCAATGGTGGATGAAGAACCGCCACAGCTGGGAGATCGAAACCGACTGGATCCTGACCACCCAGGGCCTGGGCAACGCGATTGCGCTCTGCTTGGATGTGCTGACCGCACCGGATGATGGCGTGGTCATCTTCTCGCCCGTCTACCATGAGTTTGCGCACAAGGTGAACAAGGCGGGCCGCAAGGTGGTGGAATGCCCGTTGGCACGCAACGGCGATGAGTACACCGTCGATCTGGACGATGCCCAGTCGCGGCTGGATGGCTCCGAGAAACTGCTCCTGTGGTGCTCGCCGCAGAACCCCTCGGGCCGGGTCTGGACGCCGGAGGAGCTGCGGGCGGTGGCAGATTTCGCCAAGCGCAACGGGCTGATCCTGGTCTCGGATGAAATCCACCACGACCTGGTCTATCCGGGCCACACCTTTGTGCCGATGGATGCCGCAGCCCCCGAAGCCCGCCCCTGGACGATTACCCTGACTGCCGCCTCCAAGACCTTCAACATCGCAGGCCAGCGCACCGGCAACATGATCATTGCCGACCCTGAGCTGCGCGCCAAGATGCGCCATCGCCTGAACACGCTGGACTATGACCCAAGCTCCCTTGGCGTGGCGATGATCACCGCCGCCTACTCGCCCGAGGGTGCCGAATGGGTGGATGCCCAGATCGCGCATCTGGAAGGCAACCGGAAACTGTTCGACGAGACCGTCAACGCCTTGCCCGGCCTGAAATCGCTGCCGCTGGCCTCCACCTACCTGGCCTGGGTTGATTTCTCCGGCACCGGGATGAGCCGCGAGGAATTCGTCAGGCGCCTGCGCGAAGACGCCAGGATCGCCACCTCGCCCGGCGATGGCTTCGGCACCGGCGGCGAAATGATGGAGCGTTTCAACCTGGCGACCCAGCGCTCGCGGGTGGAGGAAGCCTGCCGCCGCCTGACCGCCGCCTTCTCGGACCTTCAATAACCATGAAGCGCCTGCTGCACCTCTTGGCGCTGGTTGTTCTGACCGGCGCCGCCTGGATGGCCTGGCAGGCCTTTGCCCCGCGCCCGGCGCCGCCGCCCCTGGGCGCGGCGGTGGACAGGGTCGACCGCATCCTGATCGAGAAGTCCGCCCGCCGCCTGACCGCCAGCCGCGGCGGCGAGACGGTGCTGGAGTTTCCAATCGCGCTTGGATTTGCCCCATTGGGCGACAAGTTCCAGGAAGGCGACGGTAAAACCCCCGAAGGCATTTTCCAGATCGACCGGCGCAACCCGAACAGCGCCTATCACCTGTCGCTGGGGATCAACTACCCCAAACCCGAGGACAGGGCAGCGGCCAAGGCCGCAGGCGTCAACCCTGGCGGCGATATCTTCATCCACGGACAGCCGAACTCGGTCGGCAGCCTGATCACCCTGCCCGGCGACTGGACTGCTGGCTGCATCGCTGTCAGCAACGAACAGATGAAAACGCTCTGGCGCCTGGCGGACATCGGGACGGAAGTAGAAATCCGTCCCTGAACCGTTTCAGATCTTGCCCTGCGACTGGTCAAAGGGGATGAGCCCGGCAGGCCCGTCCGGCGACTTGTAGAAATCCACCGGCGCCTTGTCCGCAGCAGGGGTGGACCGCTTGAATTCATAACGCATCTCGCCGCCCTCTTCCTCGCCTGCCACGATCAGGCATTGCGAGACATGGCGGGCGCCGTCGTAGATATCGACCAGCCCGCGCAGCATCGGCGCGGTCTCCGCCTCGACCGAGAAGCCAGTCTTCCACAGCCGCAGCACCGGATACAGCTCATTATCCGCCATCACCCGCAAACGGCTCTTTTTCCGCATCCCTTGAAGGCGGGCGGTGTCCAGCGCTTCCTGCACAGCTTTGGGTACATAGGTGTTCATGGCAGCGGCCTTCCAGATGCTTCGGTTCACACGGGTCCTTCTTTCAACGGTGCGTCACAAATATATAAAATCAAGTGAACATTTCCGAAAATTTGACGGCCGCGCAATTTTGTTGCTCCTGTGCAGGGGTGCAGACGGCCTGCGCGCTGGCTTGCATAGGCGCGCAGGCTGTGTCTGCATATGTTTGCCCTGCACAGCAGCAGGAGCACACGTTATGGGCCTTTTGATCGACGGGAAATGGCACGACCGGTGGTATGACACCAAATCCACCGGCGGCGCCTTCAAGCGCAGCGAATCGCAGTTCCGCAATTGGATCACTGCCGATGGAAGCGCGGGCTCGTCGGGCAAGGGCGGTTTCACGGCCGAAAGCGGGCGCTATCATCTTTATGTCTCGCTGGCCTGCCCCTGGGCGCACCGCACGCTGATCTTCCGCCAGATGAAGGGGCTGGCGGAGCATATTTCTGTCTCCGTCGTGCATCCCGACATGCTGGGCGAAGGCTGGACATTTGAAACCGACGCGCACGGCGCCACAGGCGATGAGCTGTTCGGCAGCTCGCACATGCATCAGATTTACACCCGCGCCGATGCGGAATACACTGGCCGGGTGACGGTTCCAGTACTGTGGGACAAGGCGCAGAACACCATCGTCTCCAACGAAAGCGCCGAGATCATCCGCATGTTCAACTCGGCCTTTGACGGGATCACCGGCAACAGCGATGACTATTGGCCGGAAGAGCTGCGCGAGCCGATTGAGGCCGTGAATGCCCGCGTCTACAGCACCATCAACAACGGCGTCTACAAATGCGGCTTTGCCACCTCGCAGCAGGCCTATGACGAGGCCGTAGAACCGCTGTTCGATAGCTTGGACTGGCTGGAAGACCTGCTGTCGCAGCACCGCTACCTGCTGGGCGAGCGTATCACCGAGGCTGACTGGCGCTTGTTCACCACCCTGCTGCGCTTCGATCCTGTTTATCACACCCATTTCAAATGCAACCGCAAACGGCTGATGGATTATCCGAACCTCTGGGCCTACACCCGCGAGCTGTACCAATGGCCGGGGG
The DNA here is from genome assembly GCF_056160905.1 of Leisingera sp. ABD4_442. NCBI lineage: Bacteria > Pseudomonadati > Pseudomonadota > Alphaproteobacteria > Rhodobacterales > Roseobacteraceae > Leisingera > Leisingera sp. ABD4_442. The sequence continues at coordinate 106,239 of NZ_JBSWYB010000002.1, read as the reverse complement.
TGGCCGGCACCGTGGGCATGCAGCACATCGTGCGCCACTATTACTTCAGCCACGACACAATCAATCCGCACCGGATCATCCCCGCCAATCCGGACATCGACTGGCAGGAGCCGCACGGGCGCGGCTGACACCTGACGTCGCGTTGCCCCACCGTAAATAGGGAGTTCACGCCCCCTGCAGCATAGGTTAATACGCGCAGTGCCTCATATGGCAGCCGGCAGTGGCCGGTGTGAACTCTCACCGGTGGCGACCGCGATGCATGACCTCTCTCACGACCCCGCAACCCTGCCCCGCGACCATGGCGGTAACCTGAGCGCCGCCATCGCCGAATTCGGCGGAACGCGCAGCGGCTGGATCGACCTCTCCACTGGCATCAACCCGCACCCCTACCCGCTGCCGCAATTCAGCGCCGGCGACTGGGGGGCGCTGCCGGATGCGGATGCGCTGGCAAATCTGGAACAGGCCGCCCGCAGCTTCTGGAACATCCCGGATCAGGCCGCTGTCCTGGCGGCCCCCGGTGCCTCTGCGCTGATTGCCGCCTTGCCCGCCCTGGCCGAACCGCGCTGGGTGCAGATCACCAAACCCACCTACAACGAACACGCCGCCGCCTTTGAGTCCCGCGGCTGGATCACCAGGGTGCACGGGCCCGCCGAGGCCAAGGTTGCGGTGCACCCCAACAACCCGGATGGCCGGATGTGGCGCGAGGACGAGCTTTCCGCACCGCTGACGATCATCGACGAAAGCTTCTGCGATGTGTGCCCGGGTGAAAGCCTGATCCGCATGGCTACCCGCCCCGGCGTTATCGTGCTGAAGAGCTTTGGCAAATTCTGGGGGCTGGCCGGGATGCGGCTGGGCTTTGCCATCGGCGACCCCAAGCTGATTGCGCAGCTCGCCACCTGGCAGGGTCCCTGGGCAGTCTCCGGCCCGGCCCTGCGCACCGGCGAACTGGCTTTGAAGGATCACGCCTGGGCAGAGGAAACCCGCACCCGGCTGCGTCAGGACGCGGCCCGGCTGGATGAGATAGTTCTGGCCAAGGGCGCCAGCCTGGCCGGCGGCACCGATCTGTTCCGGCTTTACAATGTGGATGACGCCGCCGCCTGGCAGCGGAAACTGGCCCGCGCCCATATCTGGAGCCGCATCTTCCCCTATTCCAAGACCTTCCTGCGCCTTGGCCTGCCGCCCGCAGACGGCTGGAACCGGCTGGAGGCAGCGCTGTGACCACTGCCGGAATGCTTGCCGTTGCCCTGCTGCTGGACGCTGTCCTGGGAGAGCCGAAATGGCTATGGTCGCGCCTGACCCACCCGGCGGTGCTGATGGGCAGGCTGGTAGGCTGCCTCGACCGCAAACTCAACACCGGCCCCAGCCGCCGCGCCAAGGGCGTGCTGGCGGCAGCGGCCCTGGTTCTGGCAGGTTTCATCGCCGGTAAGCTGCTGGCCCTGCCTGGCACGCTGGCGGAGATCCTGGTGGCAGCCGTCCTTATTGCCCAGCGGTCCCTGACCGAACATGTCGCTGCGGTTGCTCAGGGCCTGCGCAGCAGCCTGGAGGAGGGCCGCCAGGCCGTGGCGATGATCGTCAGCCGCGACACCGGCGCCATGACTGCGCCGCAGGCCGCACGCTCCGCCATCGAAAGCGGTGCTGAGAACATGTCGGACGGTGTCATCGCGCCTGCTTTCTGGTTCCTGATCGCCGGGCTGCCCGGCCTGATCATCTACAAGATGCTCAATACCGCCGACAGCATGATCGGCTACCGTAACGAACGGTACGGGGATTTCGGCTGGGCCTCTGCCCGGCTGGACGACCTGCTGAACCTGATCCCAGCCCGGCTGACCGGTCTGCTGATCGCCGCGGCCGGCGGGCAGCTGCGCCATTGGCGCGCCATCGCAGAAGATGCGCGCAAGCACCGCTCGCCCAATGCCGGCTGGCCGGAAGCCGCAATGGCGCGGGCGCTGGACACCTCCCTGGCAGGCCCGCGCTCCTATGACGGCGAAATGCGCGATTTCGCTTGGGTCCACGCCAGCGGCGCCAAAAGCGCCAGTGCCGAAACCATCACCCGCTCGGTCACATATTTGTGGCAAACCTGGGCGCTTGCGCTGGCCCTGACGGTTGCCATCGCCGCGGTTTTCTAGCACATAAGACCCTATGGGAGCGGTAAGACCAAGGAGCGCCAGAACCATGCGCCTATTGCCCTTTGTCCTCGCGGCGGCCCTGCTGCCCGCAGCAGCATCAGCCCAGTGCGGCGGCGGTTTTCAGAATTTCGTCAAGCTGATGAAAGACGAAGCCGTGCAAGCCGGCTATGACACCGCTACGGTCAATGCTTTCTTTGACGGCACCCGCCAGGATCAAAGCGTGCTCAAGGCAGACCGCGCGCAGGGGGTCTTTCAAAAGCCCTTCATTGAGTTTTCCCAGCGCCTCATCTCGCAGAACCGCCTCAAGCGCGGGCGCCAGATGGCACAAAAGCACGATGCCACCTTTAAGCGGATTGAGCGCACCTACGGCATCGACCGCGGTGTGCTGCTGGCATTCTGGGCCTTTGAAACCGACTACGGCGGCTATCAGGGCAACTTCAACACCCGCGACGCGCTGGTGACGCTGGCGCATGACTGCCGCCGCCCGGAGCTGTTCCGGCCGCAGGTTTTCTCGGCGCTGGAGCTGTTCAAACAGGGCGATTTCGACCCCAAGCGCACCACCGGTGCCTGGGCAGGTGAAATCGGCATGGTGCAGATGCTGCCCGGAGACATCCTGCAGCATGGGGTGGACGCCGATGGCGACGGCAAAGTCAGCCTGAAATCCTCAGCACCCGACGCGCTGATGTCCGGCGCGCGCATGCTGTCCCATCTGGGCTGGCAGCCGGGCGAACCCTGGTTGCAGGAAGTCACCATTCCGGAAGGGCTCGACCTGTCGCTCACCGGAACAGCCCGCAAGAAATCTGTGGCGCAATGGCGCGAAATGGGCGTCGCGGCCCGCGACGGCAAACTGCCTGAAAACACCATGCGCGCCTCGCTGCTGCTGCCGCAGGGGCACAAGGGGCCGGCCTTCCTCGCCTATCCGAATTTCGATGTTTATTTCGAGTGGAACCAAAGCTTTACCTATGTTCTGACCGCTGCCTATTTCGCCAACCGGCTGGAAGGCGCAGAGGTCTATAATGCCGGCAAACCGGACAATGGGCTCAGCGGCGCACAGATGAAGCAGCTGCAGCAGAAACTGCAGGCCCGCGGCCATAATGTGGGCAACATCGACGGCATTCTCGGCGCCCGCACCCGTGTCGCCGTGCAGAAGGAGCAAGAACGCCTCGGCCTGCCGGCGGATGCCTGGCCGACACCAGCGCTGCTGCAGAGACTTTAGGGGCCTGACCCTAACGAACCGGGAAACGGTCGCCCTTTTCAGTAATCAGGATCACCCTGCTGCCATTTCGGACATAGAGGTCGCAGCGGGACGCCCCATTGGCAAAATCCACGCAGATACTGCCATCGCCATTGATCCGGTAAGTGCCCCAGGCGGTGCCGCCGCCATTTTCCGGGGAGTAGGTGTAGGAATAGACACCATCCCTGCCATAAAGCGACTCGCCTCCGTCAAAGAACTGAAAAGACCGGCCGGGCAGACCGTCCAGCTCTTCGCGGGCGAACGGCATATCGCCAGTGCGCAGCGCCCAGCCCTCAGCCGAGGCAGCCGGGGCCAGCGCGCAAAACAAAAGGGGCATGATCCATTTCATGCCCCCACTCTAACGGTTTGCAATCTATACCGGAGTCACGATCCAGTGACGGCCGCGCTTACCAGTCGATGAAGGTCTCAAAATCCTGCATCGCCCGGTTCCAAATGCCAACCGCCTGAGCAAAGTCATCCGGGCTCATGCCCTTGTCGCCCAGGAACACATCCATTTCGATACGTGCAGAGCCTTCTTCGGAAATGTACCCGCGTACAAAGCGGTTCTCGTTGTTCCATTCGTTGATTTTTGCCAGCCGCACACTGCCATCGGTCTGATAGCCAGAGAAGAATTGGACTGCATCGCAGTCCGCATTGTTGTCGCAGCCGTAATAATAGACCGAAAAGTCGTTGCCGTAATATTCGACCTTCAGGTTCGGATCACCAACGCTGTCGGTGGTCACTTCGACCTTGGCACCTTCGTCCTTGAAAAAATTCGCGACGCTCTCGCCGGTCTTGGCCACCACGTTCTGCGCGGCAGCGGCCACCGGCATCATCAAAACCGCGGATGCGGCAATTACCTTCAGCATGTTCATTTCTTTCTCCACCAAATTAATTTCAGCAATACCTGGTGCCATCCCCCGTGGCCCCGGCTTCAGGCCACCATCGCCTCTGCCTTCTTGAGGTCAACCGAAACCAGCTGGCTGACGCCCTTTTCCTGCATGGTGACCCCGAACAGCCGGTCCATCCGCGCCATCGTCACCGCGTGGTGAGTGATGATCAAAAAGCGGGTGTCGGTCTGGCGGCACATCTCGTCCAAGAGGTCGCAAAAGCGGGTCACATTGGCATCATCCAGCGGCGCATCGACCTCGTCCAGCACACAGATCGGCGCCGGGTTCGACAGGAACACCGCAAAGATCAGCGCCATCGCGGTCAGCGTCTGCTCGCCGCCGGACAGCAGCGACAGGGTCGACAGCTTCTTGCCCGGCGGCTGGCACATGATCTCAAGCCCTGCGTCCAGCGGGTCGTCGCTTTCGACCATCACCAGATTGGCCTCGCCGCCGCCGAACAGATGAGTGAACAGCATCGCAAAGCTGTTGTTCACCTGCTCAAACGCGGTCAGCAGCCGCTCCCGCCCCTCGCGGTTGAGGCTGGAAATCCCGTCGCGCAGGGTCTTCACCGCGCCTTCCAGGTCCAGCTTTTCGGCAACCAGCGTGTCATGCTCGTTCTGCACCCCGCGGGCGTCTTCCTCAGCCCGCAAGTTGACAGCACCCAAGGCGTCGCGCTGACGCTTGTAGCGGTCCACATCGTGCTCCAGATCATCCGAGGCCGGCATTTCATCCGGTGACACGCCCAGCTTCTCCAGCAGCGCCTGCGGGGTGATCTGCTGCGCCTCGATGATGCGGCCTGCGGCCTGGGTCACGGCTTCCTTGGCCGCATCGCTGCGCGCCTCGGACCGCGCCCGCGCCTCGCGCGCTTCCGACGCCAGCCGCTCGCATTCGCGCTCCTTGTGGACCGCCTCGCGCAGCTCTGCCTCTGCCGCGATCAGGGCTTCGGTGGCGGCAGATTTGCGCGCTTCGGCTTCCGAGATCGCCTCGTTCAGCTCTTCCCGCTTTTCGGCAATCTCCGCCGGAACCGCGCCCGCCTCTTCCAGCTCCTCCTGCGAGGCCTCGCGGCGTTCGGCCAGTTCCTCAATCCGCGCCTCGGCGCTTTCCAGGCGGTGGCGCCAGCCGGACAGCTCCTTGGTCACCTCCTGCGCGCGCTTGGTGCGGGCCTCGCCCTCGCGGCGCAACTCGTCATGGCTGGAGCGGTGGGTCAGCATGGTGATCCGCGCCGCCTCCACCGCCTGTTTGATGTCCTCAACCGCGGTGCGCGCCTGGTCCAGATCGCCCAGATCCCCCAGCGCCTTCTCGGCCTCTTTCAGCTGCAGGCTGGCGTTCAGCGCGTCTTCCTCATGCCGCTTAACCGCAATGCCCAGGGTCTCCAGCTTGGCCTCTGCCAGATTGCGGTCGGCCTCCGCCCGGCTCAGCGCACGGGCCGCATCGGCCACTCGCTGATCCGCCACACGGCGCGCCTGCCGCGCGTTCTGGTCGGCCAGCGTCACCTCTTCCAGCTTGCGCAGCAGCATTTCATGCGCGGCGCGGGCGCCATCCGCCTTGGCACTGACGCGCTCCATTTCCTGCTTCAGCGCTTCCAGCTTGTTCAGCTGTTCCAGCCGCAGAGCCGCGGCACTGGGCGCGTCTTCGGCCCAGGCGCGGTAGCCGTCCCAGCGCCACAGGTCGCCTTCAACCGTCACCAGCCGCTGGCCCGGCTGCAACTGCGCCTGCAGGCCCGCTGCCGCATCGCCATCCACCAGCCCGATCTGCGCCACCCGGCGCGACAGGGCATCAGGGCCAGAGACAAACAGCGCCAGCGGCTCCACACCGTCCGGCAAGGGCGCATCGCGGTCATAGCGGGACAAGGCCACCCAGCCGGTCGGCCCGTCCTTGTCCGCCAGGGGCGCGCGCAGGTCATCGGCCAGCGCCGCACCAAGCGCCTTCTCGTACCCCGGCGAGACAGTCAGCTCATCCAGAACCTGACCGCCCTCGGCGGTATCACGCTCCACCAGCTTGGCCAGCGCCGTGACTTCAGCGCGCAGCGCGCCCAGCTCACCCTCAGCTTCCGAGCGCTGCGAGCGCGCCTCTGCCTCGCGGGCCTGGGTCTCGGTGCGCGCCTCATCCGCTGCTGCCAGCGCCTCTTCGGCTATCTCGGAGGCTTCACGCGCCTCCTCCTCAGCCGTGACTGCCGCCTCGAACTTCTCCGCCGCCAGTTCCAGCGCCTCCTGCGCCTCGGCTTGGGCGCCGCGGGCTTTCTCCGCTTCGCCCTCGGACCGGGCCAACGCCCGCTGGCCATCCTCAACCGCCCGCCGCGCCGACTGGTGCCGCGCCGCCAGGCGGGCCACATCCTCAGTCACCTGCGCCAGATGATCCTCGCGCGCCTGCAGGATCGAGCCCGCATCGCGCGCCAGTTCCGCGGCCTCCACCAGCTTGCCGTCATGCCCGTCGCCGGCCTTGGACAGCTCCCGCTGTTCCCACTCCAGCCGCTCAATGGTTTCACCGGCGTCCTTGTTCAGGCCCGCCTCACGCTCAATGTCGTTGCCCAGCTGCACAATCCGGCTGCTGAGCCGCTCGATGGTCTGACGCGCCTGCGCCTCTTGATCACCCAGCGAGTCGCGCTGCACCACCAGCCGTTGCAGGATGGCGGCGGCAATGGCCTCCTCTTCGCGCAGGGGCGGCAGTTTTTCCTCAAACGTGCCGCGCTGCGCGGCGGCGGCACGCACCAGCGCTTCCGCCTTGGCAGCTTGCTCAACCCGCACCCGCAGCTCATCCTCTGAGGCCAGCCGCAACTCATCCGCTTCGCGCCAGCGGCGGTACAGCAGCATGCCCTCAGCCAGCCGCAGCTTCTCGCCGATCTCGCGGTAGCGCTGCGCCTGCCGGGCCTGCTTGGCCAGCTGCGCCAGCTGTGCCGCCAGCTGCTCGATCACGTCATCGACCCGCAGCAGGTTGGCCTCGGTGTTCTTCAGCTTCAGCTCCGCCTCGTGGCGGCGCTGATAAAGCCCCGAAATACCAGCCGCCTCTTCCAAAATGCGCCGCCGCGCCTTCGGCTTGGCATTGATCAGCTCGGCGATCTGCCCCTGCCGCACCAGCGCCGGCGAATGCGCACCGGTCGAGGCATCGGCAAACAGCATCTGCACATCCCGCGCCCGCACGTCCTTGCCGTTGGACTTATAGGCGCTGCCCACATCGCGGGTGATGCGGCGCACGATCTCCAGACCGTCCGCATCGTTGAAGCCTGAGGGCGCCAGCCGCTCCGAGTTGTCGATGTTAAGGCTCACCTCGGCGAAGTTGCGCGCGGGCCTTGAGGAGGTGCCGGCAAAGATCACGTCCTCCATGCCGCCGCCGCGCATCGCCTTGGCGCGGGTTTCCCCCATCACCCAGCGCAATGCCTCCAAAAGATTGGATTTGCCGCAACCGTTTGGACCCACAACCCCTGTCAGCCCATCGGCAATGACCAGTTCGGTAGGATCGACAAAGCTTTTGAAGCCGTTCAGCCTGAGCTTGGAAAACCGCAAAGCTGCCCCTTCGTGATTCCGTATCGAGAAAGTTCAGCGGTTCCTACCCGTTGAGTCAACGCTCCGCACCCCCAAATCGGGGCGAATTCCGTTCAATTCACACCATATCTTGTGGATAACCCAAGCCAAGCGGCGATGTTTTGCCAAGCAGTGGCCTGACAGGCCTCAAACCTGCCGCAACAGCCGCCCCAGCCGGGCAATCCCTTCCTCGATGGCCGTATGGTTGGAATTGGAAAAGCTCAACCGGATCGTGTTCTGGCCGCTGCCGTCGGCGAAAAACGCCTGACCAGGGACAAAGGCCACCCGCTCGGTTTCCAGCGAGCGGGCCAGCAGCTGCGCCCCGTCCATGCCGTCCGGCAGAGTTATCCAGACAAACATGCCGCCCTCAGGCCGGGTCCACTCAACACCCTCCGGCATATGTTCGTCCAAGGCCATCAGCATCACGTCCCGGCGGCGCTGGTAGACCGCGTGCAGCTGCTCCACATGTTCGTCGAAACAAGCCTCGGCCACCGTGTGCACCGCCATCTGGTTGATGGTCGACGTATGCAGGTCCGCCGCCTGTTTCAGCAGCACCATCTGCGCAATCACCGGCTTTGCAGCCACCGCCCAGCCAATCCGCAGCCCCGGTGACAAGGTTTTGCTGAACGATCCGCAATAGACCGTGCGGCAGTCCTCGATTGAGCCCTTCTGCTCCATCTCCAGCGCCAGCACCGGCGGCACCGGTTCCCCGTCATAGCGCAGCGACTGATAGGCCGCGTCTTCGATGATGGCACAATCCAGGCTGTCCGCGATGTCCAGCAGCCGCAGCCGCCCGGCGTGGTCCAGCGTCTCGCCGGTGGGGTTGGCAAAATCCGGCGACAGATAGGCGAATTTCACCGCACTGCCCGCCTTTGCCGCGCCTTCGGCATAGCTTTCCGCGGTGCGGTTTCCCTTCAGCGACAGACGGTCATAGCGCGGCTCATAAGCGTTAAAGGCCGCCAGCGCCCCCAGATACGTCGGCCAGCCGGCCAAGGCAGTATCACCCGGCGACAGGAACAGCTTGCCCAGGTAATCCAGCGCCTGCTGCGAGCCGGAGGTGATCAGCACGTTTTCGGCCTCGCAGATGATGCCGATCTTCGCCATCTCCGCCACGATCCACTGGCGCAGCGGCAGGTAGCCCTCGCTCACCGAATACTGCAGCGCCTGCGCCTGCCGTTCTGGTTTCAACGCAGCTGTGAAAGCCTCGGCAAATTCATCCGCCGGGAACAGCGCCGGGTCCGGGATGCCGCCCGCAAAGGAGATGATATCCGGCTGGTCCAGCAGTTTCAGCAGCTCGCGGATTTCCGACGCCTTCATGCGGCTGTTGCGGGTGGCAAAGATCTGGTCCAACTGCATGCCTCTCTCCTGGCTGTTCTCGCTTGTGATCTAGGGTCACGGTAGGCAGGCTCAAATTAAAGTCAACAATGCTGACCTATTGTTACAGCCTTCGTGATACCGCCTGCCCTTGCAGCCGCCGCCCGCGCGTGGTCATATAAATTGACCAATCCGCCAGAGCGATCAGATGCCCTTCCAGAAAGTCCAGCCCGAGAAACTCTCCGCCTCCGTCGTCAAACAGATCGAGCAGCTGATCCTGCGCGGTGTCCTGTCTCCCGGCGAACGGCTGCCCGCCGAACGGGAACTGGCCGAACGGCTCGGCGTCTCCCGCCCTTCCCTGCGCGACGCCATCAGCGAATTGCAGGCACGCGGCCTGCTGGCCTCCAAGGCCGGCTCCGGCGTGTTTGTGGCCGATGTCCTCGGCTCCGCCTTCTCCCCCGCCCTGATCCAGCTGTTCGCCACCCATGACGAGGCGGTGTTTGACTACCTCAGCTTCCGCCGCGACATGGAAGGGCTGGCAGCCGAACGCGCCGCGCGATTTAGCTCCGATTATGACCTGCAGGTGATCCAGGCGATCTTTGACAAGATGGAAGCAGCCGGCAATCCCGCCGTGTCCGAGGAGGCCGCCAGGCTCGACGCCCAGTTCCACTCCGCCATCATGGACGCCAGCCACAACGTGATCATGCTGCACATGATGCGGTCAATGTTCGATCTGCTGCGCGAGGGCGTCTTCTACAACCGCCGGATCATGTTCCAGCAGCACACCACCTATGAGGCGCTTCTGGAGCAGCACCGCGCCATCAACGCCGCCCTGCAGGCCCGCGACCCGCAAGCCGCCCGCACCGCGGTCGAGGCGCATCTGGACTATGTGAAACAGGCCCTCACCGACCACCAGCGCGCCGAGCGCAACGCCGAAGTTGCAAAGCAGCGGCTGGAGCATGAGACCGGGAAGGGGTGAAACCGCGGGTAACGATTACCTCATTCATTCCGACGAAGATTAACTAACCTCGCACCTGTCCCACAGCGCTTGATCTCGCTGCCCGATCATTGCGCCGTAAACCATCTCGTCCAGACACTGAACTTTGTAGTTCTCCCTCAAATACTCCGCATTCATGATGAGTACTCTTTTGCGCGTAACGTAAAATGGAACAAGGTGCAGCCGCATGCTTAGATTGACTCCTGAAAGCTCTGTCGTGTGACTTGGAAGGTTTCTCGCGATTTTGTCCGTCTCGACCCCCAACTGCAAAGCTACTTCAACGTTCTTAATCTCTGCGAAGTCATCCAGAAGCAGCACCCAAATATCTACATCTTCAAAACTCTGCGGCTCCCGTGCAGCCAGTTGCCCCTGTGTATCGGACATCGTTTGCGAAAACAGCGGAGGATTTGAATAGTATTTGCCACCTTGCCAAAACACGAAAGTCGATGGGTTTAGTTTACGTTCCCAAATCGCCAAGCTGTTGAACTTCATAGATCCAAAGGCAAACAAAAATGTTGCTAGCAAAACTAGCAGATAAGCCCCCAATATCCGCACTGCCCAAGTTCGGAAATGTTTCATCTCAAAGAGATCCGTGTTGAAAATTGCTTCGCTTAGCAACGTTCTGGGTTTGAATTTACCCGCGCCAGTAATCCACTAAATTCCGTTGCAAGCAAGTTGGCGCGGATAGGTTTGTACCCGCAGGGCTGCGCTGACAGAAACTTGCTCAAAACAGCTTCCCCAAACAAAAAACCCGGCCACTCGGACCGGGTTCTTTTAACTTGCCTGTATCAGCCAGCGATTAGTGCAGCTTGGCGTCCACATCCGCGATGGCGGCGTCGATCAGCTTGTTGGCCTCGGCGGCGGTCATCTGCTTGGAGATCACCTGGTCCGCAGCGGCAACAGCGATGGAGATCGCCTGGTCGCGCACTTCCTTCACAGCCGAAGCTTCTGCCGAAGCGATCTGCTCCTGAGCAGCCGCCAGACGGCGGGCGATGGAGGTTTCCAGATCCGCTTTGGCCTGCTCAGCTGCACGGGCAGCCTCGTCACGGGCAGCCGCCACGATCTGGTCGGCCTGGGCCTGAACTTCCTGCTGCTTGCGCTCGTAGGACGCCAGAACGGTCTGGGCCTCTTCACGCAGGGCACGGGCTTCGTCCAGTTCCTTCTGGATGCCTTCGGCGCGGTTGTCGAGCTGGCCAGCCAGCAGCGACGGCACCTTGGCAAACAGCAGAATGCCGATGAACAGGATGAACGCCAGCGCAACAACCAGGTTGGTGTTGGACAGGTCCATGCCGCCGCCGGCCGCCAGCGCAGGCGATGCTGCGCCAAAGGTCAGGGCAAGAGCGAGAATATTGCGCATGTCCTTATCCTTTCGTCCGCTCGGCAACTGCCGCGGCAATTGCGTCTGCGTCTGCGGAACCGCCCAGTGCGGTCACCAGCTCAGCAGCGGTATCGGTGGCAACAGCCTTCACGCTTTCCAGCGCGCCGGCCTTGATTTCGGCGATAGCCTTTTCAGACTCGGCAGCCTTGGCAGCGATCTGCTCGTCTGCTTTGGCAATTGCGTCGTCCAGCCCGGCCTGGATTTCTGCGCGGGTCTCAGCAGCGATGCGCTGAGCCTCGGCACGGGCATCCGCCAGAGCTTTGTTATATGCGTTTTCGGCCTCGACAGCCTTGGCTTTCAGGTCTTCAGCCGCGGCGAGGTCGTTGGTGATGGTCCCCTGACGCTCGGCCAGCACCGCCGCAATGCGGGGCAGCGCGACGCGCGACAGGATGAGGTAGATCACGACCAGGGCGACCACGAGCCAGAAGATCTGGTTCCCGAAGGTCGAGAAGTCCAGCTGCGGCATTGCGGAACCGCCGCCGTGTGCTGCCTCTTGCGTATTTGATGCCATGTCGTCCTCCCAGGAACTTGCCGTTACACCGGGCAGTGCAGGATCTGCACTGCCCGGCCGTAAGGAAATAGGTTCCTAAGGTCTTAGACGGCGAACATCAGCAGCAGAGCGACCAGGAACGAGAAGATGCCCAGTGCTTCTGCAAACGCGATGCCGATGAACAGGGTTGCGGTCTGGCCGGCAGCTGCCGACGGGTTGCGCAGAGCGCCTGCCAGGAAGTTGCCAGCAACGTGGCCCACACCGATTGCGGCTGCGCCGGAACCGATTGCTGCCAGGCCTGCGCCGACGAACTGACCGAGTTGTGCGATATCGCCTTCCATGATTTCTCTCCTTACGATGGAATGTGGTGATTTCTAGTTTGGGCAGCCCCTAGGGGGCGCTGCCCGGTAAGCTTTCAGATCCTGGCCTTAGTGGCTCGGGTGCAGTGCGTCCTTCAGGTACACGCAGGTCAGGATGGTGAAGACGTAGGCCTGGATGAAGGCCACCAGAACTTCGAGTGCGTAAACCGCGGTGATGGCAAAGATCGGCAGGAAGCTGAACATGCCCAGTGCTGCGGCAAAGCCTGCGAACACTTTCAGAACCGCGTGGCCCGCCATCACGTTACCGGCAAGACGGATGGAGTGGCTGACGGGGCGCACGAAGTAGGAAATCAGTTCGATGATGGCCAGGATCGGGCGGAGCGCCAGCGGCGCGCTCGACACCCAGAACAGGCCCAGGAAGCCAACGCCGTTCTTGACAAAGCCGACCACGGTCACGGTCACGAACACCAGCGCCGCCAGAACCGCAGTGACTGCGATGTGGGAGGTGGTGGTGAAGGAGCCGGGGATCAGGCCCAGGAAGTTGGCCATCACGATGAACATGAACAGGGTCATGATATAGGGGAAGAACTTGACGCCGTCCTTGCCGGCCACGTCCTCAACCATCTTGTAGATGAAGCCATAGGCCAGTTCCGCAACCGACTGGGCGCGGCCCGGCACGATGGCGCGGCGCGAGGAACCCAGCACCAGCAGCGCGAACACGGCGGCAACGGCCAGCGCCATCCACAGGGTCACGTTGGTCGGGGTGTACCAGGAGATGTGATCGCCGAACAGCGCGCTCACCTGGAACTGATCCATCGGGTGGATCGCCAGCTTTGCTTCCGCCGGAGCGAAAATCAGACCCGACACAACTACCAGTGCCAGAGCTGCGAAAAAGAAAATTTTGCCCATCGGTCCGCTTCTCCTGTCGCCGGTCGCCGATCCCGTCGGATCAATCCCGGTCTTGCGCATTTTTTTCGGCCTCTTCGGCCAGTTTCTCTTTCTGGATCTCCTGCGCGGTGCGAAGCATCGTCTTCACCCCAGCCGCCAGGCCCAGCATTATGAACAGCACCATGAAGATGGGCAGGGTTCCAAACAGGTGGTCCAGCCCGTATCCGATGCCAAAGCCGATCCCAAGACCGGCCACCAATTCGATCACCATCCGCCAGGCCTGGTTGGCCAGGGAATAATGCTCATCCGCGCGCGGCTTGGGCTCCTGGGCCTTACGCGCCGCCGCCAATTTCTCCTCCAGCTGCGCCATGCGCTGCTTTTGGTCGTCATCGGTCACGGGCGCCATCCTCACGCGAATTTCTAGTGAGGGTGCTAAGGCCACGGGGCGAAGGAGTCAATTACAAGGATTGAAGATTCAAAATATGACCATCCCATTGTTTATGCGCGATATTTTTCCATTCACCATAGGCCGCGCCGCTCTGCCGCAGCCGCTGTTAGCGCCAAACCATCCCGGAATCCATATTCAACCAAAAGGTTGATTTTACCGGATGGGCGGTTTCGGCAGCCGCCAGCGCACAATCCGCCCGTCGATCAGCAGCAGCCCCAAGAGGATCGCCGCCATGCCCCAAAGGTGCTCCGCCAGCAGCGTCTCGCCCAGAATGTAAGTGCCCAGAAACAGCGCCGACACCGGCGCGATCAGCGTCGGCATGGTGATGTTGGTCGGCCCCACCTTGGGCAGCACCCAATAGAACGCAATGAAGGCCGCCGAGGTCAGCACAAAGCCGATCACCAGCAGCGACGCCCAGGTTTCCATTCGAGTGATCACCGGCACCCCCTCGCTCCACAGCGCAAGCGGCGCGATTGCGGCGGTCGACCCGGTCAGCGCGATCGCCACCAGCACCACCGGCTCCATGTCGCGGAAGCTGCGCGCGATATTGACAGAGAAGGCATAGCACAGCGGCGCGCCCAGGGTGATTAGCACCGCCCAGGCTTCCGAGGACTGCCCGCCCTCCAGGATCGGCAGCGACAGCAGCACGATCCCGAGGAACCCGCAGATCACCCCCAGCGATTTCAGCACCGTCGCCCGCTCTCCTCCGGGCCAGAAATGCGACACCACCACCGCCAGCGCAGGCGTGGTCGCATTGACGATCCCTGCCACGCCGCTAGCGATGTGCTGCTGGCCCAGCGCATAAAAGGCAAAAGGGCCGGCATAGCTGAGCGCGCCGAACCCGAACAGCGCCAGCCAGCGCCCCATGCCAGCGGGCACCTTCTTGCGCGCCGCCAGAACATAGATCCAGCAGCCCAGCGCGCCAAAGCCCACACGCCCCATCGAAACCGACAGCGGCCCCAGTTCGCGCAGCAGAATGGCGTTGAACATGAACGACATGCCCCAGCCGATGCCGAGAATGAAAATCACCGCCCAATAGCGCAACGCCATGCCAACTGCCCCTTTGAAATGCCTTGCACCGATCCATCGCAGGTTTTGCAGGATTGTCGACCCGCTTCCTGCCCTTTAGGAGTATCAGGCATGAGCGACACCCTCGACACCGTCTTTGCGGCCCTGGCCGATCCGACCCGCCGGGCGATACTGACCATGCTGCTGGAGGACGACATGGCGGTGACCGACGTGGCGGAACCCTTCGAGATGTCGCTGGCAGCAATTTCCAAGCATCTGACCATTCTCACCCGCGCCGGCCTCATCGCGCAGGAAAAGCGCGGCCGGGTCAAATGGTGCAAGCTGCAACCCGACGCCATGCGGGCCGCCTCCGTCTGGATGCAGGGCTTCGGCCAGTTTGAACCGGTGAACCTGGACGCCTTCGAACGCTTCCTGGAGGCAGAGCACCTGTCAGAGGATGCCCCCTCCGAAACCTAGGGGCCGAAACCTAGCGGACGACAAACACCGAAATTTCGGAATGCAGCACCAGATGGCTGGCGTGGGACGAGAACACATAGTCCAGAATGCCGGGCATATGTGTTGCAATCACGATCAGGTCCACCTCCAGCTCCTTCGCCGTCCGGGCCAGGATGGAGTCCATCTCTGATCCGACATCCACCGAATGAACCGGCAGCCCCTCAACCCTTGCACCGCTGCTTTCGGCCATCTTGCCGGCCAGTGCGGCCAGCTGATCACCGGACGGCCCCAGGGTGTGCGTGCCTTCAATCTGCTCATCCGTCACATGAACCAGCGTCACGCGTGAGCCGTGGTTGGCGGCGAAATCCGCAGCTACGTTCAGGGCCTTCTTGACCGCCGGGGGCATGTGCAGGTCAACGGGCACCATGATATGCTTGAACATCTTTCCCTCCTTCTCCTGACGCGTCCCTCAGGACCAGTATACAGGAAAACAAGGGGCTTGCGTTGACCTGCCGCAAGCGTGCCCGGCAGGCAGAACTCAGGAGGGCAGCGTTCAGGCGCGCACCGGCTTGGCGTCGCCTTCCAGCAGCATCGCCAGGGCAACAACCGACATCGCCACCCCGACCAGCACCACGCCCGGCGGCGCGCCGCGGCCCAGCGCGATCTCCCACAGGATCACCCAGCTGGGCGTCAGATAGGTATAGGCCATCACCTTGGCCGAGGGCAGCCGCAGAGTGGCGTATTGCAGCAGCACGAAAGTTGCAGAGCTGGCAAAGACCGCCAGATAGACCAACCCGATCCAGACTATGCCCGGCAGCTGCATCCAGCTGGTCGCCAGAATGTCCTGCCAGCCGAACGCCGCCAGCAGCGCGCCGCCCGCCAGCAGCATCCCGAAGGTAAACACCACCGCAGGCTCGCCCCGGTTCAGCTTGCGCACCATCGGCGTGTAGATCGCGTGCAGCAGGCAGCCCCAGAAATAGATGATCTCCCCCTGGCCGATCTGAAACGCCGCCAGCGCCTGCAGGTCGCCGCGCATGATCACCCAGACCGCGCCCGCAGCCCCGATCGACAGCGCCAGCGCCATCCAGCGGGTGGTCACCTGCCGCAGCAGCAGCCAGCCGAACCCCGCGCTCATCACCGGCACCAGCGTGAACACCGCCGCCGCGCTGACCGGCGCCGCGGTCTGCAGCCCGTAGAACATCAGCACAAAATAGCCGCCGAACAGCCCGCCCAGCACCGCAAACCGCCAGGGCGCCTGGAAATGCACCCGCCGCATTCCGGTAGTGGCTGCAGCGGCAACACCGATCACCACCGCAGCAATGCCGAACCGCGCCGCATTCAGCGCTGCCGGTGCGATCTCATTGGCCACCATCACCCCCAGCGAGAACGACCCCGCCACCAGCGCCGAAAACAGCAGCATCGCCAGATGGCCGCGCAGCGCCTCGTTCACAGCTGCCATTCCTTGGCCTGCTCCTTGAGGAACTTCAAAAACGCCTGCACCTTGGTGGTGCGGTGCAGGTCCACATGGGTCACCAGCCACAAGGTGCCTTCCCATTCCTCCTGCGGCGCCATCATCTCGACCATGTCCGGCTGCTGCCGCGCCTCCCAGGCCGCCATAAAGCCGATGCCCGCGCCGCTGCGCACCGCATTCTGCATGGTGAACCCGTTGGAGCAGCGGAAGGAAATCGCCTCAGCCGGCGCATTGGCCCGCAGCCAGCGCGAAAACGGCGCGCGGCTGTTTTCATCGTCATTGCCGATAAAGCGGTGGTTGGGCATGTCCTCCACCCCCTGCAGCACGCCGTATTTCTCGGCATATGATTTAGAGGCATAAAGCCCCACCTGCTGCTTCATAAACGGCTGCACCACATTGTCGGGCTGGTCCGGCGCGTTGCCGGCACGGATCGCCACATGCGCCTCGCCGTATTCCAGCCGGAACAGCCGGTCACCGGTCAGATAGCGGATGATCAGCCCCGGGTGCATGTCCTGGAACTCTTTCAGCGCCGGCACCAGCATCGGCGCAAAAGACGCCAGCGAAGTCACCACCAGCTCGCCCGACACATCATCGCCGTGCCCTTTCAGCCGCCCGACCAGCTGGCTGAACTGATCATCGGTCGCCTGCGCCACCCGCAGCAGGTCCTGGCCGGCCTCCGTCGGGGTGTAGCCGCGGGCGTGGCGCTGGAACAGCTTCACCCCCAGCCGCGCCTCGATTGCGTCGATATGGCGGATCACCGTTGCATGGTGGACGCCCAGCACCTCGGCTGCGCCGCTGACCGTGCCCATCCGGGCCACCTGATAGGCGGTGCGCACCTCATCCCAATTGTCCATGGCTGCCTCCTTGCCAATCCGCGCGACATGCGCACATGCGCACACTCGGTGTTACTTTTGCGGCGTTGCGTTCGCAAATGCAATAACCCAAATCTCTGTCAGCAACAAGCACAGGAATACCAAAATGACCCGCACCGTTCTGCATCTCGACTCCTCCGCCCGCACCGAAGGCTCGGTGACCCGGGACCTTTCCGCACAGATCGTCAGCCGCCTGGGCGCGGACACCGTGATCCGCCGCGACCTGGCCGCGCCGCTGCCGCTGCTGGACGGCGCCTGGATCGGCGCCAACTTCACCCCGGCCGATCAGCGCAGCGAGGCAGACAAACAGCTGCTCGCCCTCTCCGATGCACTGGTGGAGGAGCTGAAACAGGCCGATACCATCGTGATCGGCGCGCCGATCTACAACTTCTCGGTGCCCTCCACCCTGAAGGCCTGGATTGACCTGGTGGCCCGCGTCGGCGTCACCTTCCGGTATGAGGAAACCGGCCCCATCGGCCTCCTGGAAGGCAAGCGCGCCATTATCGCCGCGGCCTCCGGCGGCACCCAGGCCGGCTCCGACATCGACTTTGCCACCACCTACCTGCGCCATGTGCTTGGCTTCATCGGCATCACCGATGTCCAGATCGTGGCCGCCGACGCCCTGTCCATCGACGCCGAGGGCGCCCTCGCCAAGGCAAAATCCCAGATCAAAGCGCTGGCGGCCTGACCCCCCTGCACTGCCCAGCGCATCTGCCGCCAGCCGCACCCCGGCTGGCGGCATTTTAACGTTTGGCAGCGCGGCAGGGCCTGTGCCACTCTGCCCGCATCTGCATTTCAAAGCACAGGCATTCCCATGAAGAAGATCGGCATTCTCGGCGGCGTCGGCTGGGCCTCCACCCTCGATTACTACCGCGCCATCTGCGAAGGCGCCGGGCGGTTTTTTGCAGACCGCGGTGCCAGTTCACCGCTCCCGGTGCCGCCGGTCACCATCGAATCAGTGGTGCAGGCGCAAACCCGGTCCTTGCGCGGCCGTCCGGGGGATGAGGCCAGCTGGGCCGCTTTCGATGCCGTCTTCCGCGAGGCGATGCTGACACTGGAACGCGCCGGCTGCGACTTTGCCCTGATCGCCTCCAACACCCCGCACACCCGCCTGCACGCGATCCGCGAGGGCGTGATGATGCCGGTCCTCAGCATCTTCGACGCCACCGCCGAAGCCACCGCCGCAACCGGCGCCGCCCGCGCGCTGGTGCTGGGCACCGCTGTCACCATGCAGGCCCGCAACTATGCCAATGTGCTGGCTGAACACGGGATCAGCGCCAACGAAACCCTGCCGCAGGCGGAGATCACCGAAATGCAGGCGATGATCGACGAGGATTTCTACGGCGGCGCAGCCAGCGGCGCGCAGGACCGCCTGCTGCGGTTCTGCGCGAGACACGCCCAGCCCGGCACCGCCATCCTGCTGGCCTGCACAGAACTGCCGCTGGCCTTCCCCGATCATATTGACGACGTCAGTTTCGAGGCCGGCGGCTTCCTGTTCGTGAACCCCTCCGCCGCCCATGTCGCCGCCGCGCTGAACCTCGCGCTGGCAGAGGAAAAGGCGGGTTAGACCCAGCGCACCTCAACGCCGGCCTTCTCAAAGAACGCCATCACATCATCGCGCTTCATCGCCACTGTGCGGTCATTGACCAGCGGGTGCATATAGATCACCTCGGCCTCCTGCGCCTGCACGTCCATATAGAAGGTGACGCCTTTCTCCGCGCCGGTGATCATCGCCAGCGGGCTGACCGCGCCGGGGCGGATGCCAAGGTTCTCCAGCAGCCGGTCAGCCGAGCCAAACGACAGGTTGCCAATCCCCAGCTCAGCGCCCAGCGCCTTCAGGTCGATCTCCCGGTCCTGCTGCAGCGTCACCAGGTAGTTCCGCTTCTTCTTATCCCGCAGATACAGGTTCTTCAGCCGCAGCGCGTTTTCGCCCGGCACCATGAACTGCTCCTCGACCCCCTTGGCGTCCTCCACCGTGCGCAGCGGCACATGGGTATGCAGCTGATAGGCAATGCCCCAATCGTCCAGCTGCTTCAGCAGCGCATCCGAGGAGACAGGCAGGCTGTCCTGATAGGCCGATGACGCATCCATGATCTTACTCCGCAAGCCGTTCCGGTTTGCCGTGCAGATCACAAAAAACAGCACCGGGGCGCAAGAGGTGTTCCGCCCCCTGCGCCCCGTTTTGCGCCAGTTCGTTCCTACGCCTCGGCGAAATCCGCCCGCCGGGCCTCCTCGTAGTGGTCAAAATCGGTGCTGAACCAGCCGGTGCCGCGGGTGGCGCTGGCCAATGTGCTGCACAGATCATCCTGCGCCGACATCGGCAGCAGCGTCTCGAACACATCCCAGCCGGCAACGCCGTCTTCGGCCTCAAAGCCCAGGATCTGCCCCTTCATGCCGCTCACCACCGGCACCAGCCCGCCGGTAAACACCGACGGCACGTGGATATGCACCCGCATGATGGGCTGCAGCAGCACCGCGCCAGCCTCCGACATCGCCTCCCTGACCGCGTTCTTGCCGGCAGTGCGGAAGGCATAGTCGGAACTGTCCACCGAATGATGCTTGCCATCCTTCAGCGTCACGCAGACATCCACCACCGGATGGCCGTTCAGCCCCTGCGCCAGCGCCTCGCGCGCGCCCGCCTCGACCGAGGGGATATAGTTCTTGGGCACCGCGCCGCCCTTCACGGTTTCCTCGAACACAAACCCGCTGCCGCGCGGCAAGGGCTTCACCTCGATCACCACATCCGCAAACTGGCCCGCGCCGCCCGACTGCTTGCGGTGGCGGTGATGCACCTGCACCGCTTTCTTGATGGTCTCGCGCAGCGCCGGCGGCACCGCCCCTTCCTCCACCTCGACGCCGAACTCGTCCTTCAGCGCCTGCTTGATCCGGCGCATATGCAGCGGCCCCTGCAGGTTCAACAGCACATGGCCGCTGGCCTCATCCTGGCCCAGCACCAGCGCCGGGTCGATCTCCGCCAGCCGCTCCAGTGCGCCCGACAGCCGGGCATCGTCGCGCTCATTCACCGGCGTGATCACCCGCCGGAAGGTCGAGGGCCGCGGCTGCGCCCACTCCGGCAGCGGCGCCGCACCATCCGGCCCATAGGCAAAGCCCAGGTTCAGATGATCGGATTTCACCGCCTGCCCCATGTCGCCGGGCGTCAGGCTGGTGTTGGCGGCCGATCCGACTCCGGTCAGCGCCCCCAGTGCAGCACCGCCAACCGGCAGCCCATTGCCAACCTTGCCATCCAACGCACGCACCATCACCGTCTTGCCCAGATGCTTGACCAGATCCGCCATGCAGCCCACCGCCATCACGCTGCCGTCCTGCGACAGCCGCTCCAGCGCCGCACCCACATCCGGCGCCTCGTGGCGCAGCGACTTCATCAGGCGCATGATCCCGTTCTTGTGCTCCGCCGAGCCCATCAGCGCCGGGATCAGATCGTTGTGCTGCAACACCTTGGTCGCGACCTCATAGGCTTCCTCGGCCATCACCTGCTGATCCTCGATCAGCTCCTCCAGCAGCGTGTCGTCAAAATCCGCCAGCGCCTCCAGCAGCTCGGTGCGGGCCTCCTGCTCGCGCGCATACATCGCCACCGGCAGCTCGATCAGCGCCGAGGGCTTGCCCTCCTGATACTGCCAGGCCCGCTCGGAAATCAGATCCACAGCACCCACAACCTGCCCCCTCTCGCGGATCGGCACCTGCCGCAGGATGATGTTGTGGCTGCAATAGGCCTGAAGCGCGGCGACGATTTCCGCCACCCGGTCCGTTGCCTGGTCCATGCGGTTGACAAAAATAAAGGCGGGAACCCCCGCCTCTTCCAGCTTGCGCAAATACGGCGCGCTCAGCACCGCAGCCCCGGCATCCGCCGGCACGCACAGAACCGCAGCATCGCTGGCCGCCAGCGCCGGACCCGCCTGCGCCAGGTTGTCGGCGCCGCCCGCGATATCGATCGCGGCCCAGTCCTCCCCCATAAATGAAAAAGGCTGCAAAGCGGCGACGCCTGCAACCTCCTGCCTCTTGCCCGCGGCACTGTCCAGATTGGCCAGCGCCGAGGCCAGCGTTGATTTGCCGGACTGCGACGGTCCCAGAATAGTGAAAACGCGCATGTTCTCAGATCCTCCCTTAGCTGTTGCGGCTGCCCGGTGAGGATCGCGGACACTGAGGTTCGCGTGAACTGCCTGTGCTGAAGATCTGCCTCGCGGCTCATAGGAGCCGGCCCGTCCGGTGAGTGATCGGCGTTGGGCCACCGTGTGATGTTGGCCAACCACCCGCCCCCGAGTCAAGCGCGCAGAGGGCGTAACGGCAGCACCCAGCGCAGGGTTTTGACGCATCCGCTGCCGTTTTCCCCTCTCCCGCGGCTTTCCCTTGGGTAAGCTGACCCCATGAAAATCACCCGCAACACGCCCGAACAGCTGATCCTGTCCGATACGCCCTGGCTGATCGGGATCATGCTTGTCTTTTTCATCCTGGTCTTTGCCGGCGCCGGCCTTGGCATGCTCAGCCAGGGTGGCGACCTGATCCTGCCCGGCCTGATCTTTACCCTGGTTGGCGGCGGCATGGGCGCGCTGGCCTTCTGCCTGTTCGTGCGCCGTGTCCAGGTGATCCTCGACCGCCCCGGCGGCAGCGTGGTGATCCGGCGCCAGTCGGTGTTCGGCTACAACCAGGTGGAGCACCGCCTCGCAGACCTCTCCCACGCTGAGGTGGAAAGCACCACCAGCCGCCGCGAGGGCCGCACCCGCACGCTCCACCGCCCGGTTCTGGTGCTGGACGGCGGCATGAGCGCCGGCCGCCACCCGGTGGTCGAAGCCTACACCAATGGCCGCGGCGCCCAGCGGCTGAGCGATGCGATCAATGCCTGGCTCCCCGCCGAAAGCCCGGCAAAGGTTGACTCCGCCCCCCATTCCGCGTAACGCCTGCCCAAACATCCGGGAGATCTGAGTCTTCCGGTCCCTGCCCGTGCCAGGGATCGCCCCCCACCAGCGTGTTACGCCCGTGGGGGCAAACTCGTTTGGTTTGCCCCCACGACTGACACCAGGACCGGCGGGCATTTGCGCATGGACCGCATGTCCCCTACATACGGGGGCGCCACGTATTGAAACCGGCAACAGGAGGCCGCAGGCATGTTTGAAAATCTATCCGAACGCCTTTCCGGCGTCTTTGACCGGCTGACCAAACAGGGCGCCCTGAACGAGGAAGACGTCAAATCCGCCCTGCGCGAAGTGCGCGTCGCCCTGCTGGAAGCCGACGTCTCGCTGCCGGTTGCCCGCGACTTCATCAAGAAGGTGCAGGACCAGGCCACCGGCCAGGCGGTCACCAAGTCGGTCACTCCGGGCCAGCAGGTCGTCAAGATCGTCCACGACGCGCTGGTCGACGTGCTGCGCGGCGACGAAGACCCCGGCAAGCTCAAGGTCGACAACCCGCCCGCCCCCGTCCTGATGGTCGGCCTGCAGGGCTCCGGCAAGACCACCACCACCGGCAAGCTGGCAAAACGGCTGAAGGAGAAAGAGGGCAAGAAGGTCCTGATGGCCTCGCTCGACGTCTACCGCCCGGCGGCGATGGACCAGTTGGCCGTCCTCGGCACCCAGATCGGCGTCGACACCCTGCCCATCGTGCCCGGCCAGAAGCCGGTCGACATCGCCAAACGCGCCAAGCAGCAGGCGATGCTGGGCGGCTATGACGTCTATATGCTCGACACCGCCGGCCGCCTGCACATCGACGAGACCCTGATGCAGGAGGTCGAGGACGTCCGCAACGTGGTCTCCCCGCGCGAGACCCTGCTGGTGGTCGACGGCCTGACCGGCCAGGTCGCGGTTGAGGTGGCCGAGGAATTCGACGCCAAGATCGGCATCTCCGGCGTGGTCCTCACCCGGATGGACGGCGACGGCCGCGGCGGCGCCGCGCTGTCGATGCGCGCCGTCACCGGCAAGCCGATCCGCTTTGTCGGCCTCGGCGAAAAGATGGACGCCCTGGAAACCTTCGAGGCCGACCGCATCGCCGGCCGAATCCTCGGCATGGGCGACATCGTGGCGCTGGTCGAAAAGGCCCAGGAAACCATCGAGGCCGAACAGGCCGAAAAGATGATGAAGCGCATGATGAAGGGTCAGTTCAACATGAACGACCTGAAGATGCAGCTTGAACAGATGCTCCAGATGGGCGGCATGGAGGGCATGATGCAAATGATGCCCGGCATGGGCAAAATGGCCAAGCAGGTGCAGGACGCCGGCATGGACGACAAGGTGCTCAAGCGCCAGATCGCCATGATCCAGTCGATGACCAAGAAGGAACGCGCCAACCCCGCCCTGCTGCAGGCCTCCCGCAAGAAACGCATCGCGGCCGGTTCCGGCATGGAGGTCTCCGACCTCAACAAGCTTCTGAAAATGCACCGGCAGATGGCCGATGTGATGAAGAAGATGGGCAAGATGGGCAAAGGCAAGATGCTGAAACAGGCCATGAAAGGCATGTTCGGCAAGGGCGGCATGCCGGATATGGGCGGCATGGATCCCAGCCAGATGGACCCCAAGGCACTGGAAGCCGCGGCCAAGGCAATGGGCGGCAAAGGCGGCCTGCCCGGCGGCCTCCCCGGCCTCGGCGGCGGCATGGGCCTGCCCGCGGGCCTCAGCGGATTTGGCAAGAAGAAGTAAGCCATGCAGCTCCCCGCCATCCCTCAGCTTGAAACCGAACGCCTGGTCCTGCGCGGACCGGAGGCGGCGGACTTCGGGCCGGTGGCAGCGTTCTTCGCGAATGAGGAACGCTCCTGGGGATTTGGCGGCCCGCTCGACCGTAACGAAGCTTGGCGCTGGTTCACCATGTCGGTGGGCCACTGGGCGATGCGGGGCTTCGGTTTCTGGACCATCACCTGCAAGGACAGCGGCGCGGCGCTTGGCATCACCGGCATCTGGCAGCCCGAGGGCTGGCCGGAACCGGAACTGGGCTGGGTCGCCTTCCCGGCGGGCGAAGGCCGCGGCGTCATGGCCGAAGCTGCCCTGGCCGTCCGCACCCACGCC
Organism: Leisingera sp. ABD4_442; assembly: GCF_056160905.1. Taxonomy (NCBI): domain Bacteria; kingdom Pseudomonadati; phylum Pseudomonadota; class Alphaproteobacteria; order Rhodobacterales; family Roseobacteraceae; genus Leisingera; species Leisingera sp. ABD4_442. The sequence continues at coordinate 81,825 of NZ_JBSWYB010000002.1, read as the reverse complement.
TATGAGGTGATGGGCCTGCCGGCGCTCTGCTCCAACATCTTCCCGGGCAACACCCGCTCGGTGGCGCTGGCCGAACGTCTCGGCGCAGTGTTTGAGACAGAATTCGACAATCCCAAACACGGGCGCGAGCTGGTCTACCGCCACCCCGCCCCGGCTGCGCCTTGCGACGGCGGGATGGAGGCTTACGCATGAGCTTTCATCAAATTGGCGCTAAGCCGGCGCTTCCGGCAGCCGCGGCAGCGCCCCGTTTAACTGAAAATTACGCCCTCTCCCCGATACTCCATCATTGGATGGGTAAACTATATGCCGGGCGGCCCGCCGCCCGGGCAAAGGGGTGTAATATGACTGACGTGCGAAAGCCGCTTCCACGGCTGCTATCTAAACGGCTGATGCTGATCTCTCCGGCAGACCCGGAGTTTGACGCCAATGCCGCCTTCCTCGATGCCGGCGCGCCGCGTTTCATCGACGCGGCAGAGGATCCCGATTCCCTTTGGTGGTCGATTGCCACCATCATCGGCCACTGGCACCTGCATGGCTACGGGCTGTTTGCCGTGGTCGAGCGCAGCACCGGCACGACCGTCGGCCTGGTCGGCCCCTGGTTCCCCAAAGGCTGGCCGGAACCGGAACTGTCCTGGCACCTGATGGAGCCTGGCCGCGGCAAAGGCTATGCCAGCGAGGCCGCACAGGCTGTGCTTGACTGGCTGTTCACCGAGGCGGGCTGGGACTCGATCGTCTCCTATGTGCCAGAGGAAAACGACGCCTCCATCGCACTGGCCCGCCGGGTCGGCGCGCAGCCCGAAAAACCGGTGTCGTTCCGACTGCAGCCCGCGCCGAACATCCGCGCCTGGCGCCACATGCCGCCGCCGCGGGTTTCCGGCCCGGAGGCCGTACGGGGCCTGCTGCACTGATGCGCCGGTACGGGATCATATCCCGGCTGTGCCGCGCCCTTCCTTCGGAAGGAGCGCGCTGATGCCGTTTGACATCCCGGTGATCGAAACCCGCCGCCTGGTGCTGCGCGGCCCCGCGCCGCAGGATTACCCTGACTTCAAGGCCACCTTCAGCTCCTACCGCTCGCGCTTCATGGGCGGGCCGCTGAACACCTACGAGGCCTGGATGCTCTATGCCGCCGAGATCGGCCACTGGCAGGTGCGCGGCTTTGGCATGTGGATGATCCACGACAAGGGCACGGATGAAACCTACGGCATGGCCGGCGGCTGGCAGCCCGCAGGCTGGCCGGAGCGCGAAATCGCCTGGATCATCTGGCCCGGCGCGGCCGGCAAGGGCTATGCGCTGGAGGCGGCCCATGCTGCCCGCCAGTATTTCTATTCGAAACTAGGCTGGGAGACTGCGGTCAGCTATATCGACCCGAAGAATCTCGACTCGATCCGGCTCGCGGAACGGCTTGGTGCCAGGAAGGACCACGAGGCCGCCACCATTGACGGCAATGACGCGGTCTACCGCCACCCCGCCCCGGACGCCCTGAAGGACAGCCAGATTGCGCATGGCATCGAAATGGAAATCGGGCATTATGCCGACCCGCTCTTCAAACCGGAGGGCTGGGCCATTGACTGATGTGCGCGTGATTTCCCGGATGCTGCGCTGCGGCGGTGCACAGGGGGTGCACAGCCGGTGCACGCCTGGCACCCCTTTGACACACACCCGGCCTGCTGCATTGCGGAGAACCCGATGACAACAGATACCCAAGACCCCGCCGCCCGCGCAGCCCAACTGCTGAAGGGCCACCGCGAAAGCATCGACCGCCTGGATGCGATCCTCGTCTATACCCTGGGCGAGCGCTTCAAGCACACCCAGGCGGTGGGCCGGCTCAAGGCCGAACACGACCTTCCCCCGTCCGATCCGACCCGCGAAGCGGCGCAGATCGCACGGCTCGAAGACCTGGCGGATCAGGCCGATCTTGACCCTGAATTCGCCAAGGCTTTCTTGAACTTCATCATCGGTGAAGTCATCCGCCACCATAAGAAACACCAAGAATAACAACGACAACAGGACAACCGGGGCATACCCCGGACAACGCCATCAAAGGAGATGTACCCATGGCAATGAAAATCCGTTTGGCCCGCGGCGGCTCCAAAAAACGCCCCTTCTACCGCATCGTGGCTGCTGACAGCCGCATGCCGCGCGACGGCCGCTTCATCGAGAAGCTGGGCACCTACAACCCGCTGCTGCCGAAAGATTCGGAAGACCGCGTGAAAATGGACCTGGAGCGCGTGCAGTACTGGCTGAGCCAGGGCGCCCAGCCCACCGACCGTATCGCCCGCATGCTGGAAGCCGCCGGCGTCCGCGAGAAGGCCGAGCGCAACAACCCGAACAAAGGCACCCCGGGCAAGAAAGCCCAGGAGCGCGCCGAAGAGAAAGCTGCAAAGGCTGCTGAAGCTGCCGAAGCAGCTGCAGACGCGGAATAATTCCGTGGAGCTGCGGGGCGCTTTTCCCGAGGAGTTCCGCAGCCAGCTTGATCTGCTGATGCGGCTCCGGCGCGACGTGCGCCGGTTCCGCAGCGATCCGGTGGAGGAGGCAGTGCTGATGCGCTGCCTCTCTGCCATTCAGCTTGCCCCCTCGGTGGGGCTGAGCGAACCCTGGCGCATCCTGCGGGTGGACAGCGGCACCGCCCGCGCTGCTGCGCTGAAGAATTTCCAAGCCGCCAATGCCCAGGCGCTAACCGGTTATTCCGGTGAAAAGGCCGAACGCTATGCGGAGCTGAAACTGTCCGGCATGCGCGAAGCCCCGGTGCAGCTGGCAGTCTACTGCGATGATGAGACCCTCCAGGGCCACGGGCTGGGCGCGGCAACCATGCCGGAGATGCGGCGCTACTCTGTGGTCACCGCCATCACCCTGTTCTGGCTGGCGTTGCGCGCCGAAGGGCTGGGCCTGGGCTGGGTTTCGGTGCTGGATCCCCAGCAGCTGAACCGCGATCTGAATGCACCCGAGGGCTGGCAGCTGATCGGTTATTTTTGCGTCGGCTACCCGGAACGGCTGTCAGACACGCCCGAACTGGAAGAAAAAGGCTGGGAAAGCCGGATGGCGGATCTGCCGCTCGAAACCCGCTGAGGCCTCATGGGACGGTTGATCCGGCTTGTGTTTTTTGTTGCAGTGGCCTTTACCGCGGGCATCTTCTTAGAACGCAACCACCAAAGCGAACTCTGCGAACAATCCGGCGGCCAATGGCTGCGCGCGGGGTTCTGTGCAAAGGACTGATACCATGAGCGATCTGATCTGCGTGGGCGCAATTGCCGGGTCCTTCGGGGTGCGCGGCGAGGTGCGGCTCAAAAGCTTCTGTGCCATCCCGGAGGAGATCGAGGACTACTCGCCGCTCAGCAGCGAGGACGGCTCCAAGACCTACTCGCTGACCATTACCCGCCCGATCAAGAACGGTTTCGCCGCCCTGCTGAGCGGTATTGAAACCAAAGAGGACGCCGACGCCATCAAGGGCCTGCGCCTGTTCGCCCGCCGCGATCAGCTGCCGCAGCTGCCGGATGATGAGTTCTACCATGCCGATCTTGTCGGGCTGGAGGTCTATGACACCGGCGGCACCCTGCTGGGCACGGTGAAATCGGTGCAGAACCATGGCGCTTCCGATCTGCTGGAAATCCATGGCCCCGGCCTGAAGGCCACGGTGCTTCTGCCCTTCACCCTGGAGGCGGTGCCGACGGTGGACCTGAACCAGGGCCGCATTATTGCCGACCCGCCGGAAGGGCTGTTCTGAATCCTGCATAGGGGGCTTTGCCCCCTCGCGCCCCTGGCGCTCACCCCCAGGATACTTCCCGCCAGAAGAAAACCGGATCCCTTGTTCATCTGGCCTGAAATATCCCGGAGCGCGAGGCAGAGCCTCGCATAACTCCGCTTTCTTCGCAGCGCTCCATCGCCTATGAGAACGCCATGACCGACACGCCCTCCCGATCCCACGGCCGCAAGGCCATCCGCCCCACGCTGAAACCGCGCGAGCTGATGACGCCGACGCCGGACCTGGCAGGCGTGTGGAAGGCCAAGATCATCACCCTGTTTCCAGGGGCCTTTCCTGGTGTGCTGGGCGAAAGCCTGACCGGCAAGGCGCTGCAGGAGGGTCTTTGGCAGCTGGAGACCACCGATCTGCGCGAATTTGGCGTCGGCAAGCACCGCAATGTCGATGACACGCCCGCTGGCGGCGGAGCAGGCATGGTGCTGCGCGCTGATGTGCTGGGCGAAGCGATCGAGCACACGATGGCAGACACCCGCGGCAACTGGCCTCTGGTCTACCTGACCCCGCGCGGACGGCCGATGAACCAGCAGATGATGCAGGGTTTCGCCCAATGCGACGGCATCACCCTGCTGTGCGGCCGGTTCGAAGGCGTCGATGAACGGGTGCTGGAACACTACGGCATCCAGGAGGTTTCCCTGGGTGATTTTGTCATGACCGGCGGCGAGCTTGCGGCACAGGCGCTGATCGACGCCACGGTGCGGCTGATCCCTGGCGTTCTGGGCAACCAGGCCTCGACGGAGGAGGAGAGCTTCGCCTCCGGTCTGCTGGAGCATCCGCAGTACACCCGCCCGGCCGAATGGAAAGGCCGCGGCATCCCCGAGGTTCTGATGTCCGGCCACCACGGCAAGATCGCCGGCTGGCGCCATCACATGAGCGAAGAGATCACGAAGGCCCGGCGCCCTGATCTTTGGGAGGCCTTCCAGCGCGCCAAGGACAGCAGCAAACCCTGATCCGAGACTTCCGGAGAGGCCGCAAGTGGCGCGGCCGCCGCGCTTTTTCCCCGGGAGAAGCCGTTGCCGCAATTCAAAACCCGTGTTTTACTCTCCCTGCATAAGTTAAATGACAGGAGAGAACAGGGTGGCTGGAAAATTTGAACTTTACGAAGACAAAGCAGGTGAATTCCGTTTCCGCCTGAAGGCAGGCAACGGCGAGAACATCCTGGCAAGCGAAGGCTACAAGCAGAAAGCCAGTGCGGAAAACGGCATTGAGTCGGTCAGGAAGAATGCCGGCGATGATGCGCGCTACGAACGCAAGGAAACCTCGGCCGGCAAGCATATGTTCAACCTGAAAGCCACCAACGGCCAGGTGATCGGCACCTCGCAAAGCTATGCCAGCGCTTCGGGCCGCGACAATGGCATCGAGTCGGTCAAGAAAAACGCGCCGGACGCAGCCCTGGACGATCAGACCGCGTAAAGGCCTGAAGAGCCGGGGGCGGCAGCCCCGAATCTTTTCCGAAATGATTTGGCAAGAGTTTTCAGAAAACTCTTGCTGACCATGCAGCTCAGCACTTGTTTTACTGGTCCTGCGGACGTATACAGCGCCGGTCTGGATTCGCATTTGCGGCTCCGGGCCGTTGGCTGTTGGATCGCTCACCTGAAAATCTTCTTCGGTTTTCCCCGGGATCCTGCTGCCGGCAGCAAGGAACAGACGGCGTGATCTCTGGCGGGCGCAACGGCGGACCCGGTGAAGACCAGGAGCTCTCATGACGGCACAAACCTCTGCGGAATAAACCGCAGGCAGATTAGGAGAGTTGCGATGGACCTGATCGCACAGCTGGAGGCGGAACAGATCGCCGCCCTGGGGAAAGAGATCCCCGACTTCAAAGCCGGTGACACCATCCGTGTCGGCTACAAGGTGACCGAAGGCTCGCGTTCGCGCGTTCAGAACTACGAAGGCGTTTGCATCAGCCGCAAAAACGGCTCGGGCATTGCCGGCTCGTTCACCGTCCGCAAGATTTCGTTCGGCGAAGGCGTGGAGCGTGTGTTCCCGCTGTATTCGACCAACATCGACAGCATCACCGTTGTGCGCCGCGGCCGCGTGCGCCGCGCCAAGCTGTACTACCTGCGCGCGCGCCGCGGCAAGTCGGCCCGTATCGCAGAAGACGCGAACTACAAGCCCAAGAAAGCCTGAGGAGTGGTATCATGAAAAAAGACACCCATCCCGACTACCACTTCATCGACGTCAAAATGACCGACGGCACCATCATCAAGATGCGCTCCACCTGGGGCTCCGAGGGTGATCAGCTGGCACTCGACATTGACCCGACCGTGCACCCGGCCTGGACCGGCGGCACCTCGCGCCTGCTGGACGCCGGCGGCCGCGTGTCGAAGTTCAAAAAGAAATACGAAGGCCTGGGCTTCTAAGCCGCCTGCCGTATTTTTCAGAACTCCCGAAGGCTGCCCCGGACGGGCAGCCTTCTTTCTTTTTCTTCTGACGCTGGGGCCGGATCATTGCCCCGCGGGAAAGACAGCCCCCTCGTGAAACAAGCCCTGGCCAACGCACTGCAAGAACGCGGATATGAAACCCTGACCCAAGTGCAGGAGGCCGTGACCCAGCCCGAGGTGGAAGGGCGCGACCTGCTGGTGTCCGCGCAGACCGGCTCCGGCAAGACCGTCGGCTTTGGCCTGGCTTTGGCCCAGGATCTGCTGGGCGAAGACGAGGCGTTCGGCGAGGCCGCGGCGCCGCTGGCGCTGGTGATTGCCCCGACCCGCGAACTGGCGCTGCAAGTAAAACACGAACTGGGCTGGCTGTACCGCGGCGCGGGCGCACGGATTGCCTCCTGCGTCGGCGGCATGGACATGCGCGACGAGCGCCGGGCGCTGGAACGCGGCGCTCACATCGTTGCAGCAACGCCGGGCCGTCTGCGCGACCATATCGCGCGCGGCTCCATCGACCTCAGCCAGGTGCGCGGCGTGGTGCTGGACGAGGCCGACGAGATGCTGGACCTCGGCTTCCGCGAGGATCTGGAATTCATTTTGGGCGAAGCGCCCGAAGACCGCCGCACCCTGCTGTTCTCCGCCACCGTGCCGCCGGCAATCGCCAGCCTGGCCGAAACCTTCCAGCGCGACGCGATGCGGATCAAGACCGCGGGCGAGACCAAGCAGCACGCGGATATCGAATACCGGCTGATGAGCGTGGCGCAAGCGGACGCGGAAAACGCCATCATCAACGTGCTGCGCTTCTACGAGGCGCCGAGCTCCATCGTCTTTGCCAACACCCGCGCAGCCGTGAACCGTCTGGCCGCGCGCCTGACCAACCGCGGCCTGCCGGTGGTGACCCTGTCGGGCGAGCTGTCCCAGACCGAGCGCAGCCACGCGCTGCAGGCGATGCGCGACGGGCGCGCCCGGGTCTGCGTGGCCACCGATGTGGCCGCCCGCGGCATCGACCTGCCGGGGCTGGAGCTGGTGGTCCATGCGGAGCTGCCCTCGAACCACGAAACCCTGCTGCACCGCTCCGGCCGCACGGGCCGCGCGGGCCGCAAGGGCGTCAGCGCGCTGATCGCCCCGCCCAAGGCACGCAGCAAGGCTCTGCGCCTCTTGAAATGGGCCAAGCTGAACGCCGAGCATTGCGAGGCGCCCTCCGCCGACGATGTGCTGGCGCGTGACGAAGAACGCATGCTGGCCGATCCGGTCTGGCAGGAGCCGGTGGCCGAAAACGAGCAGGCCGGCGTGCAAACCCTGCTGGACACCTTCACCCCCGAACAGATCGCTGCCACCTACCTGCGCCTGTTCCGCAGCCGCCACTCGGCGCCTGAGGACCTGCGCCCGGCTGACACCCCGGAGCCGCGCAAGGAACGCAAGGAGCGCAAAGCCTTTGGCCCCTCCGTCTGGTTCTCTCTGTCCGGCGGCCGCGAGGCAGGCGCCGACCCGCGCAAGGTGCTGCCGATGCTGTGCAAAGCCGGCAACATCGACCGCGGCGCCATCGGCGCGATCCGGGTGCAGGAAAACGAGACCTTTGCCGAAATCAGCGAAGGCGCAGTTGAGGGCTTCCTCAAGGCGCTTGGCGGCAAGACAGAGCTGGAACCGGGCGCCGTGCTGACACAGCTGTCCGAAGCACCGGAACTGGCCCCTGCCCCGCGCCGCGGCCCCGGCGGGCCGAAAGGCGGCTTCAAGGGCGACCGCAAACCGCATCGCGGCAAGGACGATGGCGCCAAGCCCTACCGCGCTAAATCCGATCACCGCGAAGACAGCCGCCCGCCCCGCAAGGAATGGAGCGGCAAGCCTGAGCGCAAGGAGCGGAGCGATAAACCTGCACGCAAGGACTGGGGCGACAAGCCCGCGCGCAAAGACTGGGACAGCAAACCGGCCCGCAAGGAGGACCGCCCCAGCAAGCCCAAACCGGCCGTGACCGCCAAGCCCAAAGGCGCGTCCGACCCGTCCAAGCGGATGACCAAACCCGGCGCGCCTGCGGCCAAGCCGTTTACGGCGAAAGGCCCCAAGCCGCCGGTTGGCAAGCCCAACAGCAAGAAGAACAAGGCACGCGCCGCTGCAGCCCTGTCTGCAAAGGGCGGCAAAGGCGGCGATGCCCGCCCCAAGCGCAAGCCGGCGGGTCCTGCAAAACACAGGTGATACACTAAGTTTACCAGACTGCCCGCACCGCTTTTCTTGGCGGAATCCAGAGCCTATACAGGGACCCAAAGCGAAAGACGTGCAGCAAAGCACGAGCGAAGGGACCTGTATATGGCGCATATCATTGTCGTCGGCAACGAGAAGGGCGGCGCGGGCAAATCGACTGTTTCCATGCACGTCGCAACCACCCTGGCCCGGCTGGGCCACAAGGTCGCGGCGCTGGACCTGGACCTGCGGCAGCGCTCGATGGGGCGCTATCTGGAGAACCGCAAGGATTTCTGCGCCAAGGCCGGGCTGGACCTGCCGATGGTGGACATGCATGAACTGCCGGAAATTGACCCGGCCAGCCTGCAGCCGGGTGAAAACATCTATGACCACCGGTTGTCGGCAGCGGTTTCGGCCTTGGAGCCGGGCCATGACTTCATCCTGATCGACTGCCCCGGCTCGCACACCCGTCTCAGCCAGGTGGCGCATTCGCTGGCCGACACATTGATCACCCCGCTCAATGACAGCTTTGTCGATTTCGACCTGCTGGCGCATGTGGACCAGAAGGGTGAAACCATCACCGGCCCGTCGGTCTATTCCGAAATGGTCTGGAACGCCCGCCAGCTGCGGGCGCAGGCGGGGCTGAAGCCGATCGACTGGATCGTGATCCGCAACCGGGTCGGCACCCAGCGCATGGTCAACAAGGAAAAGATGGAACGCGCCATTAAGATGCTGTCCAAACGGATCGGCTTCCGCGTGGCGCCGGGCTTTTCCGAGCGGGTGATTTTCCGCGAACTGTTCCCGCGCGGGCTGACACTGCTGGACCTCAAGGACATCGGCGTCAAGCAGCTGAACATCTCCAACGTCGCCGCCCGCCAGGAGCTGCGCGACATGATGAAAGAGGTGAACCTGCCCGGGGTCGAGATCAGCATCTGATCCCGCCCCGGCAGCCCGTCAGCCGCAACCGCAGCTGCCGCGGTAGATGGTATAAAGCTCGATCGGTTCGGCCACACCGCGCAGCATGTAGCGGCCCAGCGATACCAGATCATGTTCGGTGCCCTTGGCCGCCTTCATCACATCCTCGGACATGATGATGTTCTGCCCCACGGAACGGTGCATCCCCGCAATCCGCGCGGTCTGGTTCACGGTCTGGCCGATCACGGTGAAATCCAGCCGGTTCTTGGCCCCGATATTGCCATAGAGAATGTCGCCGGCATGCAAAGCCAGAGTGAACCCGGCGGTTGGCAGCCCTTCAGCCTCACGCTCTGCATTGAAGGCGCGGATCTTGCCGCAAAGCTCATTTGCTGCCGCAAGCGCTGCGTGGGCGTCTTCCTCGATGCTGCCAAGATTGAACATGGTCAGCATGCCGTCGCCCATGAACTTAAGGATATTGCCGCCATGGGCCTGGATGGTGGCAACCGCCAGGCCGAAATAGCCGTTCAGCATGTCGATCAGCTCTTCGCCCGGCAGCCGTTCAGCCAGCTGAGTGAACCCCTTCAGGTCGAACAGGCAGATCACCGCATCGATTTCCTGCGAGGATCCGCGCCGGATTTCACCCGACAGAACCCGGCGGCCCGCGTCGCGGCCCAGGTAGATCTGCAAGAGATCGCTGGCGATTTGCCGGTTCGATGAGGATTTCAGCGCCAGCCCCAGATGCGGCAGCGTGGTGCGGATCAGGTCCAGCTCGCGGCTGGAAAAACCGCCCTTGCGGTCAGTGGTCCAGGACACCAGGATGCCTTCGCCCGGGCGCCGCGGGTCTGGCTGCTTTTCTTCCGGCGGATGAAACCGGAGACCGGCCGCAAAATAATCGGTCGCGCCGGCCTCATAAAGCTCATCAATGACCGGGAAGTCAAACGGCGGGCCAGCCTCCATCTGCACCCGCAGATCCGGCAGCTCCTGTTGCAGCAGCCGGTAGAAGGGGCTGTTCAGCCAATCCTCTCCCGGGTTCTCCTGGTATTCGTAATGATGGCTGGTGATGCTTTCGCCGCGGATCCAGCGGATTCCGATGCCCCCGAACTCCGGGTGATAGGCCCGCTGCGCCAGGTGAAAACGCATCAGCGGCACCCCGGCCTCGGTCAGGCGCTGGCAGTAGCCGTCCAGCAGTTGCTGCTGGCTGGTGCCCTGCAGGCCCTGCTCCATCAGCCAGGCAATCAGCGGCCCTGAATTGACATCAATCTGTATCATCGCTTCACCTTCAATCCCGCTGCATTATCTGGGGGCTGGGCCCTTCAATGTCTATGGCTCGATCCCTGCTAAATTGCGCAGCATATACCGCAAAATTGCAACCTCGCCGGTGGTGAAGCGGGCGCAGATTTGGGTATCGAAATCCAGCGCGTGCTCGCGCAGGTCCTTGTACGCCGCCTCCCCCGCCGGCGTCAGTGCCAGATGTTCAGCGCGGCGGTCGTTTTCATCGCGGGTGCGGGTCACGAAACGCTTCTCCGCCAGCTTGGCCACGGCGCGGCTGATTTTGGTTTTGTGGATCTTGGCCCGGCTGCCGATCTCCTTGGCGGTCATCTGGCCGTAGTTGCCCAGGTGAAACAGCACCCGCCATTCTGTGCGCAGCATCCCGTAACGGTTCTTGTAATGCTTTTGGAACCCCAGCGAGCTTTCCTCGGCAGCGCGGTTCAGCAGATAGGGCAGGAAATCCTGCAAAGCGAAATCATCTTTTTCGTTCATTTTCGTCCCCTCTCCCTTGTTAGTTACAAAAACAACTAATATCCCGCAAGCAGCAAGAGGAGAAACGCGCGATGAATCGGCCAGCCGATCCCCATGAAATGATTCAGGCTCCCTCGCTTCAGGGGCCGCACGAGGGCTATATGCCCGGCTTTGCCAACGACTTTGAAACCGAGGCGCTGCCCGGCGCGCTGCCGCAGGGCATGAACAGCCCGCAAAAGTGCAACTATGGCCTCTACGGCGAACAGCTGAGCGGCACCGCCTTTACCGCTGATGTGCCGGAACGGACCTGGTGCTACCGCATCCGCCCGTCGGTCAAGCATTCGCACCGCTATGAAAAGATTGACCTGCCGCATTGGAAATCGGCGCCTTGCGTCGACCCGGATGTGATCTCGCTGGGCCAGTACCGCTGGGACCCGGTGCCGCATTCGGATGAAGGCCTGACCTGGCTCACCGGTATGCGCACCATGACCACCGCGGGCGACGTGAACACCCAGGCCGGCATGGCAAGCCACATCTACCTGGTCACCGAGTCGATGGTGGACAGCTATTTCTTCTCTGCCGACTCCGAACTTCTGGTGGTTCCGCAGGAGGGCCGGCTTCGGTTCGCCACCGAACTCGGCATCATCGACCTGGCACCACAGGAAATCGCCATCATCCCGCGCGGGCTGGTCTACCGGGTGGAAGTTCTGGAAGGCCCGGCCCGCGGTTTTGTCTGCGAGAACTACGGCCAGAAATTCGACCTGCCGGGCCGCGGGCCGATTGGTGCCAACTGCATGGCCAACCCGCGCGACTTCAAGGCGCCGGTGGCGGCGTTCGAGGACCGCGAGGCGCCCTCCACCGTGACCATCAAATGGTGCGGCCAGTTCCACGAGACCAGGATCGGCCACTCGCCGCTGGACGTGGTCGCCTGGCACGGCAACTACGCGCCTTACAAATACGACCTGACCACCTATTGCCCGGTAGGCGCGATCCTGTTCGACCACCCGGATCCGTCGATTTTCACCGTGCTGACCGCGCCGTCGGGCGTGCCCGGCACTGCCAACATCGACTTTGTGCTGTTCCGCGAGCGCTGGATGGTGGCCGAAAACACCTTCCGCCCGCCGTGGTACCACAAGAACATCATGTCGGAGCTGATGGGCAATATCTACGGCCAGTATGACGCCAAGCCGCAGGGCTTTGTGCCGGGCGGCATGAGCCTGCACAACATGATGCTGCCGCACGGGCCGGACAAGAACGCCTTTGAGGGCGCGTCCAACTCCAACCTCGGCCCCGAGAAGCTGGAGAACACCATGTCCTTCATGTTCGAAACCCGCTTCCCGCAGCATCTGACCGCATTTGCAGCCAAGGACGCGCCGCTGCAGGATGACTACATCGACTGCTGGAGCGACATCGAAAAGAAATTCGACGGCACGCCCGGCCTGAAATGAAACGGTGAGGGGGCGCTGCCCCCTCTGGGCCTCAACGGCCCATTCACCCCCGGAGTATTTCCGGAAAGATGAAAAGGATCTTCGGATCCGGAAACTGGAGACACGATGCCTCTGCTGAAATCCTGGGTGGCCTCGGCCAATGATGCAAACCACCCGTTCCCGCTGAACAACCTGCCTTATGGCGTGTTTTCCGTTGATGGCGATGATCCCCGCTGCGGTGTGGCCATCGGCGATATGATCCTGGACATGCAGGCCACTGAGGAGGCCGGGCTGGTCCAGCTGAGCGACGCGCCGCTGTTCGATGTGCCCTACTGGAACGACCTGATGGAGGAAGGCCCGGCCGTCTGGGCCGCCCTGCGCGACCGTCTGACGGCGCTGCTGTCCGAAGGCGCCGCCGAGCAGGACAAGCTGGAACCCCTGCTGGTTGCCGCCGCCGATGCCGAGTTGCACATGCCCTTTGCGGTCAGCGAATACACCGACTTCTACGCCGGCAAGAACCACGCCTTCAATGTCGGCACCATGTTCCGCGGCCCGGAAAACGCGCTGCCGCCGAACTGGCTGCATATCCCGATCGGCTACAATGGCCGCGCGTCCTCCGTGGTGGTCTCCGGCACCGATGTGCGCCGCCCCTGGGGCCAGCTGAAAGGCCCGAATGACGACAAGCCAAGGTGGGCGCCCTGCGCGCGCTTCGACATCGAGCTGGAAATGGGCGCCATTGTCGGCACCCCGTCGGACGGACCGATCACCGTGCAGGAAGCGGATGACAACATCTTTGGCTATGTGCTGCTGAACGACTGGTCGGCGCGTGACATCCAGGCCTGGGAATACCAGCCGCTTGGCCCGTTCCAGGCCAAGGCCACTGCCAACACGATCTCCCCCTGGATCGTGACCAAACCGGCGCTGGAACCGTTCCGCTGCGACACGCCGGAACGCGAAGTAGAGCTGCTGGACCACCTGAAGGACTGCGGTCCGATGCTCTATGACATCGGCCTCGAAGTGACCCTGGCGCCGGAAGGCAAAGAGGCCACCACCATCGCGCGGACCAATTACAAGGAAATGTACTACTCCGCCGCACAGCAGCTGGCGCATCACACCACCTCAGGCTGCCCAATGAACGCGGGCGACCTCTTGGGCTCCGGCACCATCTCCGGCCCGGTGAAGGAAAGCCGCGGCTCACTGCTGGAACTCAGCTGGGGCGGCAAGGAGCCGCTGACGCTGGACACCGGCGAAGAGCGCTCCTTCATTGCGGATGGCGACACGCTGACCCTGAAAGGCGCGGCCAAGGGCGACGGCTACACCATCGGGTTCGGCGACTGCACCGGCACCGTGCTGGCAGCCCTTGAAGATCCATTCGCCCGCTAGCACTGTGCCAGAAGTCGAAAATCAATCCTGACGGGAATGACAATGACAATTCGAACAACTCTCTGCGCAGCTGCTTTTCTAATCGGCATTTCTCAGCCTGTGCTCGCATCTGATGCACGTACTCTGGCTGAGAAGTATGTGAAGATGCCTGAAACTCAGAAAATGATCTCTGATATGTTCGCGCCGGAGACCATGGCTAATCAGATCGCTAGCTCGCTGCCTCCCCACGTGAAGATGACGAGTGATCAAAAGCAGCGAGTAGGGATACTCATGTCAAACGCGATGAATGAACTTCGACCCCGTCTTGAAAGTCAGATGATTGAAGGAAGCGCGAAGATCTTCTCAACTGAGGAACTTCAGGCCTTGATTGACTTTTACAGCTCGAAGCACGGCGCAGCAGTCATGTCCAAGATGCAGCCGTTTATGCAAAACACCATGGCCGAGCTAGCACCTGAAATTCAGCGCCTTCAGGAAAAGCTGACCCCCGAGCTTACGAAAATTTTTCAGGAGACCAACTGATGGCAAAAGCTTTTGCGTCCCAAGGGGACCTGACCGAAAAGAAGATCACCTTTGATGAGATCGGCGAGGGGCTCTATGCCTTCACCGCCGAGGGCGACCCGAACTCCGGCGTGATCATCGGCGACGACTCCGTGATGATCGTCGAGGCGCAGGCGACACCGCGGCTGGCGAACAAGGTGATCGAATGCGTGCGGTCAGTCACCGACAAGCCGATCACCCATGTGGTACTGACCCACTATCATGCTGTCCGCGTTTTGGGCGCCAGCGCATTCGGCGCGCAGCAAGTGATCATGTCCAACGCCGCATACAACATGGTGCTGGAGCGCGGGCAGGAAGATTGGGACAGCGAATTCCAGCGTTTCCCGCGCTTGTTTGAAGGCCACGAAAGCATTCCGGGACTGACCTATCCCACCACAACCTTCACCGATCAGATGACTGTCTTCCTCGGCAACCGCCGGGTCGACATCAAACAGATCGGCCGCGCCCATACTGCCGGCGACGCGGTGATCCATGTGCCGGATCAGAACGTCATGTTCACCGGCGACATCGTCGAATACCACTCGGCCTGCTACTGCGGCGACGGGCATTTTGCCGATTGGGGCCAGACGCTCGACAACATCAAAGCCTATGACGTGGACGCGATTGCACCGGGCCGGGGCGATGCGCTGGTCGGCAAGGAAATGGTCAATGCCGCCATCGAGAACACCCGCGACTTCGTCGAAAGCACCTACCGCCCGGTTCAGCGCATCGCTGCACGCGGCGGCTCGCTGAAAGAAGCCTGGGACGCCGTGCGCGCGGAATGCGACCCCAAGTTCGCCGACTACGCGATCTACGAGCATTGCCTGCCCTTCAACGTCGCCCGTGCCTATGACGAAGCGCGCGGCATAGCACACCCCCGCATCTGGACCGCCCAGCGTGATCTGGAGATGTGGGAAGCGCTGCAGGGTTAAGAACCGATGAAGATAAGAAGCAAAGTAAGCCGAGGCCCCTACAAGGGCGAAACGCAAAAACCCTGGAGAAACAAAAAGGGGCAATACGCGCTCACAGCCTACCCGAAAGACGCATCAGAAAAGGGTCACCACGATGCACACTACATTCTGGTGAAAGACCTTCAAAGCGTCGCAAATGGGCTACGCGCTGGGCTTCGCCTCCGAATGCAATCTGACAATGTCGATGACAGCATCAGGAAGGCAAGCAGAATCACAATCAATGGCAAGCCTGCCTCTGAATACGACCCGCCAAAGCGATAATTCTTAGGAGCTTTGCAACCGGGGCGGTTTGATCCAGATCGTATCGCCCCGGCAGAACCTGTGAGACGCTAGACCATCCTCCCGGCGTGCCCATGCCGGGAAACGGTGAAGCTGTGCCTGACGGCACCCGGAAATTGGGAGGAGACCTGATGAACAAGATCTTTGAAGTCCCGTTGTACCCCTACGCGCGCCATGCGGATCAGGATGCTCCTGCACCCGTGCGCCGCAAGGTAGTGGTGATCGGGGCAGGCCCCATCGGCCTGGCTGCCGCCATCGACCTGGCGCAGGCCGGCACCGAAGTGGTGGTGCTGGATGACAACGACAAGGTGAGCTTCGGCTCCCGCGCGATCTGCTTTGCCAAGCGGCCCCTGGAAATCCTCGACCGGCTCGGCTGCGGCCAGCCGATGGTGGACAAGGGCGTGCAGTGGAACGTCGGCAAGGTGTTCTTTGACGACCGTCAGGTCTATGACTTCAACCTGCTGCCGGAAGAGGGCCACAAGCGCCCCGCCTTTATCAATCTGCAGCAGTATTATTTCGAAGAATACCTGGTGAACCGGGTCCGCGAACTGCAGGAACAGGGCGCACCGATCGAGATCCGCGGCCGCAACAAGGTCTCGGCCATCGGCACCCATCCCAGCCATGTAACGCTGGAAGTCGACACGCCCGAAGGCCCCTACAACCTGGAGGCCGACTGGCTGATTGCCTGCGACGGTGCAGGCTCCCCCACACGGCAGATGCTGGGGCTGGATTTTGTCGGCCGGGTGTTCGAGGACAACTTCCTGATTGCAGACGTGATCATGGAGGCCGATTTCCCCACTGAACGCTGGTTCTGGTTCGACCCGCCCTTCAACAAAGGGCAATCGGCCTTGCTGCACAAGCAGCCGGATGGCGTCTGGCGCATCGACCTGCAACTGGGCTGGGACATCGACAAGGAGCGCGAAAAGCGCCCCGAGAACGTGATCCCGCGGCTGCAGGCAATGCTGGGCGAAGATGTTAAGTTCGAGCTGGAGTGGGTCTCGATCTACACCTTCCAGTGCCGCCGGATGGAGCAGTTCCGCCATGGCCGGGTGCTGTTTGCGGGCGATGCCGCGCATCAGGTTTCCCCGTTTGGCGCCCGCGGCGCAAACTCCGGCCTGCAGGACACCGACAACCTGTGCTGGAAGCTGCAGCTGGTGATGGACGGCAAAGCGCCGGAAAGCCTGCTCGACAGCTATGATGTTGAACGCATCCACGGCGCCGATGAGAACATCCTGAACTCCTCGCGCTCCACCGATTTCATCACCCCCAAGTCGGAGATGAGCCGGGTTCTGCGCGACGCGGTTCTGGACCTGTCCGAACAGTATGACTTCGCGCGCCCCCTGGTGAACTCCGGCCGCCTGTCGGTGCCCTGCACCTATGACGGCTCGCCGCTGAACTCGGCCGATGCGCTGAACGGGCCGGAACGCACCCGCCCCGGCTCCCCCTGCCCCGACGTGCCGCTGGCCGACGGGTTCCTGCTGGATCAGCTGGGGGACAGGTTCACCCTGCTGACCATCGACGCCGATGCCCCCGATGAGATCGAGGAAGAAGGCATCAAGGTCACCCGCCTGGCGCTCTCCATCAAGGACGACAAGACACTGGCGCTGAAGGAGCGCTACCTGGGCAGCGCCGAAAGCGGCGTCTACCTGATCCGCCCGGACCAGCACGTGGCCGCCCGCCGCCCCAGCTTTGACGACAATCAGTTCCGGCACGCAATCCGCCGGGCCATCGGCAAGGAGTGATCAAGATGACCGAAGACCAACTGATCCTGACCGCCAACCTCGAACGCGCCGACGATTTCTATGCCGATCTGCTGGCCGCGCATGAGGACCTGAGCAAGGCCGAAAGCGATGCGCTGAACGCGCGTCTGGTGCTGGTGCTGGCTAACCACATCGGGAAACGCGCGATCCTGAAACAGGCGCTGGCAGCAGCCGCGCTGAAACCTGGGGAGGATACCGCTTGAAAATCGAACAAATCCACCACGTCGCCTACCGCTGCAAGGACGCCAAGCAGACGGTGGAGTGGTACAACAAGATGCTGAAGATGGACTTTGTCCTGGCAATTGCCGAGGACCATGTGCCGTCGACCCATGAACCCGATCCCTACATGCATATCTTCATGGATGCGGGCAACGGCAACGTCCTGGCCTTCTTTGAGCTGCCGACCAAACCGGAAATGGACCGCGACCGCAACACCCCCGTCTGGGTGCAGCACATCGCCTTCAAGGTGAAGGACCGCGAAACCCTGATCCAGTTCAAGGACCATCTGGAGGCCAACGGCGTCGAGGTGCTGGGCGTCACCGACCACTCGATCTTCCACTCGATCTATTTCTTCGACCCGAACGGCCACCGGGTGGAGCTGGCCTGCCCCGACCCGGAGGAGGAGGCGCTGCTGCAAAGGCTGGACGCGGTGAAATGGGAAATGCTGGAAGAGTGGTCGAAAACCAAAAAGGCGCCCCAGCACGCCGACTGGCTGCACGCCAAGGAATTGAACAAGGCCTGACTGGCACAGGCCGGCAAGGCAGCCCGGCGGGCTGCCTTTCTTGCACGGGAGGACACCGATGGGCAGCACCATCCTTTATGATTACTGGCGCTCATCGGCCAGCTACCGGCTGCGCATCGCGCTGAACCTCGCCGGGATCGACTACACCTCGGTGCCGGTTGACCTGGTCAAGGGCGAACACAAGCGCCCGGAACATCTGGCCCGCAATCCGCAAGGGTTCGTGCCAGTGCTGGAGATCGACGGGCTGCGCCTCACTCAGTCGCTGGCGATCCTAGATTATCTGGATGAAACCCGCAGCCTTGGCCTGCTGCCCGCAGACCCCGGCCAGCGCGCCAGGGCACGGGCACTGGCCCATTCCGTCGCGGTGGATGTGCATCCGGTCTGCAACCTGCAAGTGGCCAAACAGGCCACACACCTCAGCGGCGGCGCAGAAGACATGCCCAAGGCCTGGATGCAGCACTTCATCCGGCCCGGGTTGCAAGCCTTCGAGGCGCTGCTGTCAGGGTTCGAACGGGCGCCCTTTTGCACTGGCGATACACCGGGTCTTGCTGACATCTGCCTGATGCCGCAGCTTTATAATGCGCGGCGGTGGGAGTCGGATTTCTCTGATCTGCCCCGGCTTTGCGCAGTAGAGGCTGCCTGCTCTGCACATCCCGCCTTCAGCGCAGCGCATCCGGATAACGCCATATCCTCCTGACCGCCTGCGGCGGCTGTTCGGCCGATCCGGCCACGGGAAGATCACCAGAAGGTGATGGCATCCGGCTTGAATAGGCTAACCGGTTAGTACACCTTTTACCCATCATTGACAGATCGGTAAACCATCATGCAAGAAGCCCCCCGCCCGCCACTGCCGCCGTTCACCCGCGAGACCGCAATTGCCAAGGTCCGCGCCGCCGAAGACGGCTGGAACACCCGAAACCCCAAGGCCGTGGCGCAGGCCTATACCCCGGACACCACCTGGCGGAACCGCGCCGACTTCCCCCGCGGCCGCCAAGACGTTCAGGCCTTCCTCTCCGCCAAATGGGAGCGCGAACAGGAGTACCGGCTGATCAAGGAACTCTGGGCCTTTGACGGCAACCGCATTGCCGTGCGCTACGCCTACGAGTGGCACGATGCCTCCGGCCAGTGGTACCGCTCTTACGGTAACGAGAACTGGGAATTTGCCGAAGACGGCCGCATGGCGCACCGCTTTGCCTCGATCAACGACCTGAAGATCGCGGAAGCGTACCGCTTGTTCCACTGGCCCCAAGGCCCGCGTCCGGCGGATCACCCCGGCCTCAGCGATCTGGGGCTCTGACCCTTAACCCTCAAAATGCCGGGCTGGCCGCCAGCCCGGCGCAGCCGCCTCAGAACGGCCGCTCCTGATGCGGCGACTTGCCGAAATAGCGGCGGTAGACCTTGGCGAAATGGGTCTGGCTGTTGAAGCCCGAGGCCAGCGCCACGTCGATGATCCGCATATTGGTCTGCAACAGCAGGCTGCGTGCATAATCCAGCCGCAACCGCGTGTAATAGACCTTGGGCGTGGTCTGCAGATACTTCGAAAACAACCGCTCCAGCTGGCGCACCGACAGGCCAACCAGATCGGAAATGCCGCCCGGTGTCAGCGGCTCTTCCAGATTGCTGCGCATCAGGCTCAGCGCCGCGGCCAGTTTCTCATGCCGCACGCCCGCGCGGCCGAACTCGGAAATCGTCTGATCCTGGCTGCCCTTACGGGCAGAGGAACAGACCATCAGGTCAGCAGCTCCGGTCGCCACATCTGCCCCGTGATGGTCCGAGATCAGGTTCAGCATCATATCGACCGTGGCGGTGCCGCCGGCGCAGGTGATCAGTTTGACCTCCATGGTGAACAGCGAGTTCTTCACCTCCACATCCGGATGCGCCTCCGCCAGGATCGCCCGCAGCGCCCAATGGGCCGAAACCTCGCGCCCCGCCAGCAGGCCCGACCGCGCCAGCGTCAGCACCCCGCCGCCCAGCGCGCCCAGGGTCACCCCCATGCGCTGCGCCTTCCTGAGCCAGCCCAGCACCTTCAGCGAGACGCCCGGCTCAGCCCCCTGTCCACCGCAGACAAAGATCATATCGCCGCGCGCCAACTCCGGCAGCCCGCCGTCCACTGCCACACCCAGACCGTTGGGCGCGGTGACCGGCAGCCCGTCTTCACTGACCACGCGCCAGCCGTAGCGCGCGGTCCCGTCATGGCTGTTCGCCCCCTCCAGCGCAGCCACCGCGCTGGACAGGTCCAGCGGCGAGAAGGTGGGCAGCAGCAGGAAGATGCAGCGGCAGGCCGGCACGGCCTCAGCCGCTTCGGGGAGCTTCCGCATGGGTTTGGTCATGGTTTCCGCCCCCCTGCCTTGATCAGGCGCGCATGTTGGCGCCGTTGGCGTCATAGATCGGCGCGCCCAGCACCTCGGCGTCATACATCTCGCCCAGAATCTCCACCTGCAGCTTGGTGCCCGCTTCCGCGTGTTCTGCCGCGACATAGCCCATCGCCATGGATTTCTGCGCGTGATGCGCATAGCCGCCGGAGGAGATGTAGCCCACCGCCTCGCCATCCTTCAGGATCGCCTCGTCGTTGGAGACATCGATGCCATCCACGTCGATGGTCATGGTGACCAGCTTGCGGCTCGGACCGGCTTCCTTGGCAGCCAGTGCGGCCTCCTTGCCAACGAAGTCCTTCTTCCAGTTGATGAAAACATCCATGCCGCTTTCCACCGCGTCGAAATCGGGGCGGAAGTCCAGGGTCCACACCCCCCAGCCCTTCTCCAGGCGCATCGACATCAGCGCCCGCGCACCGTACCAGCGGTAGCCCAGATCACCTCCTGCCTCCTCGATCGCCTCAGCCAGGCGCAGCAGGTACTGCGGCTTGCAGTAGATTTCATAACCCAGCTCGCCCGAGAAGCTGATCCGGTTCAGGATCACCGGCACGCCGCCCACGAAGGTCTGGCGCAGATCCCGGAACTTGAACGCCTCGCCCGAGACATCCTCGCGGGTGATCCGCTGCAGCAGTTCGCGCGACTTCGGACCCGACAGCGCAATGCCGTGCCAGTCATCCGAGACGTTCTGATACGTCACATCCGCAGGCAGGTCTTTTTCGAACCAGCGGCGGTGCGCCTCCTGCATGGTGCCGGAGCCGAACAGCATGAAGTGATCCTCGGCCAGGCAGGCCACGGTCAGATCGCCATAGAGCTTGCCCTTCGGCGTCAGCATCGGCGTCAGGGTCAGGCGGCCCGGCTTCGGCACATAACCTGCCAGCACCCGGTCCAGATAGGCCCGTGCGCCGGCGCCCTTGAACTCATGCTTGGCAAAGTTGGCGACCTCGATGCCGCCCACGGCCTCACGCACGGTTTTGACCTCCCGCGCCACGTAGTCGTGGGACCGGTTGCGCTCGAAGGTCGGCTCCTCATGGGCGTCTTCCGGCCCATCGGCAAACCACAGCGCGTTCTCCAGGCCAAAGCCCTGGCCCATCCGCGCGCCCTTGGCGACCAGCCGGTCGTACAGAGCAGTCGTTTTCTGCATCCGCCCCTTCGGCAGCGTCTCGTTCGGGAAGGTCATCACAAAGCGGCGTTCATAGTTCTCGGTCGATTTCACGGTGCCCCAGTCGGGGGTCGCGAAGTCGCCGAAGCGCGCCACATCCATCGCCCAGACGTCGATCGAGGGCTCGCCGTCGATCATCCATTCAGCCATGGTCAGGCCAACGCCGCCGCCCTGGCAGAAGCCCGCCATCACGCCCACGGCGCACCAGTAGTTCTTCATGCCCGGAACCGGGCCGATCATCGGGTTGCCATCGGGGCCGAATGTGAAGGGCCCGTTGATCATGTCCTTGATGCCCGCCTCGCCAATCGCCGGGATCCGCTCAAACGACATTTCCAGGCGGTCGGCAATCCGGTCCAGATCAGGCTGCAGCAGCTCGTGGCCGAAGTCCCAAGGCGTGCCGCCCACCTTCCATGGGGTGCCTTTCGGCTCGTAAGTGCCCAGCAGCATCCCCTGGCGTTCCTGGCGGAAATAGATGTTGGCCTCATAATCGATCCCGGCCGGCAGGCGGGTCGGGTGGTTCGCCACCGCGTCGATCTTGTCGGTGATCAGATAGTGG
Organism: Leisingera sp. ABD4_442; assembly: GCF_056160905.1. Lineage (NCBI taxonomy): Bacteria > Pseudomonadati > Pseudomonadota > Alphaproteobacteria > Rhodobacterales > Roseobacteraceae > Leisingera > Leisingera sp. ABD4_442. The sequence goes on along the minus strand of NZ_JBSWYB010000002.1, from coordinate 59,677 downwards.
TGCTCCATCGGCTGCACCGGCAGGTTGATGCCCTGCATGTGGCCGACTTCCCGCGCCCAAAGGCCGCCGCAGTTCACGATATGCTCGGCATTGATCACACCGCGCGGAGTCACCACGTCCCAGCTGCCATCGGGGCGCTGCGTGGTGCCGGTCACCGGCGTGTGGGTGAAATACTGCGCCCCGTGCACCTTGGCGGATTTCGCAAACGCATAGGTCGCGCCCGATGGGTCCAGATCGCCGTCCTGGTCATCCCACAGCGCCGCGTGATAGTGCTTCGGGTCGATCAGCGGATGGCGCTCAGCCACTTCTTTGGGGCTGATGAACTCCTGGTTCAGACCCATGTAGCGCGCCTTGGAGCGTTCCCGCTTCAGGTAGTCGTACCAGGTCTTGTTTGACGCCAGGTAAAACCCGCCGGTGATGTGCAGGCCAACCGAGTGGCCCGAGGTCTCCTCGATCTCCTTATAGAGGTCGATGGTATAGGACTGCAGGCGCGAGATGTTCGGGTCTGACGAGATCGTATGGATCTGCCCCGCCGCGTGCCAGGAGGAGCCGGAGGTCAGTTCGTCACGCTCCAGCAGCACCACGTCCTTCCAGCCGAACTTGGCCAGATGGAACAGGATCGAGCAGCCAACCACACCGCCGCCGATGATCACCGCCTTGGCGTGGCTCGGCAGCTTCTTGTCGCCGGTGTTCTCCTCCTTGTGGATGTTGAGCGTCGATTGGGCAAAATTGTCTGACATGGGTTTGTCCTCAGATCTGGGGCAAAGCGCGGGAATTGCGGCAAGTGGCACCTAGGGGGTGCACAGGGGGTGTACGGGGGGTGCACAGGGGGTGCCGGGGGAAACCGGCATTTCCTGCATAAGCTGTAGAAATGGGTGAAGAATTCCTTACTTCAGTACCACGCATCCGGGATCTCCTCCTTGCGGCGGGCGACATAGGCAGCCAGTTCCTCTTTCACTGCCTCATCCATCGGCGGCGCCTCATACTGGTTCAGCATCTCGTTCCAGCGCTCATAGGCACGGCGGCGCATGTCCTTGGAGCCGCCTTCTTCCCAGCTCTCGACATTCTCGCTGTCGCTCAGCTTCGGCTCATAAAACGCAGTCTGGTAATTGCGCATGGTGTGGCCGGAACCCAGGAAATGCCCGCCCGGCGCCACTTCGGCGTAGGCATCACGGGCCATCGCCTCATCGCTGGTATCCAGCCCCTGGCTCAGCACTTTCTGGTAGGATCCCAGCCGGTCCGCATCCATGATCAATTTCTCAAACCCGGTGCACAGCCCGCCTTCCAGCCAGCCCGCCGAGTGCAGCACATAATTGGCCCCGGCCAGCATGGTGGAATGCATCGAGTCGGCACTTTCATAGGCCGCCTGCGCATCTTCGATCTTGGACGCCGTCAGCGACCCGCCGCAACGCAGCGGCAGCCCGGCCCGGCGGGCCAGCTGGCCGATGGCATAGTTCGACACAACCGGCTCCGGCATCCCGAATGTCGGCGCGCCGGACTTCAGCGACATGGAGCTGAGGAAGTTGCCCAGCACAAACGGCGCGCCCGGGCGCACCAGCTGGCTGAAGGCGCAAACCATCATCGCCTCCGCCATCGCCTGCGCCACGGATGCCGCGGTGGAAACCGGCCCCATGGCGCCCGTAAGGATAAACGGCACAACGACAATTCCCTGCCCGCGCGCGGAATAGGTGCGGATCGCCTCCGTCACCACCTTGTCGACCAGCAAGGGCGAATTGGTGTTCACATTGCCCATGATCACGCAGTTCTCGTCCATGACCTCTTTGCCAAAGACGATCTCCGCCATGTCGACGCTGTCCTGCGCCCGGGACATCTCGGTGATGGCACCCAGATGCGGTTTGTCACTCAGCGTCATATGGGCAAACAGCATATCGAAATGGCGCTTGCTCACCGGCACATCGCAGGGTTCACAGATCACGAACCCGCCGTGATGCAGGTTCGGATGCATATAGGTGAGCTTCACCAGCTTCTCGAAGCTCTCCATGTCGCCATAGCGCCGCCCGCCCTCCAGATCGCGCACAAACGGCGCGCCATAGATCGGTGCAAACACCTGATTGCTGCCGCCAATAGTGACAGAGCGCGCCCGGTTGCGGGCCAGCTGGGTGAACTCCCGCGGCGCCTTGGCGCATAAGCTGCGGATCCACTGCGCATCGGCACGCACGGTGTCCTCCTCGATCCGGGCACCGGCCTCTTTCCAGATCCGCAACGCCTCCGGATCATCGCGGAAGGCAATGCCGACCTCCTCGAAAATCCAATCAACCTGAGCCTCCAGCTTGACCAGCTTCTCCTCGTCCAGCACGTCAAAGAACGGCAGCGTGCGCTGGATCCAGGGCGATGCCGGAGCGCCGGCAGAGGCGGTGTTTCTGTCACGGGATGCGCGGGCGCGTCGGGCCATGGGGCTCTCCAAACTCTCAAGTGATGAATCACGATACGCCCGGGCCCGTCATTTGTGACGGTTGAAAAATCTGATAGTTTGGATAATTGAGAGTTATGCAAGAACTCTGGAAGCTCCTCACCAGCCCCCGCCACCTGATCGTCTTCGAATCCGCCGCGCGGCACGCCTCTTTCACCCGCGCGGCAGAGGAATTGAACGTGCAGCAGCCTGCCGTCAGCGCTGCGATAAAGCAGATGGAATCGTCTTTGGGCGTTATTTTATTCCGCCGCGGCCACCGCAAGGTGGAACTGACCGGCGCCGGGACAAGGCTCTATGCTGATGTCTCCAAGGCGCTTGAGGACATCCTGTCCTCGGCCAAGGCGGTACGGCAGTTCGGGCGCAACGACCATGTCACGCTCAATTGCTCCTCAGCTTTTGCATATTACTGGGTGATGCCAAAACTGACCCGGCTGCACGAAGCGCACCCCGATATCGACCTGCGGCTGCAAAGCTCCGACCGGGAGCCGGACATCAATACCGAGGGCATCTCGCTGGCGGTGCGGCGGGGGGATGGCAACTGGCCGGACTGCCACTCCGCTCTGATCGCGCCAGAAGTGATCTATCCGGTGGCCAGCCCGCGGGTGATGGCCTCGGCGGTCAACCTGGCGACGGTACCGAACCTGCTGCATGAGCGGCTGATTCACCTGGAGGAGCCGATCCGCGAGCGCCCCAGCTGGCGGCAGTGGTTTGCCCATTTCGACGTCACCGGCCGGCTGCCCGCCGCGGGCCTCAGACTCAATGACTATGCGCTGGTGCTGCAGGCGGCGATTGCAGGCGAGGGCTTTGCCTTTGGCTGGCAGCATGTGACCGAGCCCCTGATCAGACAGGGGCTGCTGGCGGCGCGCCAGGACTGGTCCTGGACCACCGGCGCAGGGTTTTACCTGGTGTGGTCCAAGAGCCAGGACCTGGTGCCCAACGCCGAACTGGTGCGGCAATGGCTGCTGGAGATGGCTGCCTCCGGAACCGCGTGAGTCACGCGATGCCGGAGCCATCCTTGGCCCGCTGCATCGACGTCCGGTGCGTCAGATACAGCCGCCGCACGAAGGCCAGGGTGAACAGCAGCGTCAGGATCAGCACGATGGTCGGCGCCGGCGCACTGTCGAGGAAGAAACTGGCATAGGTGCCCGCCACCATTGAGAACATGCAGACCAGCACGGAAACCCACAGCATGGTGCTGAACTTGCGCACCACCAGAAAGGCCACGGCACCGGGCGCAATCAGAAGACCAATCGCCAGGATCAGACCCGCCGCCTTGAGCGTGGCAACGATTGTCAGCGACAAGGCCGCCAGCAGCCCGTAGTGCAGCACTGTGACCGGCAGGCCCGAGGCCTGCGCCTGCGCCGGATCAAAGCTGTGCAGCAGCAGGTCCTTCCACTTCAGCACCAGCGCCGCGCCAACGGCCAGCGAAATGATGCCCGCGGTCCACAATTCATCCGGCTCCACCCCCAGCATGTTGCCGAACAGGATGTGGTCAAGATGCGCGTTGGTCTCGAGGCCGACATAAAGAACAATGCCCAGCCCGAACATGCCGGAAAACACCACCCCCATCACCGTGTCCTGCTTGACCCGGCTGTTGCCCGCCAGGAACCCGGTGGCGACAGCACACAGCATACCTGCCGCAAAGGCGCCGATGATCAGCGGAATGCCGATGACATAGGCCACCACAATCCCCGGCAGCACCGCGTGGCTGACCGCATCGCCCATCAGCGCCCAGCCCTTCATCACCAGAAAGCAGGACAGCAGCGCGGTAGGCACCGAGACAATCAGCGAGATCAGAAAGGCGTTCTGCATGAACGCAAATTGGAACGGCATCAGCAACGTATCGAGATCCATTACACCGCTCCCTCTTGTGCCATGGGCCCGCGCTTCAGCGCCTCGCGCGCCTTGCGCTTGGCGGCCAGCAGCCCGTGTTTCGGGGCGAATATGAAGACCGCCAGGAAGATCAGCGTCTGCAGCGTTACGATGATGCCGCCGGTGGCGCCGTCCAGGAAATAGCTGGCATAGGCGCCAATGAAGCTGCTGGCCGCGCCGATCAGCACGGACATCATGATCAGCCGCGGGAAGCGATCGCACAGCAGGTAGGCCGTGGCCCCGGGCGTCACCACCATGGCAATCACCAGAAACGCTCCCACGGTCTGCATTGCCGCCACGACAGAGGCCGACAGCAGCACAAAGAACACCGCCTTGAGCAGCCCGGGCCGCAGGCCAATGGTGCGGGCGTGGTTTTCATCAAAGAAGGTGACCATCAGGTCTTTCCACTTGGCCAGCAGCACTGCCAGCGACACAAAGCCGATGATCGCCAGCTGAGCCGTGTCCTCTGGCGTGATGGCCAGGATGTTGCCCATGGTGATGGTCTGCACTGAGACGGACATCGGACTGATTGAGACGATGAACAGGCCCAGCCCGAAGAAGGACGTGAAGATCAGGCCGATGATCACATCGACCTTGAGGCCGGAGCGTTCGGATAGAAACAGCATCGCCCCCGCCGCCAGCCCGCCCGCGATGAAAGCACCCAGTGCAAACGGCAGGCCCAGTATGTAGGCGCCCGCCACGCCAGGCACCACTGAATGCGAGAGCGCGTCGCCGATCAGCGACCAGCCTTTCAGCATCAGATAGGCGGACAGGAAGGCGCAGACGCCGCCCACCAGCGCCGAGACCCACATCGCATTGGTCATGTAGCCGTAGGAAAACGGCTCCAGCAGATACTCCATCATTCCTGTTCCCGGCTTTCGCTGGTCTGGGTCTTTTCGCCGTATTGGACAAAGGGGCGCTCGTCGTCGGTCAGGATGGTGACCTCGCGGGTGTCGCCGTCATCGTGCAGCGCGTCACCGCCCAGGGTGAAATGGCGCAGCACGCCGCCAAAGGCGTGTTCCAGGTTGGCGCGGGTAAAGGTGGTTTCGGTCGGCCCGTAGCCCAGCACGGTGCCTTTGACCAGCACGGTGCGGTCGCAGAACTCCGGCACGCTGCCCAGGTTGTGGGTGGAGACCAGCATCACCCGGCCCTCGGCGCGCAGCTCGCGCAGCAGGGCAATGATCTGCTCTTCTGTCTTCACATCCACACCGGTGAAGGGTTCGTCCAGCAGGATCACCTGCCCGTCCTGGGCCAGGGCGCGGGCCAGGAACACCCGCTTGCGCTGGCCGCCGGACAGCTCGCCGATCTGGCGGTGGCGGAAGTCCTGCATGTTGACCCGGCGCAGCGCCTGATCGACGGCTTCGTGGTCGGCGGCCTTGGGACGGCGCAAAAAACCCATATGGCCATAGCGGCCCATCATCACCACGTCCTCGACCAGCACCGGAAAGGCCCAGTCGACCTCCTCCGACTGCGGCACATAGGCGACCAGGTTCTTGCGCAGCGCGTCCTTGACCGTCATGCCGAGAATGCGGATTTCGCCCTGTGCGGCCGGCACAAACCCCATGATGGCCTTGAACAGGGTCGATTTGCCCGCCCCGTTCACCCCGACCAGTGCCGTGACCGTACCGCGGGGAATGCCAAAGCTGGCATTCCACAGCGCGGTATGGCCGTTGCGGTAGGTCACCGTGACATTTCTGGCGGCAATCCCGCCATCCAGGGGCGCGGCGCTGGTATTCATGATGTGGGTCTCGCTGGCATCAAGCATTAGGCTGTCCTGCAGAGTTACACACAGAAATTGTGCTTTGTGAAATGAAACGCCCCGCAACTTGCGCTGCGGGGCAAAAGACTATGCCAATAAGCGGTTTAGTTGGTGACCTCAGTCAATCCGCGGGCGACAGTCTGAGAGGTCACCTTGAGCAGGTCCAGATAGGTCGGCACCGGACCGTCCGCCTCGCTCAGCGAGTCGACGTAAAGCTCGCCGCCATAGGCCACGCCAGTTTCGCGGGCCACCTGCTCAGCCGGGGCGGTGTTCACGGTGCTTTCGCAGAACACCACCGGAATATCATTGGCGCGCACGCCGTCGATCACGCTGCGCACCTGCTGCGGGGTGCCGACCTGATCGGCGTTCATCGGCCAGAGATACAGCTCCTTCATGGCAAAGTCGCGAGCCAGGTAGCTGAAGGCGCCCTCGCAGGTCACCAGCCAGCGCTTATCTTCGGGGATTTCGGCGATCGCCTGGCGCAGCGGCTCAATGGTGGCGCGCAGCTTGTCCTTGTATTCACCCGCATTCTTGACATAGACGGCAGCGTTCTCCGGATCATGCTCGGCAAAGGCCTCGACGATATTGTCGATATAGATCAGCGCGTTATCCAGACCCATCCAGGCATGCGGGTTGGGCTTGCCCTCATAAGAGCCGGCCGCGATCGGGATCGGGCTGATGCCGTCGGTCAGGGTAACGGAAGGCACGCCATCCAGGTTGGTCAGGAACTGCTCGAACCACAGTTCCAGGTTCATCCCGTTCCACAGGATCAGATCGGCGTCGGAGGCGCGCACGATGTCGCGCGGCGTCGGTTCATAGCCGTGGATCTCCGCCCCCGGTTTGGTGACTGAGACGACCTCAGCGGCGTCCCCTGCCACATTGGCCGCCATGTCCGCCAGCACGGTGAACGTGGTGACAACCTTCATCTTGTCTTCGGCCAGGGCAGAGGTGGCGGCAACTGCTGCGATGGCGGCGGCGGAAACTGTCTTGAGCAGGTTCGGAAACATCCGATTCTCCGTGTCTGTGCTGTCGTTTCCATATCGTTATTGCAAATCATTCTCAACTGTCAACGTTTTTGCGAATGATTTGCAAAAACAAGTTCGAGGCGCAGCACCCCTGCTGGAAATCCAGACATCTTTGCAAATGGTTAACGGGGGTTAACGACGTCTTAATCTTGCCCGGATCGCAACCGTCTTTTCGCCCGATTCCCTGCTTAGACCTGACCCTGCAGCCAGAACGGCGCGGGACTGAATCTGAACCTTCAACCGTCTGAGCGAGCATTCTTCATGCCTTCAACTGGAACTCTTTCCGGCTGCACAGCTGCAGTCTGGCTGCTGGTGTCCGGCACCGCCGCAGCGGATACCCCTGTGCGCACCGTTCAGCTTCTGTGCGGCGCTCCGCTGCAGCAACCCCTTTGCGATGCGTTGTCGCGCCACCTGCAGGAGCGCTTTCCCGCAGCCTCAGTTACTGCCGGGAGCACCGCCCAGGACAAGGCGGACCTGACGCTGCGCTACATCGCGCGACATCAGTCAGCAGACTGGATCAGCGGCCACCTGACCTGGGAGCACCGCGACGGCCGCCAAGGCCAAAGCCCGGTGATTGAGCATTCGGTCATGGATGGCCGGCTTAGCGGCGGCTCTCTTTCTGACTTTGCCGGGCAACTGCTCCGGCACACGGAATTTCCTTTGTAATTTAACGATCTAGGATGGAACACGGTCATGTGCGAATATTGCGGTCAAGCCAATCATAGAATTCCCGAAAATACCGACGGCAGCGGAACCGGCTCCGGCGGTGGAACTGCGGGCAGCAAGCCGACCTATACTGTCGACCAGGTGGCCGAGTATCTTTACAAGGGGTACTGGCAGTCCACCGGCCGGACAGAGCGGTCTTTCGATGTTCAAACCGGCGGGCAGCTGACGGTGAACCTCAGCGGGCTGAATGCCTATGGCAAAGAAACCGCCCGCAAGGCGCTGGAAAGCTGGACCGCACTGAGCGGGATCGAGTTTGTCGAAACCACCGGCAGCGCAAAAATCACCTTTGACGACAACCGCTCCGGCGCCTACGCCAGCTCATCCGTCAGCAACGGCACCATCCTGAGCTCGACCATCAATATCGACGATGCCTGGGCGAACTACGGCAACTACTACCTGCAGACCTACATCCACGAGATCGGCCATGCCCTGGGCCTGGGGCACACAGGCAACTACAACGGCAGCGCCAGCTATGGCGCAGATGCGCATTTTGCCAACGACAGCTGGCAAATGTCGATCATGTCTTATTTCAGCCAGGCTGAAAACACTGCTACAGACGCTTCATTTGCCTATCTGGCCACGGCTCAGCTGGCCGATATCGCTGCCGTTCACCACCTCTACGGCACACCGGTGAACATTGATACCGGCGACACGACATACGGCGACGGCCAAACCACCGGCCGCTTTGGCATGGACCTGAAAGGCGGTTTTGGCGTGGCCATCGTCGACAATGGCGGCACCGATGTAATCGACCTGGGTTCCCGCAGCTATAACCAGACACTAAACTTGAGCGAGGAAACATTCTCGGACATCGACGGCAAGACCGGCAACTTCGCCATTTCCCGCGGCACCGTGATTGAAAATGCCATCACCGGATCCGGCACGGACAAGATCATCGGCAACGCTGCCGGCAACCATTTGAACAGCGGCGCGGGCAACGACCAGATCGAAGGCAACGACGGCAACGATACGCTGATCGGCGGCGATGGCGCGGACTTGCTGACCGGCGGCGCAGGAGCAGACCGTTTTGTCTATACGGACCTCAGCGAGGCAGGCGACTCCATCATGGACTTCGACCTGGCGGCAGGCGACCGCGTCGACATCAGCCAGCTTCTGCAGGAAATCGGCTATGCCGGCAGCGATCCGGCGGGCGACGGGGTGATTTCGCTGCAAGCGGGCAATGGCGGCTCCTGGCTCAAGGTGTCAAACGGTGGCTCCAATACGCTTCTGGTTTTCCTGACAGGCATCGAAAGCACTGCCAGCATTGCAGATATCATCGACACCTCCGGAACGCCTACCCCCGATCCGGAACCGACACCTGATCCAGAGCCTACGCCCGATCCCGATCCAACCCCGGATCCGGACCCTGAACCCACGCCGGATCCAGACCCGGACCCGACACCGGATCCTGATCCGACTCCCGATCCTGATCCCGACCCAACACCGGGAACCATCGACAACGTCTATGTCTTCGACAACAGCTTCGTTCAGAACTGGACTGTGCAGCTTGGTACTGTCACTGACACCAACGGCGGCATCGACACGCTCGACCTGACAGCGGTCACCCTGCGATCCACCATTGATCTGTCCGGTGAAACCCCCGGCAAGATTGGCAGCAAGTCACTGGTGATCAGCAGCGGCACCGTGATTGAGAACCTCCTTCTCGGAAGTTCTTCGGACAAGGCCTATGGCAACAGCGAAGACAATGTGATCGAGGGCGGCGCCGGGAATGACCTGCTGGACGGCCGCGATGGCGACGACACGCTGGATGGCGGTACCGGCAACGACAAGATCTATGGCGGCCTTGGGGAAGACAGCCTGACAGGCGGCGAAGGCAACGATAAAATCTATGGCGGCGAAGGCAACGACGCGATTGCCGGCGGCGATGGCAGAAATTTCCTGACCGGTGAAGACGGTGACGACACTTTGACGGCAGGTGCAGGAGATGACCGCCTGTATGGCGGTTTGGGCAATGACAGCCTAAATGGCGGCGATGGCAAAAACCGCATGGAAGGCGGAGAAGGCGATGACACGCTGATTTCCGGAGACGGGAAAGGCAAGCTGGACGGCGGCGCCGGGAATGACCTGCTGGCCAGCGGCAGCGGCAACGGTAAGCTAACCGGCGGCGACGGCGACGACACAATGTCCGCCGGCGGTGGTGATAACAAGCTGGACGGTGGTCTGGGCAACGACAGCATTTCCAGCGGCAGCGGCAAGGACAATCTCAAGGGCGGCGGTGGTGATGATACACTTTCAGCTGGCGACGGCGACAACAGGGCTGACGGCGGTGAAGGGCATGATGAAATCACCAGCGGCAGCGGCAAGGACAATCTTAAAGGCGGCGGCGGTGATGACACATTGTCAGCTGGCGACGGCGACAACAGGGCTGACGGCGGCGAAGGGAACGACGTGATCACCAGCGGCAGCGGGTTGGACAAGCTCAAAGGCGGCGACGGCGATGACACTGTCAGCGGCGGAAGCGGCGGCGACAAGATCAAAGGCGGCGCAGGAGATGATGTTGTCGACGGCGGGTCTGGCGCTGACAAGATCGACGGCGGCGACGGCTTGGACCGTTTGGAAGGCGGCGCCGGCGCGGATACCCTCAAAGGCGGCGCAGATGCGGATGTGTTCGTGTTTGCATCCGCCGGCGATGCAGGGGACACCATCACGGACTTCAAGCTGGACCAGGGCGACAAGCTTGATGTGGATGATCTGCTTCTGGAACTGGGGACCAGCCTTGATGACGCGCTGACCAGCGGCGCCCTCAGCCTTGGCAGCGGGCGCGCGGTCTGGCTGGAATATGACGCCGATGGCGAAGGCGGTGCTGACGCGCTGCAGATCGCCTACCTGAAAGGGATCAAGGCCGGCGAGCAACTGACAGACGACTGGTTCGTCTGGGCTTAACGCCTGCAAAACGCCCGGTTTCCCCTCCGGAAACCGGGCGTTCACTTGGCAATAGTGCAGGCCGGCTTGACCTCAGCCCTTTCTGCCCGGATACCGTGCGGCAGCGCGCGGCCCCTGCGGCGTGATCGACACCAGCGACAATGTGTGGTCCGCATTCCTCATCCGGTGCCGCAGCATCCTGCGGGTCAGCCGGTTGAGATCAGCAGCATATTCCGGCTTCCCGGCAACGTTTTCCAGCTCGCCCCGGCCCTGGGCATCAAACAGCATTGGCGGCAGGTCGGCGGCGAATTCGACCAGCGTGAACCGGCTGTCACGCAGGATGCCCAGGCTGCTGTCGCTTGGCGATGTGCCCAGCGCCTGCTGCCACAGCGTTGGTTTCTGCGGTTCCGAAAAGTCCAGTTCTGAGAAGGAATACTGCCGCCAATCCTGCGGCACATCCCCCTTGAGCAATGGCAGCAGTGACCGGCCGTCCATTGAATTCGGGATCTCTTGCCCGACCCAATCCAGAATGGTCGGCGTCACGTCGATCGACTCGGTGATCTGGCTGAGGCAAGCACCGGCATTGGCCTCATTGCCCGGCATCCTGATAATCAGCGGCGTATGGTAAGCAGCATCATAGACCGTCATCTTGCCCCAGGAGTGCCGGTCGCCCAGCATCTCGCCATGGTCGGCGGTGATCACCACCATGGTATCGTCGTACTGGCCGGTATCCTTGAGGAACTGCACCACCCGGCCGACATGGTGGTCGACTTCAGTGGCCAGCCCCAGATAGACGGATCGCAAAGTGGCAATGTTTTCGTCCGTCGCTTCCAGATCCGGGAAGCCCTCGACAAAACCTGCAGCGGTATTGTTGCGCAGGACCGGATCAAAGAAAGGGTGCTGCGCGCATTCTGCCTCCGGCGAAGCCAGCCGTTCCGGCAGCGGCAAGGACGCGGGGTCGTACATCGTGTTATAGGGCGCCGGCGCCACCAGCGGCGGGTGCGGGCGGATGTAAGTCAGATGCGCGAACCAGCTTTCCTTATGATAGGCAGTCATCTTGCCCAGGAAGGAATTGGTCAGAAAGGCAGTATCACTGTCCTCTGCCGCATATAGCGCGGGATCATTCAGCCTGGGCGCGCCGCCATCCGGAGAGACCGGTTTGTAGACATCCCAGTAGTTCTCAAACTCATACCCCCGGTTCATCAGATGCGACTGCCACGGATAGGACATCTCCATCCGCATCTCGGTCATCTCGTGGAACCCGTTCATCGGGAACTCATAGGTCCTGAGCGCCGGGTCATTGGCGTCAAAGGCGCGCGGGTCCTGCGAGGTGTCGGTATAGCCGAACAGCATCGGCATATAACCGGCCTTGCGCATTTCGGTGGCGATATTCGGCGCATCATGGCGCAGGGGCGTGCCATTGCGGACCGAACGGTGGTTCATCGCATATTGCCCGGTCAGGATCGAGGCGCGCGACGGCCCGCAGGGGTTGGTCACCGAGAAATGCCGCTTGAACGACACTGCCTCCTTCATAAAGGCGCGGATGCTGGGCAGTTCCACATGTTCGGCCATGGCACCGAACACGCAATCCGCGCGCAGCTGGTCGATGATGATAAACAGCACGTTGCGGGTCGCAGGCCGGGTGGCGGATCGGGTGGCAGGCATCCGGGTTTCCCCTCAGTCTCGAATCGTTTTCAGAAGCGCAAACTGTGGTGATCTGCAGATGGATTACAAGCGCAGTTTACCCCTGCAACCAGGCTGCCGGGCAATATATTGTCAGCTGACAAATCCCGTATAATTTTAACGATCAGGCTGCCAATCCGCAGGTAAACAGCTTGCCAAACCGGGCGGGCTTCTCTGCCACCCCGGCCAGTCTCAGCATATGCCAGGCCAGCGCCTGATTGCTGGAGATCACCGGCAGCCCGGTCTGTTCCTCAATCGCGGGGATGACTTGCAGGCAGCGCAGGTTGGTGCAGGAGATCACGATGGCATCGCAGTCTTGCTGGCCCGCCACCTGCACCGCCGCGCCGGCGATTGCCGCCTCGGAGATCCGCGCAACGACCCGGTCGTCCATTTCCTCGAAAGACCCGAAACCGGCAATCGCGAAGCCTGCGTCCTCCAGCTTGTGCCGCATCTGCGCCGACACCTCCGGCAGGTAGGGCGTGACAAACCCCAGCCGCGCAGCGCCCAGCGCCCTGCCTGCGGCGATGATCGCCGCCAGCGGGTCAGTCACCTGAACGCCGGGCAGCACAGTCTGCACAGCCGCTGCCACCTTGGCCGAACCGATCACTGTCGACGCGGACGTGCAGCCATAACCGATCACGTCAAAGTTCAGCGAGGACGGCAGCAGCCTGGCAGCGGCTGGCAGATCCGCCTGCATCTGCGCCAACGTCTCGGGCCGGATCTCAGGCACCATCGGAATACGGCTGTGATACAGCGCCACCCCGTCCTGCGCCATCATGCGGGAGAATTCAGGCTCCAGTGTCTCGTCGGTTTCCAGCACGATCACACCCAGCGTGGCACGGGTGCCAATGCCTGCGTCCGTGTCAAAGGGCAGCTTCATGGGCCTTGTCTCCTTCAGATCACCGGCAGTTCGGGGGTGGCACGCGCTGTTAGCAGTTCGGCACCATCCGCCCGCACGACAATGTTTTCCTCATGCACCATGATATGGCCATCACCATAACCCAGCGAGGGTTCCAGGGTCAGCACCATGTTCTCCTCGATCACCGTCTGGTCAAACGCCGCGTGCGAAGGCCATTCGGTCAGCTGCATCCCCAGCCCATGGCCCAGCCGCCCCACGTCGCCGCCCTGATCGTCCAATTCCGCGATCACCGCCTGCATCGCCTGGAAGAGTTCCCGGCAAGTGGCCCCCGGTTTGGCGGCGGCGATGCCGGCCTCGGTTGCCCGCCACAGCACGTCATAGGCCCGGCGCGACGGGTCGTCCGCCTGGCCAATGGCAAAGTTGCGGTCAAAATCGCAGAAATAGCCATCCCAGGTGGCACCGGTATCCAGCATCACAATGTCCCCTGCCTGCAGCGGGCGGCCGGCCGGCGGGGAAATCACGTCGCTATAGCCGCCCTGATCGGCCCCGCCGACCAGGTAAGGCACATCATCGGCGCCCTGCGCCAGCGCCTCGCGGCGGAAGGCGCGGAACAGGTCCTCAAACGGCTGGCCCGCATGGGCGATCTGCGGCACCTGCGCAAATGTGCGCGAGCCGATACCACAGATATGCGACAGCTTTTCGATCTCTGCCGCGGATTTCACCATCCGCAGACTGCGCACCAGCGGGGTCGCATCCGCAACCTTCAACCCCGGCAGCCCATCCATCAGCCGTTCGTAGTCGCCCAATGGCATCCGCAGCGCGGTTTCATGCCCTTTCATGATGCCAATGCTGCCGCCGCGCCCGGCAATCGGCGACAGCAATTCGGTCAGCAGGCTGAGGCCATCATCCTCGGGCTCAGGTGCGCTCCAGGTGCGGATATCCTCGACCCAGGTGCGGCGCATCAGATCGGCGCCGATCTCAGGGATAATGGCAATCGGCTTGCCCGCCGGCGGCACAAACAGGAACCAGGGCCGGGTGGGGCTTTGCCAGAACAGGGTGTGGAAGCCGCTGAAATAGCGCACCTCCGGCTCTGTCAGCAGCAGCAGCCCGTCAAGCCCCTGCTGCGCCATCAGAGCCTGTGCCTTCTCTGTCCGGGCGGCAAATTCCGCCTCTGGAAACCCGCGGGCGGGGGCGTCAGACATGGTCCTTGCCTTCCATGATCGCGGCAAAAATCGCCGGGTCGGTCACGCCTTCGGATCCGATCAGCAGCACGCGGGAATTTTCATCCAGACCCAGGGTCTCCATCATCTGGGCAGACTGGCAGGCCGCGATGACAGCAGCCAGCCCTGCCACCGCGCTTTCGCCAGCCTCGACCACGGGATCGCCGGTTTCAGAATTGGCCAGCAGGCGGACCGCAGGGGCCACGATGCTGTCCGGGATGGTCAGAAAATCTGAGGCCTCCTCGGCCAGGATCTCCCAGGCCATTTCCGACGGTTCACCGCAGGAGAGGCCCGCCATGATGGTCTCTTCCTGAATTGCGAAATTGGTTGCCTTGCCATTGCGGGCGCTGTCGAACAGGCAGGCGGCCAGCTCTGGCTCGACAATCACCACCCGCGGCGCATTTTCTCGGTAGTACTGCCGCAGACCCGCTGCGACCGAGGCCGCCAGCCCGCCAACGCCGCCTTGCAGGAATACATGGGTCGGCGCCTGTTCCAGCGCTTCGCAGGCCTCGCGGGTCATCACGCTGTAGCCTGCCATCACGTCGCGCGGCGGCTCGGTGTAGCCTTCCCAGGAGGTGTCCGAGACCACGAACCAGCCGTTTTCCTCCGCTTCCTTCTTGGCCAGCAGAACCGACTCGTCATAGTCGCCGTCGATCCGGATCACCTCGGCACCCAATTCCCGCATCGCCACGGCGCGGCCCTCGCTCACCTCGGCATGGATGTAGATCCGGCACGGCGCGCCAAAACGCTGGCAGCCCCAGGCCAGAGAGCGGCCATGGTTGCCGTCGGTGGCAGACACCAGGGTGATGCCTGCACAAGCTTCCTTGTGGTTACCCTTGCGGATGGACTCCAGACTGACATCCTGGCCCAGCGTCTTGCTAAGCTCCCGCTGCAGCACCCGCAGTGCGGCATAAGACCCGCCCAGCGCCTTGAAACTGCCAAGCCCGAACCGCGGGCCTTCGTGCTTGTAGTCGATCCGGCCGACACCGGTTTTGCCCGCTAGGCCGGTCAGCGCGACCAGCGGCGTCGGCTCATAGCCCTCCCATGCGGTGATTTCTGCCTGCGCGTTGGCGAAATCCTGTTCCGACAACACTGCGTAAGCGGCCTCTCCGGTTTTCGGGCTTCCAGCCGTATGGCGGATGGCAACGTCAAAATTCTCAAGCATGGTCAGTCCTTTCCAGCAGGCAGCCGGTCGCGCACCAGCTGCACCCAGAACTCCGCGCCGATCGGCAGCAGAGCGTCGTTGAAATCATAATCCGCCGAATGCAGCGGCTGGCCGTTCGGGCCGTCTTCACCATTGCCCAGCAGCAGGAAGCAGCCCGGGACCGCTTCCGCGAAATAGGCAAAATCCTCGGAGAAACTCATCGGCGGGCGGTTGCGGATCACCTCGCAGCCCGCAGCCCCAGCAGCTCGATAGACGGCCTCAGCCGGGCCTTCCGCGTTGATGGCTTCAACAAACTCAGTATTGAAACTCACTTCCGCCTCCACCCCATGGGTGGCAGCAACCCCGGCAGCGATCTGGCGCATAAACCGCTCAACCGCTTTCCGGTCCTCTGGAACCCGTGCCCTGACGTCGCCTTTCAGAACCGCCTGGCCCGGCAGCACGTTGCGCTGGCCATCGGTCAGGAATTCAGTGACCGAAACCACGGCCCCTGCCCCCGGCGCCAGTTTACGCGAGACGATGGTTTGCAGCGCCAGCACCATCTCCGCCCCGACAGTGATCGCATCCACCCCCGCCTGCGGCATCGAGGCGTGGCCGCCCTGCCCCGTGATCGCGATTTCAAACAGGCTCTCGCTGTTGCAGATCTGGCCAGCCCGGGTCGAGACCTGACCGACCGGCGCGCCTGGCAGGTTGTGGATGGCATAAACCTCTTCGATCGGGAATTTTTCCAGCACGCCTTCAGCAATCATCGCCTGCGCGCCCAGGCCGTGCTCCTCGTTGGGCTGGAAGATGAAGACCACGGTGCCGTTGAATTCCTGTTCCTGCGCCAGCCGTTCGGCCGCGCCCAGCAGCATCGCCATATGGCCGTCATGGCCGCAGGCGTGCATCTTTCCCGGTGTTTGCGAGACATAGCCGTGGGTGGAGGTTTCCGTTATCGGCAGCGCATCCATGTCGGCCCGCAAACCGATAGCCCGGTTGCCCTGGCCGCAGCGCAGCAAACCAACCACGCCTGCGCCCTCATGCACCTCCAGCCCCAGGCTGCGCAAATGCTCCGCGACCTTGGCCTTGGTACGGTGCTCTTCAAAGCCAAGTTCGGGGTGCCGGTGAAAATCCCGGCGCAGCGCTGTCATACGGTCCTGAAAGCTGGTCATATGCGTTCCCCGTGCAATCTGCCGCGACTTTAAGCCGGCGGCTGCGACGGGGCGCATAGTATTCATGCAGATGGGCGACGAATTTCATCATGGTTTCGCCGCTTTGTGCCGAAACCCGTACTCATCTTTCAGGGACAGCGCCCTCAGATATCCTCACCCTTTTCCAAGAGTTCCTCGATCAGCTGCCGCTGAATGCCCGGACTGTCGCCGCCACCGAATTGCAGGGCACCGCCGGTATACAGCGTGCCATAGGTGCGGGCGATGTTAACGGTCTGGCCCAGCGAGGAAATCAGCTGGTCCTTCTTCAGCGGCGAAAGCGGATGGATGAAGACAGCCCAGAGCTGGCCGCGGGCCACGGCATAGCGGGCATCCAGTGCCGTATCGAAATTGGCCTGCATCATCCGCATAAGCTCTTCCGCCGTCAGCCCTTCGGCCGGGCGCAGCGGCACCATGGCCCGCATCCGGTCCGCAGCCCGGTCAGTGACCACCAGCATCGGCACCCCGGAAATCGTAAGCTGAAAGCCAGGGCCCGCAGGCTGTGCATTCTCATCCAGCGCAAAGATGATCCGGCCAAGCCGCTCATAGGTCATCGGCGGCTCTACGGGCGTCGGCGCCTCAGGCGCATCCTGCCCCCAGGCAGGCGCCGCCAAGACACACACAGTCGCAACAATCCGCAGCCAGAACATGACGGCCCCTCCTCCTTGGCACAGCCCCCCCAGGCTACTGCCACATAGCGCCCGGCTCCATGCACAGATCGGTGAACGGCTGTGACAGACGTGGCGCCAGGTTTCCGTACGATCTGCAATACCAACCGTACGATTAGGAATTAAACGTTCAAGTCTCCGGACCTAACTTCAGGTCACCGGGCCGCAGCGCCCGCCCCGATCAAACCGAACCTGCAACAAAACCTGATGAGGATGAACATGAAAACGCTTCTGACAACCGCCCTGATTTCGCTCTCCGCTGCCCTGGCCGCACCGGCATTTGCTGCCGATGAAGTGAACGTGTCCAACGGCATCTCGGCCGGCGGCGCGCCGCTGGCAGCCCATGGCGTCGACCTTGTGGCGCTGCTGGACAGCCGCAACCCGGTCGAGGGCATGGCAACCTACTCCGCAACTGTGGACGGCGCGTCGTATTACTTCGTCTCAGAGGAAAACAAGACGGCGTTCGAGGCCAACCCGGCGAAATATCTGCCGCAACACGGCGGCTTCTGCTCTTACGGCGTCTCGGTCGGCAAGAAGTTCGACGGTGATCCGGACCAGTACCTGGTGCATGACGGCAAGCTGTTTCTGTTCCTGAACGCTGCCACCCGCGCCGCCTTCCTGGAAGACGTGGCCGGCACTGCCAAGACCGCTGACAGCCAATGGGGCAAGATTAAGCACACCGCCGTCAGCGAGCTCTGATCCCGCGCGATCCGGTGTCCCAGAGGGCAGGCTGAACATAGCTCCGTCATGCCTGCCTTCCGCCCGCAGCTGGTGCGTCAGCTGCGGGTGTTTTACGTGACCCGCGGCTTAGGCCAGGGTTTCCCCGGCCGCCCGGCGGGCCTCGATGACTTCAATGGCCCTGGCCAGTGCCTCCTCGATACTCAGATCACTGGTGTCGATAAGAATGGCGTCGGCCGCCGGGCGCAGAGGTGCCTCGGCGCGGTTCATGTCACGCTCGTCACGGGCCTTCACGTCACCCAGCACTTCTTCGAGGGTGATCACCTTGCCTGCTGCAGCCAGTTCCAGGAACCGGCGCCGGGCGCGGACTTCGGCACTGGCGGTGACAAAGAACTTCACCTGCGCATAGGGGCAGATCACGGTGCCGATGTCGCGCCCGTCCAGAACCGCGCCGCCTGCGCGGCGGGCAAAGGCCCGCTGGAAGTCTACCAGCGCCGCGCGCACCTCGGCAATCACCGCGACCTTGGAGGCCGCCTGCGCCACCTCCGGTCCGCGCAGGTCGTCTCGCGCCAGATCTTCCGGCATCAAATTCTGCGCAGCCTCAACCGGCGCCGCACCGTCCAGCATCCTGGCTCCAACAGCGCGGTACAAAAGCCCGGTGTCCAAATGGCCAAAGCCGTAATGCGCGGCCAGCGCCTTGGACAATGTGCCCTTGCCTGCGGCCGCAGGCCCGTCAACGGCTATGGTGTAACTTTCGCTCATGTGCGCTCCAGCTTGGCGCCGAGCCCCCCCATCAGGCTCTCGAAGATCGGGAAGGAGGTGGCAATCGGGCTGCCATCGTCAACCGAAACAGGGTTTTGCGCGCCCATGCCCATCACCATGAAGGACATGGCAATGCGGTGGTCCAGGAAGCTCTCGCAGGTGCCGCCACCGGGCACGCCGTCGATGCCAAGGCCGGTGACTTCCCACCAGTCATCGCCTTCGCCGACAGTCACGCCATTGGCGCGCAGGCCCTTGGCCATTGCGTCGATGCGGTCGCTTTCCTTGACCCGCAGTTCCTTGACGCCCGCCATCATGGTCTTGCCCTCGGCAAAGGCGGCCACCACCGACAGCACCGGGTATTCGTCGATCATTGAGGCCGCGCGTTCCGGCGGCACTTCGATGCCCTTCATGTTCGGCGAGTACTTGGCGCGCAGATCGGCAACAGGTTCGCCGCCCTCCTCGCGCATGTTCTCGAATGTCAGGTCCGCACCCATGTCCTGCAGGGTGTAATAGAGGCCCGCACGGGTCGGGTTCAGGCCGATGTTCGGCACCAGCACGTCAGAGCCGGGGGTGATCAGCGCGGCACAGACCGGGAAAGCGGCGGAGGACGGGTCACGCGGCACCGCAATCACCTGCGGTTTAAGCTCCGGGCGGCCGGTCAGGGTGATGACGCGTCCCTCTTCGGTTTCTTCGGTGGTGATCTCGGCGCCGAAACCGGCCAGCATCCGCTCGGTATGGTCGCGGGTGGCTTCCTTCTCGATCACCACTGTCTTGCCGGGCGCGTTGAGGCCTGCAAACAGCACTGCCGATTTCACCTGTGCCGAGGGCACCGGCACCACATAACGCACCGGAACCGGGTCAGCGGCGCCAACAATGGTCATCGGCAAGCGGCCGCCGGAACGGCCCACAGACTGGGTGCCGAACAGCGCCAGCGGATCGGTCACGCGTGCCATCGGGCGCTTGTTCAAGGACGCATCGCCAGTGAAGGTCGCGGTGATCGGAGAGGTGGCCATCACCCCCATGATCAGCCGCACCCCGGTGCCGGAGTTGCCGCAGTCGATCACGTTGTCCGGCTCGGCGAAGCCACCGACGCCAACGCCGAACACCGACCAGTTGCCGCCGCCGTGGTTGACCACCTCAGCGCCAAAGGCCTGCATCGCCTTGGCAGTGTCCAGCACATCCTCGCCCTCCAGCAGGCCGGAGATCTTGGTCTCCCCCACCGAAAGCGCCCCCAGGATCAGCGAGCGGTGCGAGATCGACTTGTCGCCGGGTACCTCTGCCACGCCCTTGAGCGGGTCAGCACGGTGGGAGGTCATCGGGATGGGCGTGCCGTGTCCGGACATAGGGCTTCCTTCGTCTGTCGGTCGTTCGTCTGTTCGTTTGCGCTATCGGTAACGGATTGGGTCTGGCCGGTCCAGCGCTATCGGCTTCAGCCCAGGCGGCGGAAGGTCAGGTAATGCGGGGTGCGGCCTTCGCGCAGGGCCTTCTGCTCATAGCGGGTGGAGATCCAGTCATCCCACGGCTGGCGCCAGTCGGCGGGGCCTTCCGCCAACCATTCAAAGCCTGCCTTGGGCACTTCCTCCAGAGTCTGGCGGACGTAGTCGGGGATATCGGTCGCCACCCGGAAAATCGCGCCCGGCTTCAGGGTGCGGGCCAGCGGCTCCAGATGTTCCTGCGTCACAAAGCGGCGGCGGTGGTGGCGGGCCTTGGGCCAGGGGTCGGGGTAAAGCAGGAAGGCCCGGGAGATGGACGCCGCTGGCAGCACATCCATCAGGTCGCGTGCATCGCCGGGGTGCACGGCGATATTGTCCGCACCCGCATTGCGGATTTTGCCCAGAAGCATGGCTACACCATTGATAAAGGGCTCTGCACCGATGATGCCAACGTCCGGATTGCTGACCGCCTGATGCACCAGATGCTCACCGCCGCCAAATCCGACCTCCAGCCAGACATCATTGCCGCCGAACAGCGCGTCCAGGTCCAGCGGGTTGCGGTCCGGGTTTTCCTCCCAGCCAACGGCCCCGGGGCTGAGGCTTGCCAGGTCCTCCTCCAGGTAACGCTTCTGGCTGTCTTTCAGGGTCTTGCCCTTGAAGCGGCCATAGAAGTTGCGCCAGGGCGCGCCGCTGGCGTGTTTCTCTGCCGCGTCCGCGGCGGTGGGCTGGGTATCCGCGGATTGGGTGCCGCTGGGCTTCTGGTCGCCGGACATGCGTCTGGACTCCTGTTCGAGGCAGTATTTGAAAGGCTGGCCGCTCCTCTGCCGCAATGGGGCCTCAGGGTCAAGCCGGCGTCACGTCTGCCCGGTCCGCCACCCTAGGGCCGCTGACCAGGCAGCACCTCCCGCAGCACCCCCGCCGCGATCAGCCGCAGGCGGCTGGGGTACCATTCCCCATCCGGGTCCGTGCGCATGGTTTCGATCGCAAACCCCGGATCGACCCCGCGGGCCACCATATAGCTCAGATGGTCATAAATCTCGCGCTGGGTGTCCTCATAGATCCAGGAGCCGAATTCAAACGGCGTCGCCCAGCGCTGCGCCTTGCGTTCGCTGCGGTAGTACTTATGCACCGCTTCTGCAGGCCAGTTGCGCTGGTGAAACCCGATCCGCGACCCCAGAGTCATCCGCCGCCGCTGGCCAGCCAGAAACACATCAACGCAGGCGCTGATGCAGTCCCCGTCAATCGAGGTATCCAGGCCGTATTCCAGCACCAGCCCCGCGATTTGCTCGCCGGCATAGACGCTGCCGCCGATACTGTTGAGCTGCAGTTCCGAAATCTCCGGGTTCTTTTTCAGGATCTTGCGCAACCGCCCGATGTCTTTCTCAGTGATCTCGGCCGGCTCGCCCTCCACCTTTGTCTCTGTGTCATAGACCAGGGTACCGCCCTGCAGGCTGAATTTCTGCGGCAGACCATCCTTGGCCGCGGTGCCCTGCGCCAGAGCAAGGCAAAAAAACACAGTCATCAATCGCAGCATCACAGTCCCGGCAGCTGAAAATCCCGCCCCACTATGGCGCAGCCCGCCACGGCGCTCCAGACGGAAAGAAGGTCAGCGGTATTGTCCCAATGTTTCGCGCGCGAAACATCCGGTCAGCAGTGCTGACTGGTCCGCCGCGCTGCGGCGCGGCGCCCGGCCCAACGGGAGAAGGGTATTTCCCGAATGCCCTTTTCCGGGCGGGAGCGCTTCGGCAAACGAAAAGAGCGGACCCCGCGGCCCGCCCTCTCAAACTGTCGTTCCGGCCTCAGACCGCTTTTTTCAGCGCCTCGGCCAGATCGGTGCGTTCCCAGCTGAAGCCGCCGTCGGCCTCCGGGTCGCGGCCAAAGTGGCCGTAGGCCGCAGTGCGCTGGTAGATCGGCTTGTTCAGGCCCAGGTGCGACCGGATGCCGCGCGGGGTCAAGTCCATCACCTGGTCAATCGCCTTTTCGATGGCCGCAGGCGCAACCTCGCCGGTGCCATGGGTATCAGCATAGATCGACAGCGGCTTGGACACGCCAATGGCATAAGACAGCTGGATGGTGCATTTCTCCGCCATCCCTGCAGCCACCACGTTCTTGGCCAGGTAGCGTGCGGCATAGGCTGCCGAACGGTCCACCTTGGTCGGATCCTTGCCGGAGAACGCACCGCCGCCATGCGGAGCGGCACCGCCATAGGTGTCAACGATGATCTTGCGGCCGGTGAGGCCTGCATCGCCATCCGGGCCGCCGATCACGAACTTGCCGGTGGGGTTTACGTGCCATTCGGTGGCATCGGTCAGCCAGCCTTGCGGCAGCGTTTCGCGGATGTAAGGCTCCACGATGGCGCGGATGTCATTCGAGGTCAGCGATTCATCGAGGTGCTGGGTCGACAGCACCAGCGAGCTGATGCCCACCGGCTTGCCGCCTTCATAAACCACCGACAACTGCGATTTCGCGTCCGGGCCCAGCGCCGGCTCGGTGCCGTTCTTGCGCACTTCCGCCAGGCGGCGCAGGATTGCGTGGGAGAACTGGATCGGCGCCGGCATCAGCGCGTCTGTTTCATTGGTGGCAAAGCCGAACATGATGCCCTGGTCGCCGGCACCTTCGTCCTTATCGGCCGCCGCATCCACGCCCTGGGCGATATGGGCGGACTGTTCGTGCAGCAGGTTGGTCACTTCCACGGTTTCGTGGTGGAACTTGTCCTGCTCGTAACCGATGTCCTTGATGCAGGCGCGGGCAATCTCGTCGATTTTGCCCATGTAGTCGTGCAGCTTGTCCTGATCGGACAGGCCAACCTCGCCCCCGATGACAACACGGTTCGTGGTGGCGAATGTCTCTGCCGCCACACGTGCTTCGGGCTCTTCCGCCAGAAAAGCGTCCAGAACCGCATCCGAAATGCGGTCGCAGACCTTGTCCGGGTGGCCTTCGGAAACCGATTCCGAAGTGAAGGTGTAGTTCATACGGGTCATGAAAAGTGCTCCATTGGTTCCATCCTTGCCACGCCAGGAAGCCGTTGTGGCAGGTATCAAGCCGCATTACGCGGCTCATCCGCGCGGGTCAATCTATATTCCATCAGAGTTAAGCAGCTATGACCGCGTTGCAAGGGTGCGGGACCGCAACAGCACGGCGCCCGCGGCAAACAGGCCCAGCAACAGGACAGGCCAGTCTCCGGTCCTGCTATAAAGCGTCGGCGGCAACGGTGCCGGCAGGGCCGCATCAATATACCCTGCCTCGCCCAAGGGCAGATGTTCCAGCATTTTTCCATCCGGCGCGATCATTGCCGACACACCGGTATTGGCGGCCCGGATCATCGGCAGACCCTGTTCCAATGCCCGCATCCGGGCCTGAACCAAATGCTGATAAGGGCCGGAGCGGGTGCCGAACCAGGCATCGTTAGTGATCTGCACCAGCATCTGCGGCCGGGTTTCTGCGGCGTTCACATCCTGAGGAAAAACAGCCTCATAGCAGATTAGCGGGAGGGCGCTGCCAACCGGCAGGTCCATGAGTTGCGCCCCGGGTCCGGCAGCATATCCTGCCCCCGCCTGCGACGCGAAACCGTGGATACCAAAGCGCGCCATCACATCGCCAAAGGGCACGTATTCCCCAAAGGGCACCAGATGAGCCTTGTCATAGGTGGCGGCAGGCAGGCCATCGGCCTCCAGCAGCACAGCGGAATTGAAATAGGCGCCCTGCTCCTCCCGCTGGATACCCAGCAGCACCGGCACGCCGCCTGCGCTGTCCGAGATGATCCGCAGCGTGTCCTCTGCATAGTTCAGCAGCTGCGGCACAGCGGTTTCCGGCCAGACGATCAGATCCGGGCGCGGCTCTGCTGCGGAAAACGCAACGGACCTGCGGACAAATTCCCAGCGGTGCTCCGGGTGCCACTTCTGATTCTGCGGTGCGTTGGGTTGAACGATTCGCACGATCTTGCCGGTTTGTTCCGCTGGCGGCGGGGCAGGAACGGCAAGCACCGCAACCGCAGACAGCGCAAGCGGTGCGGCGGCGGCAAGAACATTGTGCCGTATCAGAGCCAGCGGCAGAAAGGCCGCAAGCAACAGCAGCGCCAGCCCCTGCGGCCCGATCCAAGGCAGCAGATGCGCAGCCGGTGTATCAATCCAGAACTGACCCAACCCCGCCCAGGGAAAACCGGTCAACAGATAAGCCCGGGCAAATTCAGCCAAGCTCCAGAGCGCCGCCAGCATTGGGATACGCCAGGCGCCGCGGCTGAACCGGGCTGCCAGGCCAAAGGCCGCCCCCCAGAACAAGGCGAGGCCTGCCGCCAGAAAGACCAGCGCAAATGGCGCCATCCAGGCGTGCCGCTCCGGGTCGATTTGGAACGGCTCGATGATCCAGGACAGGCCAAAGGCAAAATAGCCAAGCCCGAACAGCCAGCCCGCCAGCGCCGCGGCACGGGCCGAAGCGGACCGCAGAATCAGAAAACCCGCCGCGGCCAGGGCCGCAGGTACGCCGATCAGGACATGCCAGGGGGCCAGCGCCAGCGACAGCAGCGCCCCGCTGCCAACCGCCAGCCCGGCGGGTGCCAGCCTGAGCTGCCGCGCGGCGCTGCCCAGCCCGAGTGAGATCATGCGGCGGCGTCCGGCAGCCGGACCCGCAGGCGCTTGATCCGCCGCGGGTCGGCATCCATGACTTCAAATTCGGCGCCTTCGGGGTGTTCGATCACTTCGCCGCGGGCCGGCACCCGGCCGGACAGCATGAAAACAAGGCCGCCAAGCGTCTCGATCTCCTCCTCGTCCACATCGTCGTGGCTGGTGAGCGACTGGCCGATCTCTGCCTCGAACTCCGGCAGCGGAGTACGGGCCAGCGCGATGTAGCAGCCGGGCTTTTCCTGGAACCAGGTCTGCAGCTCGTCGGCGTCGTGCTCGTCCTCGATCTCACCCACCACCTGTTCGATCAAGTCTTCGATGGTGACCAGGCCGTCCACACCGCCGTATTCGTCAATCACCAGCGCCATATGGCGGCGCTCTGCCTGCATCTTGGTCAGCAGCACGCCAATCGGCATTGACGGCGGCACGAACAACAGCGGCCGCAGCATCTGCGACAGTTCAAAGTCAGAGGTGCCGCCATTGAAACCGTGTGTCAGAGAAAAATCCTTGAGATGAACAAAGCCCAGGGGCGTGTCCAGCGTGCCCTCGTATACAGGTATCCGGGTAAAGCCGCTTTCACGGAAAATGCCGACCAGGTCTTCCTTGGCAATGGTCACCGGCACGGCGGCCACTTCGGCAGAGGGGATGGCAACATCCTCGACCCGCAAACGGCGCAGGTTCATCATGCCGCGCGGCTCAGCCCCGGCAGCGGGCTGTTCGCTGCCGCTGTCTTCCTGGGCCGGGGTGTCGGTGTTGAAGGCGCCGACAAGCCGCGCCCAAAATCCCGGTTTATCCTCTGCAGGCGGCTCCGCGCCTGTCCCGTTCACGTTCTGCAGCGCGCCCTGCGCCGCGTTAGAACTGCCTTCTATGTCGCCCATCGGTCCTATCCAAAAACCCCGGTCACGGGGCGTCCTCACTCATATATGGGTTCGCGATACCCATTTTGCCAAGTATCTGCACCTCAATCCCTTCCATCAATGCGGCATCGCGGTCACGAATGTGATCATACCCCAGAAGATGCAACATTCCGTGAACGACCAAATGGCGCGTGTGGTCAGCCAGCGGCTTTCCTGCCTCTGCTGCTTCGCGGGCGCAGGTATCAAAGGCAATCGCGATATCCCCCAGCGGGATTTCACCGGTGAAATCCGGCTCAGGCGTCAGCGGAGAGCCGCCGTCCTCCTGGGGCCCCCGCTCTTCTGCAGGCCAGCTGAGGACATTGGTGGGGGCCGGTTTTTCCCGGAATTCCGCGTTCAGCCCGGCGATTTCTGCGTCATCGCAGGCCAGAAGAGAGATTTCACAGTCCTCCGGATCGAGCTGGAAATGCTCCAGAACGGCGGCAACAGCCTCTTCGGCCAGGACCTCAAGCCCGGCATCCTGCCAGCGGCGGTCTTCGATGGTGATGTCGAGCGTCATGGATCGGCTGCATACGCGGGGGCCGCCCCCCGCACCCCCGGAGTATTTTCACAAAGAAGAAGCCTGACGGGCAGAGCGCATCAGGCCGGTTTTGCGTCCGCGTCATAGGCTTCGATGATCGCCGCCACAAGGGGGTGGCGGACCACATCGCGGGCGGTGAAGTAGTTGAAGCTGATCTTGGGGATCGATTTCAGCAGCCGTTCGGCGTCAGCCAGGCCGGATTGCACCCCGCGCGGCAGGTCAACCTGGGACCGGTCGCCGGTGATCACCATGCGCGAGCCCTCGCCCAGGCGGGTCAGGAACATCTTCATCTGCATGGTGGTGGCATTCTGCGCCTCATCCAGCACCACAAAGGCATTGGAGAGCGTGCGGCCGCGCATGAAGGCCAGGGGCGCGATCTCGATGCGCTTTTCCTCAATCAGCTTGGCCAGCTGCTTGCCCGGCAGGAAATCGTTCAGCGCGTCATACAAGGGCTGCATGTAGGGGTCGACCTTGTCCTTCATGTCGCCGGGCAGGTAGCCAAGCTTTTCGCCAGCCTCAACAGCAGGGCGGGACAGGATGATGCGGTCGACATGGCCGGTGATGAACATGGAGACACCCACGGCCACCGCCAGATAGGTCTTGCCGGTGCCGGCCGGGCCGATGCCGAAAGCCAGTTCGTTCTCGAACAATGAATGCACATAGGCCTTCTGCGCCTCGGTGCGCGGCTCCACCAGTTTCTTGCGAGTCTTGATCTCCACCCGGCCGCCGTGGAACATCTTGAGCTGCCCGTCCGGTTCGGCGTCATCACTTTCCGGGCCCATCCGCAGCTCGCGGTCGATGTCGCCGCTTTCGACACTGCGGCCGGTTTCCAGGCGGTCATAAAGCGCTGTCAGCACACCTGCCGCCTGTTCGCGCGCCGAATCTTCGCCCATGACCGACAGCTGATTGCCGCGGCGGACGATCTGCACACCCAATTTTTGTTCGATGTCAGCCAGGTTGCGGTCGTATTCGCCGCACAGGTCGATCAGCAATCGGTTGTCGGGAAATTCCAGAAGCACTTCGTGGGTTGCGGACTGGTCTTGCGCGTCATTCAGGGCACTGAAGGCCAAGCTGATCTCCTCAATCTGGCGTTGCTCTTTCAGTTTGCCGCCCCGCCACCGTTTGCGCAAGCATGCGCAGCAGAAAATCACTCAAATGAAACAAAAGAGCCGCCCCGGAGGGCGGCTGCTGAGAAGGGTAAGGCGCTGCAATCAGATCGGATCGCCGAAGGTCGAGCCCTTCTTGAACGGGCCGGTTGCCACATTGCGCGGCAGTTCGCTATTGCAGACGGGCTTGCCATCAGGCGTGCGGCGCAGGTCCGCATAACCTTCCAGGCCATCGTCAATAATCCAGTGCTCGCAGCCCTGGGGATCCACCCAGATGCCCGCGGTCAGATTGGACAGGTCCAATGACCTGCCATCACCGACGTGCTGGTCGGATGTTTTGTCGATTGCGGGCGTGCAGGCCGATACTGCTGCGGCAGCGGCAAGGAACACGGCGGCTTTTGCTGTTTTCATCATTCCTCTCCCCTCAGCGCAGGCAGTAAATTTCGACACGGCGGTTCTGCGCCATGTTGGCCGCGCTGGTGTTGGGCACCCGCGGGTCGCGTTCGCCATAGGCGCGCACATCGTTGATCCGGGCGCCGACTGAACGGGCCACTTGCGCCACCGCACCGGCGCGGCGTTCGGACAGGCGGATATTGTATTCATCCGAGGCCCGGCTGTCAGTGTGGCCCGCGATCACAAAGGAGCGCACGCCATCCGACTTGGCCTGCTGGAAAAACTCACCCAGGCGTTTGCGGCCGGCGGCGTTGATGTAGTGCTTGTCCGTGGCAAAAAACTGGTCGGTCGGCATGACGCCGCAAATGTTGCCCTGGCGGCAAACCGGTTTGCCGTCCGGGGTGACATGCGGGGTCATGAAGCCCTCTGCCCCGTCGTCCATCACCCAATGCTCGCAGCCATCCGGGTCAACCCAGATGGTGGGAATATAGCGTTCGCCCTTAATGGTCCGCTGCCCGGACTGCGCGCTGGCAGGCGCGGCGGCGATGCTGAACGCGGCCGCAGCAGCAGCGGCCATCGCAATCGCCTTGTTCAATTTGAGTGTCAACACAACCAGATTTCCTTCACCTAAGTTCCCCCAGGGTGTTTGCCGCATACGTGCCCACCGCTCAGGCCATAAGAGCAAAACTACCTGAAATTGATACAGCTTACCTGCTAAATTGATTATTATTCCGCGCAGACTATGCGCATTCGCGGAACACTCAAAGCGCCCAAGGGAAATTGTTGCCTGAACCGATGCAATCGGGACTCACTTGCTGTCCGCCGGAACGGGAAAAAGCCGCCCCTGCAAGGGCGGCTTGAGAGATTCGCGGCACTTTTGGGGGATCAGCCGATCAGCTCGCCCGCAAGGGAATTCGCGCCCGAGGACACGATCCTGACGCGGGCCAGATCACCAACCGCACGGCTGCAATCGGCGACGTGCACCGCGTGAAGGTAATCGGATTTGCCCACCATCTGACCTGGCAGGCGGCCCGCCTTTTCGAACAGCACGCCAACCTCGCGGCCGACCATGCTGTCCTGCACCTCGCGCTGCTGCTTGGTCAGCAGGGCCTGCAGGCGCTGCAGACGGTCGTCAGCTGCTGCCGGGTCGACCTGGGCACGTTCTGCCGCCGGGGTGCCAGGGCGGGTGGAGTATTTGAAGGAATAAGCGGTGCCGTATTTCACCTCTTCCACCAGGTCCATGGTGGCCTGGAAATCCTCTTCGGTCTCTTCCGGGAAGCCGACGATGAAGTCGCCTGAGATCAGGATGTCGGGCCGCGCCGCGCGGATGCGCTCAATCAGGCGGATATAGCTTTCGGCGGTGTGTGAACGGTTCATCCGTTTAAGGATCTTGTCAGATCCGGCCTGCACCGGCAGGTGCAGATAGGGCATCAGCTTGGCGCAGGTGCCATGCGCCTCAATCAGGTCATCCTGCATGTCGTTCGGATGCGAGGTGGTGAAGCGGATGCGCTCCAGCCCGTCGATCTTGTCCAGCTCCCAAATCAGCTGCGCCAGGGTCAGGTCGCCATTGGGGCCTGCACCGTGGTAGGCGTTCACGTTCTGGCCCAAGAGGGTGATTTCCCGCACGCCGCGCTCCACCAAATCCTGCGCCTCGCGCAAGATACGGTCTGCCGGGCGCGAAACTTCGGCACCGCGTGTGTAAGGCACCACGCAGAACGCGCAGAATTTGTCGCAGCCTTCCTGCACCGTCAGGAAGGCCGCCGGGCCGCGTTTGGCCTTGGGGCGGTTCTTCAGTTTCTCGAACTTGTCTTCCTCGGGGAAATCGGTGTCCAGCACCTTCTCCCCTTCCCGCGCCTTGGCTTCCATCTCGGGCAGGCGGTGATAGCTTTGCGGGCCGACCACCAGATCGACCAGCGGCTGGCGGCGCATGATCTCTTCGCCCTCGGCCTGGGCGACGCAGCCCGCAACGCCGATTTTCAGGTCCGGCTTTTCCGCCTTCAGCCCTTTGAAACGGCCCAGCTCGGAATAGACCTTCTCGGCCGCCTTTTCCCGGATGTGGCAGGTGTTGAGCAGGATCATGTCGGCATCATCCGCCGATTTGGTCTCGACATAGCCTTCGCCGCCCAGCGCTTCGGCCATGCGTTCGCTGTCGTAGACATTCATCTGACAGCCATAGGTCTTGATAAAAAGCTTCTTGGGCGCGCTCATGAGTCTCAGCCTTCCAGCCTGATCCGGGGTCAGCGGCCTGCCTTACAGTCAAATGCCGCCGCTTGCAATGAGGCGGGAATTACCCGATTTTGACCGCAAAGGCCAGAAAGGCAAAGGCAGACAGGCATGATGTATTCTTCGCTGCAGGATTTTCTGAAAGAGGGCAAGGCACTGCTGGCCAAAGGGCCGGTTGCTCTGGTCTTTATCGAGGATGAAGCAGAAATCGCCACCACGTTGCGCCACCATTTGCAATGCGGCTTCAAGGCTGTCGTGGCGCTGATGCCGGATGCATTTGACCTGCCGCAAGACGTGCGC
The DNA here is from genome assembly GCF_056160905.1 of Leisingera sp. ABD4_442. Classification (NCBI taxonomy): domain Bacteria; kingdom Pseudomonadati; phylum Pseudomonadota; class Alphaproteobacteria; order Rhodobacterales; family Roseobacteraceae; genus Leisingera; species Leisingera sp. ABD4_442. The sequence continues at coordinate 29,257 of NZ_JBSWYB010000002.1, read as the reverse complement.
GCCAAGGTGCACCGGGTGCCGTTTGACTGCACCCCGGAGGGCGCTGTGACGAAGGCGGTCAATGCGGTGATCGGCGCTGCCCAGCCTGGTTGCTGGCTCTATTACTGCTACAACGCGGAATACCTGTTTTACCCGTTCTGCGAAACCCGCAGCGTCGGCGAGATGCTGGCTTTTCACACCGAGGAGCGGCGCGATGCGATGCTCAGCTATGTGATCGACCTTTATGCCGGCGATCTGGAGGCCTGTCCCGGAGCCGTGTCACTGGAGGCCGCCTATCTCGATAAGTCAGGCTATTACGCCCAGTCGCGCAGTGATCCGGCAACCGGCCATCCGCGGGAACGGCAGCTGGACTTTTTTGGCGGCGTCCGCTGGCGGTTCGAGGAGCACATTCCCGACAAGAGCCGCAAGATTGACCGGATTTCCCTGTTCAAGGCCAAGCCCGGGCTGGAACTGCAGCCGGATCACACCTTTAACGATCAGGAATACAACACCTATGCCTGCCCCTGGCACCACAACCTGACTGCCGCGGTGTGTTCCTTCCGGACTGCCAAGGCGCTGAAACGCAACCCAGGGTCGACGTTCGACATCCAGACCTTCCGCTGGCACAATTCCGCGCCGTTCGAATGGCATTCACGCCAGTTGCTGGATCTGGGCCTGATGGAACCCGGACAGTGGTTCTGACCCGCTCCTGACCCTTCTTGAGCCGCGGACGTCCTGCAGCCTGCGCGATTTGTGCAAACGGTTGTGCGGTTCAGTTGCCGGGAAATATCCGGGCCCAGTTGTCCAGCATTCTGCCTGCGGCCTCTGCACTTATGGCCAGCAGCATGGTGTCCTCTCCTGCGGACACCGCAAGAATGCAGTCTTGAGGCGTCACCGGCAGCAATAGGCACTCCGGCTTCTGTGGGGGCATTCTTGCGGAAACCGGGCCAGAGGCTTGCTGTGACATCGCGGACCGGACAGCCTCAAGCTGGCGCAGCTGGGCATCCGGCCCGCTGGTTTCCGGGAACTTGCTGTCCCGCCCGATATACAGCCACGCCTTAGCCTGCGCTGCTGCGAGCGGCCGGAGGCGGGCCAGCGGACCGCTGCTGCGGCTGCCCTGCAACGCGGTCTCCAGCATTTCTGCAGAGCAGCTGCCGGCTTCAACCGGCGCCTTGCAGCGGCTTCGGCGGATGGAAAACTCCTGGGTTCCGGCTTCAGCCGCCAGCGTTTGCAACCGGGCTGCGAAGAGATGTGCAGCAGCCTCCGGACTGTCTGCACCTGTGCTGATGTCTGCCGGACCGCCCAGCGTCAGGCCGGAAATCCTTCGCTGCGCCGCGGTAAACTCTGCCGCGGGCTTTGCCCCGAAGAACACAGCTACCCTGCGCGGCAGCATGGTTTCCCTGATCTCACGCAAAACCGCCGCGATCAGAGGCGGCTGCCCGCAGCCAGTCTGGCACAAACGCAACCGGGTTTGTTCCGGCGTTTCAGCCAGGCGGTGCAGCGCCTGCCAAAGGCGCTCCTTGCCGGGCTCCGGGCATGGTGCAGGAATTGCAGGCAGTTCAGCCATCATGCCTCCTCCGCCGCCGCGGACAGCAATTCGCAAGCCCGAGCGGTGAGCCGCCGCGCACTTTCTGCATTGTCGCAGATGCAAAGAACCGCATCACCGGAGCCATCTTCCGCACGCACAAAAACACGGGCCTCGCCCGGGGTCAGAAGCAAGATCTCTTTGCCAGGCGGGCAGACGCCGGGATTGGCAGATGCAGCTTCCAGCAGAAGGAAACCGCGGCGGGCCTGCTGGCAGAGTTCATCGAGATATTCCTGGGGGTGGCTGGCCGCGCTGCTGCTGCGCAGCACAATGCTGGCCTGCAGATCACCGAAAGCTGCCAGGCGGCAGCCGGCGTCACTGAGGCGCAAGGCATCAAGCTGGCTGGACAGTGTCATGCGGCGATCACTCCCCGGCAGGCTGAACAACGGGACGGCTCCGCCCCGGCCGCCCGCTGCGTTTACCCGTTGTCACCCGGCGCGGCAGCACTTGCGGGCCTGCCTGCCCGCGAGATGCCGCCTCTTGAGGCTTGTCCTGCTCTGCGCGTATGCGCTTGCCGTCGAAATCCAAAACCTCGCCGGTCAGCGGCGTGCTCTGCCGGGATGGCGACGGCGGGTCCGCCTTTTCTTGCAGCGCGGCGGCTGTCCCGCCGGACTGCCCCCAGTTCAAAAGCATGTCGACCAGATACTCGATAAAGCTGTCCGCGCCGCTGGATTTCCAGGCTTCCCGGTCTTCGCCTGCTGACAGCGCCTGGCTGAGCGACAGCGGGAAGATAGCGGCAAAGGCTTCTCCCGCTTCCTTTTTCACACGGCGCAGGACACGTTCCTGGTCGCGGGCATTCCTGAGCTTATCGAAATGTGTGACCAAAAGAGTGCCCGGACCGCTGAGACTGGGGGAGATTTCCTCCCACACGGCGGCTTCGGATTGACGCCAGGCCTGGGTGGCATGGGTGCACCAAATCACGCTGTCCACCTCCGGCAGCAGGGACTGCCAGACGCCGGCGGGCATGTTGGGATCGGAGATGCCGGGCATATCGATAAGATCGCAAAGCTCCAAAGCTTCTGCCGGGAGGGTCAGCCGGATCAAAGCGGTGGTTTCCATCGCCACATTGGCAAGATCGCTGACCGGAACCGGGGTTTCGCTGCCATCTGCGCCGGTGATGCAGGCGCCCTCCGGCCCATGCGAAATCCAGACCGGCGGCAGCCGGGTGGCGGTGACACGAGTGGGTAGCGGCTGGCGCCCCACCAGAAGATTCGTCAGCGTGCTTTTACCAGCGCTGAATTCCCCCATCAGTGCCAGACGGGGTTTACGCTGCGGCTCCGCAGCCGGTGAGACGGGCATAAGCATGGCGGTTTCCTGGGTCATTCGGCAAAGCTCCTGAGCGTATCGAGGGCGGCATCGGCCTGGGCCTGGCCACTGCCGTCAGCGAAAAGAGCCTGTATGCCGCTGCGGTTGTGGCCTGCGATTTCCATAAGAATATCGCGCTGGTCGTCGAAGAAGGCCTGCAGCCGGGCCAGAACGGCCGTGCTGGCATCTGCGGTCTGGACGAATTTGAGCTGGGCCATGAAATCTTCTGTCTCGCCTTCGATCAGGCTGCGGAAGCGGTTTGCAAACGCCTTGTAACCGCGCGTGCGGCGCCACCAGGCGGCCCACCAGCTGTCGTTGAAGTCCAACGCAATGGACTGGGCCAAGGCTACGGGGGAGGCAGGCTGCGGCACTTCGGGAACCGAAAGCTGAATGCCCTCAACCGCCTGTCCGAAACCATCGAAAAGCAGCTCCGCCACGTCCTGCACCGCGGCCTCGTAACGTTTTTGCGCGGCGGTCTGCAGACGGCTGGCCATCACCGAATAGGCAGACCGCAACAGCATACGCAGCCCCGCGGGATCGTATTCCCAGTGGCCGTCTTCACCCCATTTTTCCAGATGCTCGATCAATGCATGGGTCGCGCGGTCCGTGAATGTGTCATGCGCCCGGTCGGCGCGGTCACGGAAGGCCTCCAGAATTTGCCCGACCTCTGCTTCCAATGCATCCGTATGGCGCTGGCACAGGGTCTCGAAAGCAGCGCGGGTGTCATCGAAATTGACCTGGGCACCATCCCCAGTCCCCTGCACCAGGATCGCATTTGCAGCCTGCTGGCCAGTGGCCGCAGTGACCGCCGAGCTGGCGACACGGGTGAGCAGCGGTGCGCCCAGATCACCGGCAATGCGTTCGCTGATCACCCGGTTCAGAGCGGGGATGCCCGACAGCTCCCAAACCATGTTCTGGGCCGAGGCCTGAGCCTGGGATGCATTGACCGAAGCCTCCGCCCATTTCAGGAGTGCAGCCGAACTGGCCTGGTCCATTTGCTCAAGCCCGCCCGTTAGCACTTTGTTTGCCCAGTAGGCGCTGCCAAAGATGAGCGCCGCCTCCTGAGGCCCGTGATGGGTTTCCAGCGTCTGGCGGATGCTGGCTTCGATCTCTGGTATCTGCGCGGCGGGATCCGTCAGCTCGTCAATGCGGTTGACGAATATCACAACCTCGCGCGACTTGAGATTAGAGATCATCCGGATCAGCCCCATGTCGACCGAAGTCAGCGCCTGGCCCGCTGACAGAACCACCACGCAAAGGCGGCTGTCGCGGATCGCCTGGATGGTGATCTGCTCGCGCATCATGAAAGTGTCGTTGACGCCCGGCGTGTCGCGCAGGCACAGGCGGTGCGGCACGGTCTGGCAATTCAAATACAGGTCGGCGGCGCGGGTGATATCGGCGAAGCGGCCCTGCTCGTCCGTTCCGCCCGGCGGAGCATCGTCAAAGTCGTCACCCAGGCAAATGTAACGTTCGATCAGGTTCTTGTCGAAATAGCCGTAGTCATGTTTCTGCCCCATCAAAAGCTCGAACTTGCGGCCCAGCCGCTGCCGGGAACGTTCGCGCATCTCCTCAATTTGGGCGCGGATCTTCTGCAGCTCACTACCGGCGCCGGCGCGTCCCGCCATTTCACCGATGCGGCCGCCCTTGGTGGTCAGCCGGTCCCATTCTGCCTCAGTCATAAACTGGAAGCTTGCCTTGTTTCCGGTGCGGTTTTCACCCGGCTCCAGATGCAGCGAGGTGACAACAGAGGTCCAAGGATTGACATCGGAGGGCAAAAGGTCAGCCCAGCCTGCCATCGCATTGACCAGCGAGGTTTTGCCGGATTTCACCTGCCCCAGCAGGGTGACGCTGGGCTCAAATGCATCAAGCTCGCCCTGCAACCGGGCAAGGCTGCGCTGGACCCGCTCGCCGGAAACTTCCGAAAGAGTCCCCAGTGCAGTCTCCAGCCGCCGAACTTTCCGGGCAAAGTCAGACAGCGGCTCCATCCCGGCGCTCAAATTTGTTGGGCGCGCTGTGGCGCGGATGTCGGTGGCACTCTCGATTTGGGTTTCCATATTCATGGCGGAGCCTGCTGTGTTCTGCTTTGACGTTTGTTCTGTTCTGCGCGGCGGAAAAGCTCAGGGGCCGCGGGCGATGCCGTCCGGATCAGCCGGGGGATCGCTGGTAAGCTCCTTTTTCAACTGCAGCAGGAGGGTCACCGCGTCGACTGCAGCATCTTCGCCCTGTTCCAGCTGGCACAGCATCAGCAATTCCTCTCCGTCTTCTGCGGCCTCGCGTGCGGCGGCCACTGCATCGCTGGCGGGCATGGCATCGAGCGACGTTGACAAGGCCCGGATCATCTCCATGCATTGGGCCAGCACCGGGCCTGCCTCAGGTCCGCCTGCAGCCTTGGCCTGGGCCAGCATGTCCTCGGCCCCGCTTTGCAGCTGATCAAGCGCCGCAGCCAGGCTGGCACCAGAGGGATTGGGCGGCGCGGCGGGTGCAACCTGCGGCGGCTGCGAACCCGCTTCGGAAATACCGCAGCCAAACTGGCGGATCAGAAGTTCGGCCTGATCGACGTCCGATGCGCGGCCCAGTTCGATCTGGCGCCTCACATCATCTGCCAGCTGTTTACCGCCGCTGGAGCGCCAAAGCTCTTCTGCCGGGGCAGCGGCAGACTGGGCTGTCAGCCCTTGGATCGCAGCCACCGGGTAAACACCCAGGAATTCCTCTGCAGCAACGGGCTCCAAAGTCTCGATCAATGCGCCTAGGGTCCCGCGCATGAATAATCGGTCGGCCATGGTGAGGACCAGAAAACTGTGATCCTTGGTGGTATCGGGAACCTCCGCCCAAAGCGACTGCTCAGTGCCGGTGAACTCTTCGGTGCACCACAAGAAGATGTCCGCTGCCGCAGACGCCTGCCGCAGCAGTTGCTGCTGGCGGGGCTGCGGGCCGGCCAGCGGCAGCTCGCGGTAACTGTGCCAGCGCAGGCGCGTGTCTGGCAGCGTCTGGCGCACCCGCAGGCACCCTTCGGGAACATCGAGCTCGGCAAGCACACCCGGCTGCGGCCGGCACGCGCCGGAAGCGGTCTCAAAGGTCACGCTTTCCTGGCTGCCGTGGCAGATATCAATCAGCAGACCGCCGCCGTTGCGCCCGAGTACCACCCGGCCCAGCAGCATGTCGATCAGGGCGGATTTACCGGTTCCGGGAGCACCGGTTACGGCAACCTGCACGGGCTGGCGCAGCCGCTGCAGCAGCTGGCTGCCCCAGCCGGAAAACTCCGGTGGCAGCTGGCCGGTGCTCAGCGTCTGCTCAAGCTGGCCTGCCAGCGGATTTATGTCTCTCTGAGGAAGGCTCAAACCGATGCATCCGTTTTGCTGCGGCGCCCGTCCGGCGTGGAACGCCAGGTCGCGGATGCCAGGAGGGTGATGACACGGCGCCCCGTGCGCGGGCGGGCCGGTGCGGGCGCCTGTTCAGTGGGCCGCGGCTGCGGTGATGCAGTTTCGCCCGCCTGGTCCGGCGCGGGAAATGCCGCCTGCGGATCGAAGGGTTTGATTACGCAGATAGCGGCGTTGTCCTGCTCAGGGGCGTTCAGCACCTGCAGCTGCTGCATCAGCGCGGCGCCGATACGGGCGCTGGAGCTGAAGCATTCCTCGGACAGAATACTGGCAATTTCCTCTTCCTCCAGGAATTGCAGCCCGTCACTGGCTGCCAGCACGATATCGCCATCCTGAAGCCGCACCGGCGTGCTGCGGCAGTCTATGCAGGGGATATCCGCGCCAGTCAGAACCGAGGTGACACAGTGGCGGTCCGGGTGGCTGGCGGCCTCGGCCGGGTCCATACGGCCCTGGGCCACCAGCCTGTCGATTTCGGCTGCCATTGAATGGTCCGCATTAAGCCGGATCAGCGCGCCGTCGCGAAACAGGTAGAGCGGTGAATCGCCCACTGAAATCCAATACAGCCGGTCGCTGAACAGCACCGGGGCCAGCAAGGTAGCCCCCATACCGTGGGCCTGGGGCTGGCGGCTGGCGTATTCGCTCAGGCAGGCATTGGCGCCATTGGCCGCCTGCTGCAGCACCGCGGTAATATCCTGTTCAAGCGCGTGCGGATCATCGGCGCGCAGCTTCAGTTCACTGAACACCTCCGTGACTACGATCTTGGCAGCAACGTCGCCTGCAGCATGGCCGCCCATGCCATCCGCCAGCACTGCAAACCCGGTGCCAGTGCCGGTCAGAAAATCGGCCGCCACCGCATCCTCCTGACGCTCGCGTCGGCCCTTGCTGATGGCCGTCGCGGTATCAAATTCGAACTCAGCGGTACACAGCATGAGAGCCATCACCGTGCTGCGGCTGATCCCAGCCGAAATCGGCGCCGCACAGCGGCACGAAGCGCAGCGTTGTTTCACCGATGCGGATCAGATCGCCCGCCGCCAAGGTTTCCGTGCTGAGCACCGGGCGGTCATTGCGGCGCACCAGGTTCGCTTTGCCGCCGTGACCGATGTAGAAGGCTTTCTGTTCCGGATCATAGGCAATGGCAGCATGGTTGTCGCGGGAGATGCTATTGTCGCCGAAGTCCAGCCGCACGGTCTGGCCTTCGCCGCGGCCAATGACGGTAACGCCGCTGAACAGCGTGAAAGCAGCGCCGCGGCCCGGCCCCTTAACGATGGCAAGCCAGCCCACCGGGAACTGGGTATAGCCGGGCGCTCCGGCCTCCGCACTGCGGGTGAACGGATCGCTGCCGGCTGCCTGCGCAGGGCTAAAGCCCAGCAGGCGGGTCTTGACCCGGCCGGCACGGCTGGTGCCGCGGCCCATCGAAGGGGCCGGCACGTCGATCGGCGCAGCAGGTGCTGATTGAGGGCCGGGATCAGCGCGGGAAACACAGTGCCGGGTCTCGTCCATTGGCGGCAGAGCCGCGTCTGGCTCGTCCTCGGGTTCAAATGCCATCTCAGGGTCCGCCTGGACCTGCGGTTCTGGCCGTGGCGTGTAGCTGGATGCAGAGTCCGCTGGATCTGTTAAAGCTGCGGTGGGAAGCACAACTTCTGAAGCGGATTCCAGACCGGGCCGCGCGGCTGCATTGCGTTTGAAAATCCGGTAGCTTTCTGCAGCGTCTGCGCCGCTGCTGCTGTCTTGCGCGCCGCTGAAACCTTGCTCCTCCTCATCCGCACCGGACCAGTCTTCTACCAAACCCGCAGACCCCGTTTCGGGATTACCAGCAGGCAATTCCAACGCACCGGCGGGCGGCGCATCATCTTCCGCCTGGGCTTCAAGGGAGTGCGCCTGCTCGCGGGCAAAGAAGGCAGCAATCGCGTCTTCCTCCGGCGCGGCGCTTTCTGTCCAGATGTTGCCGGTGTCCTGAATTTCAGCCTCTGCAGTTCCGCCGTCATCGCTCCGGAGATCCTCAGGCTGAGCGCTTGCTCTTGCCGCTGTGCCATGGGCGTTTGGGCCATTGCCGCCGACAGGCTCCGGGTCCGTCTCCAGCAAAAAGCCGCGATCAAGGCTCAATGGTGCCCGGTCCGTGTCCGCCCGGCTCTCAGCCCCAGGGGGGCGGGCAGGAAAACTGTCCTGAGCCGGCGGCTCGACCGGCGCTGCAGACAGCGGGTCAATGCCATCCAGGCGGACGCGCTCCCGCTTTTCACCGATGATATCCTTGATGAATTTCATGCCCATTCCCTTCAGTTCTTAGCCGTGAGCGGAGCGCTGCGCTGGCGCCCGAAAATCTTACGCAACCGGCTGGCGATACCCGGCTTTTTCCGGCGCAGCTCCCTGATCGGTTCAGCCAGGGGCGGCGCAGAGATTGGCAGCGGAGCGGCCGGTTGTTCCGCGGCGGGGGTATTCTTCTTGCGCCGCGACAGCGCGTCCTCTTCTTCCAGCCAGGTCTCAAGATCGCTGACTGGTTCGCCAAAAATGTTGACCAGTTGGCGCTGCGGTTTGACCTGAGGCGGCTCTGCAAAAGCCTCCGCCTGCCGGGCCGAGCGCGGAAGCCCTGGCGTCAGGCTGCCGTTTGTCGCAGCGACGAGATCGGCAATGACTGCGTCCAGCCCGCAGGCCTCCGCTGGCTGGACCGGCTGACGCTTGACTGCTTCAGCGGGCAGCGGCACGTCATCGCACTCCGCCAGCATGTCTTGCCATTCCTGTGCAGATTGAAACCGCTCTGCAGGCAGTACCGACATTGCGTGGTCGACTGTTGCAAGCAACGCAGGATCCAATTTCCACGGGCCGCCCAACAGAGGACAGCAGGGGTCGGGATCACCTGCCATGACGGCCGTCATGCGCTGCTGACTGCCGGGCGGCGTCCGGCCGGTGATCAGATAATAAAAGGTGGCACCTAGGGCATAGATGTCGCAGGCCGGACGCTGTGGCAATTCCGGCCGGTACAGTTCCTGTGCAGAGTAGCCGTCCTTGACAGCCAGCAGCACCGGCAAAGCCGTATCATCGCTGGGTGTGCTGCCGCAGGCGGCTCCGAAGTCGATCAAAGTTAGGACGCCGTCCTTGCCAAGCAAGAGATTGTCCGGTGAAATATCGCGGTGCAGTATCCCCTGCTTGTGAAGGCAGCGCAGCGCCTCCAATGCCTGATCGAGCACCCGCCGCAGAACCGGACCGGTCAATCGGCCGGGCTGCTCTTCCCGCACGGTCAGCAAGTCCAGGCCGTCAACAAATTCCATCGCGATATAGGCCGTCTGGTTCTCCTTGAAGACCTGATGCACCTCTACAATGGAAGGGTGCCTGGCACGGGCCAGCAGGTGGGCCTCGCGCAGGAAGGTGCGCAGCACATTGCGGCAGGACTTGGCATGTTCCGGCGCGCTAGGCTCAACGCTGGTGCCGCTGCGACGGCAGATGCCTGCGGGAAAACACTCCTTGATCACCACCCGGCGTTCGAGGCTGTCCCGGGCCAGATACGTGATCCCGAAGCCGCCGCTGATCAGCGGCCGCTCAATCTGGTACTGTCCCTGAAGCAGCTTGAAGCCGCAGGGCAGTTCGCAGGTGTCGGCCTGATCGGCGGCTAGTGTGTCGTGAGGCACTGCGTCATTTCCCCATGGCAGCTGGAACCCCAACCGGCAGCATCCGGATGGACCTCAACGCTGGAACCGGAATGCGGAGTGTTTGCGGCAGCTTTCGGGCAATTAAGGCAATCGCGCCGCAATTCCGCCGCAATCGCCCGCAAGGGCCAGCAATCATTGGGTTAAGCCAGGCCTAACTACTTGCCTTGAAGTTAGTTAAACTGCAGCGCTAGTTGAAAAATCCCCTCTAATCGGTGCAGTTCCGCGGACGTTGAGCAGATCGCTCCCGCTGCCATCCCGGACCGGCATGAACAGTAAGTGGATCCCCCGTTTCAGCATCCAGTATTTGCCCCGTATCCGGCACAGGGTTAGGGTCGGGCATGGCCCCTCTTTCTTCTGTCCGGTTGCGCCTGCTGGTCATGGCCCTGCTGCCGCTGATCGTGCTGATGCCTTTTTTGCTGCTCCTCGGCATGACACGCTGGAGCGCGGACTATGACGCGCTGCTGATCGCCAATGTGGAAAGCGACCTGCGCATTGCCGAGCAATACCTCGAAGAGCTGATGACCGGGACCAAACGCGATCTGTCCGGCATATCAGGCTCAGTGGAATTCAAAGAGGTGCTGCAAGGAACCACGGCTGAGCGGGAGGAGTATTTCACACTGAAACAGGGGCATCTCGGCCTGGATTTCCTGTATTTCCTGCCGCAAAGCGATGCCGGCAACGCTGCCGGGCAGTGGCCGGTGATCAAGGCAGCAATGAACGGAACCGGCGGCACCGCAATTGACATCATGGCCCCCAAGGATCTGAACACGCTATCGCCAGGCCTGGCGCTGCGGGCCAGGTTCGATCTGATCGAAACCGCCGCAGCCGTGCCAACCAGCCGCACGGTCGAGGACCGGGGCATGGTCGTTCACAGCGCCAGTCCTGTCCTGGCTAACGGGCACAGCGGGGTGCTGGTCGGAGGGATCTTGCTGAACCGCAATCTGCAGTTCATCGACACGATAAACACACTGGTCTATCTGAACGCCGTAACCGGCGGCGAGCGCCAGGGCACCGCGACCCTGTTCCTGGAAGATGTGCGCGTCTCTACAAATGTGCGCCTGTTCGAAGACGTGCGCGCCCTTGGCACCCGGGTTTCAGCAGCGGTACGCAACCGGGTTCTGGGCCAAGGGGAAACCTGGCTGGACCGCGCCTTTGTCGTCAATGATTGGTATATTTCGGGGTATCTGCCATTGACCGACAGTTTCGGCAAACGGGTCGGCATGCTTTACGTCGGCTTTCTGGAAGCTCCCTTCAACGCGGCCAAGCGTGCCGCCTACCTGTGGATGATTGCAGCCTTTGCGGGGGTTCTGCTGCTGTCGGGCCCGCTGTTCCTCTGGCTCGCCAAGGGTATTTTTGCCCCGCTGGAACGCATGAACAAAACCATGCGGCTGGTCGAACGGGGCGATCTCTCGGCCCGCAACGGCGATACAGGTGCAAAAGGGGAAATCGGCGCGGTCGCAGCGCATCTGGACAGCCTGCTGAACCAGGTTCAGGACCGCGACCAGAAGCTGCGGGCCTATGCTGACGGGCTGAACCAGATGGTTGACCAGCGCACTGCCGAACTGCGCAAGGCCAATGCCAAGCTGGAAGAGACCTTCAAACAGCTGGTGATGTCGGAAAAGCTCGCGTCCATCGGCGAAATAACTGCCGGCGTTGCCCATGAAATCAACAATCCTGTGGCGGTGATCCAGGGCAATGTGGACGTGATCCGGGAAACACTAGGCCCGGATGCCAAAGACGTGCGAACCGAGCTTGCGCTGATTGACCAGCAAGTGATGCGGATTGATGCGATTGTCGGCAAACTGCTGCAATTCGCCCGGCCCAGTGAGTTCTCCGGCTACGACGAAACGCTGCTGCTGGGTCCGCTGGTCGAAGACAGCCTGGTGCTGGTGGATCACCTCCTGTCCAAACGCGCCATTAGGCTGGTTAAGGAATTCGCTGAAGTTGCCCCCGTGCGCATTGACCCCGGCGAAATGCAGCAGGTGGTGATCAACCTGATTGTCAACGCAACACAGGCCATGGGGGACAGCGGCACCCTGACTTTGCGTCTTGCCCCTGGCAGCAACGAGGGGCGCGCAGGGGTCTGCTTTGCGGTCCGTGACAGCGGGCCGGGGATCCCGGCTGACAAGCTGTCTTCTGTTTTTGACCCGTTTTTCACCACCAAACAGGCCGAGGGCACCGGGCTAGGCCTGTCGATCAGCCAAACCCTGGTTCAACGGGCCGGGGGGCTGATTTTGGCCCGCAATCCCGAGGTCGGCGGTGCCGAATTCACCGTATGGCTGCCAGAGGCTGAAGGCTGATCCGTCACATTCCCCAAGATGCGCATTTGCGGTCGATGGTCTTGCGGGAAACGCCCAGGCGCCGGGCCGCTTCGGCACGGTTGCCATCGCATCGGTCCAGGACGTGCAGGATGTGGCGCTGCATCACCAGCTCCAGGCTTTCCATTGCTTCGGCCCCTGTCACCCGTCCGCTGCCTGCGAACTCCTCAGGAAATTCGCCAAGGATCAGCGACCGTTCGATCAGGTTGCGCAGTTCGCGCACATTGCCGGGCCAGTCGTACCGGCGCAGGTTCAAAAGCGTTTCTTCATCCAGCATCAGAGCAGGCATTCCCAATGCCCGGGACAGATGCGTCATGAAAAAGGCGGCCAATTCGACGATATCCTCCGATCGCTCGCTCAGGGGCGGCATGGTGATATTCACCACGTTGATCCGATGAAAGAGGTCCGCGCGAAACCGCCCCTCTGCCACAGCCTGGAACAAATCTGCATTGGTGGCGAAACAGAAGCGCAGATTCAGCGGAATGTCCCGCTCCGCCCCGACCGGGCGGATGCGCTGATCCTCCAGCACCCGCAACAGCGCTGCCTGCAGCGGCTCGGGCATTTGCGCCACCTCATCCAGAAACAGCGTGCCGCCGTCAGCCAGCAAAAACAGGCCCGCCCGGCGCTGCTCCTCCGCCTCGACGATGCCGAACAGTTCGTGTGTGATCCGCTCTGGCGCAATTGCGGCACAGTTTACCGCCACAAATGGTTTCTCCGCACGGTCCGAAAGCTGGTGCAGCGTTCGCGCGGCGATCTCCTTGCCGGTGCCGCTGGGACCAGTGAATAGCACAGGCGTCGGCATTGGCGCCAGCTTGTGCAGCATCGCCCTGACCTCAGCCAGCGCTGCAGACTGGCCCAACAAGGTGCCGGGCCCGCCCTCGGAAAACAGCTCGTGGCGCAACAGAGTATTGTCGCGGCGCAGGTTCTTACGGTCCAAAGTACGAGAGACTGCGTTCAAGATCTGATTGGCGCGGAACGGCTTCAGCACGAAATCGCTGACCCCCGCGCGCAGAGCCTGAATCGCGGTTTCCAAATCAGCATAGGCCGTGATTAGGATGGTATCCGCAAACAGCCCTTTCCGGCGCTGTTCCGCCACCCATTCCAGGCCCGTCTTGCCCGGCATGATGTTGTCCAGTATCACCAAGTCGAAATGCGCCTTGTCCAGCTGCTCCGACCCTTCGGCCGGGGAACCCGCCTGCACCACCCGCTTGCAGCGCGGCGCCAGGATCTTGGTCAGGAAGTTGCGCATTCCCGGCTCATCGTCGACCACTAGGATCGAAGCCCCTGCCAGGCTGCTGCCATAGTCGTCCGCCACCTGTCCCCCGCTCAGTTCAGCCGCACCGCAGCACCAGATTGCCGTTCTGCTGCAGAGAAACCAGAACTCTTCAGAACAAGGCTTGCTGCAATGGAAATAACAATCATTGCCGCGAATCCGGCCAGCATCGCTTTCATTGGCTTTCTCCTCCGGTCGCCTGTTTCAAAAAATCAATCAAGTCGGCCCGGTCGCCTGCGCCTGCGATCACCTGCATCGGCATCTTGGACCCCGGTATGAAGCGATCCGGCCCCTCAGCAAACAGCGCATCTATGGTATTATCATTCCAGACAATTTCCGATCCGTCCAGCGTGGGCGAGTAGCTGTAGCCCGGCAATGTTCCTGCCTTGCGGCCAAAAACCCGGTGCAGGCTTGGTCCAGCCTTGCGCGTGGGGTCTGCGGTCAGCGCGTGGCAGATAGAGCATTTCCGCATGAACTGACGTTCGCCGTTCGGCATTGCTGACACATCACGCAGAAAGCCTCGCTGCTGCCCCATTGCCGGTTCGAACGTGTCCAGCAGGTCCACCGGCCAGCCAAATGCAACATCATCCAGACCGCCCGCCCAGACCATGCGGCCGTCTGCCGAGAACGCCAAGGCCCAGACCGGCCCCTGCCTTGTGGCATGAAAGTCGCGGGTGATGCGCCACTCTTCCGTGTCCAGCACCATGATGTACCCCTGCCCGTCCCCGACCGCCAGCTGCCGTGTGCCAGCATGATATGCCAGCGCCAGAATGGGCCGCCGGTCGAGGGTGAAATCGGCAATCAGAGAGCCGGTCTCCGGATCAATCACGCGGGTGCTGCCATCCACAGCGCCATAGGCCAGCCAGCCAGCCCCGGCCACAATGCAGTTGATCCCGAAACCGTGCCTGACCAATGGCAACGGCGCCTGGTCAGGCTGGCTCAGATCATAGCGCAGCAAGCCGCCGGAGGTGGTCGCCGCAAACAGTGCCGATCCGGCAAAGGCCAGATCGTTCACACCGGCCCCCGGGCTGGCCAGGCGCAGCGGTTCTGCGCCATCCAGCGGCCACAGGATGACAGAGCCGTCCCAGCTGCCTGTCGCAACCCGGCGGCCACCCGGTTCTGCTGCAACGGTCGCCACCTTGCCCTGATGCCGGCCCAGCAATTGAGGACCTTCCGAACGCCATAAGTAGACACTGAAATCATCGCCGCCGGTAACCAGCCCGGCAGGTGTGAACGCCAATGCGGTCACAGCTGCACCATGTGCCTCCAGCCAGCGCGGCACACGGTCGTGCCACAGGGCAGCAGAGTTGTCAAAACTCGCCGTTGCAACCTGCCCTGAACCCGACACGGCAATAGCCATGACTGGTCCCCCATGCCCTTTGAGCGTGGTAAACTCCTGCGCCGCCGCAGGCAGCGGCAGCGCCGCCAGAAGCAATGCCGCGGCCCAGCGCCTCATTCGGCCGGCGCCGCCTCCGAAGGCGCTGCTTTCTGTTTTGCCAGCTCCTCCTTGAGCCAGATGGCGTGGTGCTGATGTGCCCAGGCTTCATCCACCTCACCCGTGCCCATGGCGTCAAAGGCGCCCTCCATTCCGATTGAGCCGATGTAGATATGGGCAAGAATGATCGCCATCAGGACAAAACCAACAATGGCGTGCCAAACCTGGGCAAGCTGCATTTCCTGATGCGGTGCCAGTACCTCCGGCAGCGGATCCAGCCCGATCAGGCCCGGCGCGCCAATGCCGTTCAGCACGGCAAATGTCTTAGCAAAAAGCGGCAATTCGAAGGGGAACAGCAATGACAGGCCGGACACCGCGATCGAGCCACCCAGCAGGATCACTGCCCAGAAGATTACCTTTTGCCCGGCGTTGAATTTCCTGGCTGGCGGGTGCGCATTGCCGATGATGCCGCCAAACTGGCGCAGCCAGACAAGATCCGTGCGGTTCGGGAGGTTATGCGCGACCCACATCACAAAGACCATCACCAGCCCCAAGATGAAGGCCCAGGCCACGTTGTTGTGCAGCCATTTCGAAGCCATCAGAAGCGAGGCATTCAGATCTTTTCCAAGATAGGGCGCCACAAAAACCCGGCCGAACAGAACCAGCAGACCGGTTAGGGCCAGCACGATGAACGAACCTGCAAGCAGCCAATGGGCAAAGCGCTCAATCGCCTTGAACCGGGTCACGGTGCGCCCGGACGGTGCCGCGTCCAGAGCAATCCGTCCGCGCAGCAGATAAAATAGTGCGAGCGCACCACACACGCCCAGCAACAGCCAGCCGCCATACTGGCGCAGCGGCCCGTCCCGGAAAGTCAGCCAGGCCATACCGCCATCCTGAACCAGGACTGCTGCTGGCGCTCCGCCCGCAGACACCGTGACATCCGCAGAATTGAACCGCAAAGCCCGCCACAATTCCGGATCCGACGCCCCGCCCAAAGTGCCAAGCTGCGCCGCAAGTGCGGCCGCCGACCCCGGATCGCCAGTGTCTTCGCGACGGAAGGAGTCGTCTACCTTTTCCCCGCGCTGACGGGCCAGAATGTCCTCCAGCGTTTGCGCCCCGCCGGTCGCTGAACGGTCCGGGGCCTCTGCCCGGGATACGTCAGGCAGGCTGCCCAGCAACAACAGCGATAAGACAAGTACGAGTGCCATGCGCAGCATGTACCACCCTCCTTGAGTTCATTTCTCCAAGGAAAGGACAGGCCAGCCCGATTGCGGACCGCCCCATCCATGCCAATCCGGGGAGGGGCAGAGCGCCCTCCCAGGCAGGTTCAGCCGCCCTTCTGGTCGTAGGCGGTGCCCCAGCCCCAGGCGCCGGAACCGAAACCGCGCGCTACTACGCGCTCGCGGTAGATCGCTGAGACCACATCGCCGTCACCCGCTAACAGGGCCTTGGTCGAGCACATCTCAGCACAGATCGGCAGTTTGCCCTCGGCAATCCGGTTGCGGCCGTATTTGGAGAACTCCGCATTGGAGTGCGTCTCCTCCGGTCCGCCGGCGCAGAAGGTGCATTTGTCCATCTTGCCGCGCGACCCGAAATTGCCCGCCTGCGGGTACTGCGGCGCTCCGAACGGACACGCATAGAAGCAATAACCGCAGCCAATACACAGATCCTTTGAGTGCAGGACGACGCCTTCTTCGTTTTGATAGAAGCAATCGACCGGACAAACCGCCATGCAGGGAGCATCTGAACAATGCATGCAGGCAACCGAAATGGACCGTTCGCCCGGCTTGCCGTCATTGATCGTCACCACCCGGCGGCGGTTGATGCCCCAAGGCACTTCATGCTCGTTCTTACATGCGGTGACACAGGCGTTGCATTCAATGCAGCGTTCGGCGTCACACAGGAACTTAGCTCTCGCCATTTTCTGATCTCCTTATGCTGCCGAGATTTTGCAGAGAGTACATTTCGACTCCTGCATCTGGGTGACAGAGTCATAGCCATAGGTCTGTGCCGTATTTGAGCTTTCGCCCAGCACATAAGGGTCGGCCCCGTCGGGATATTTGTCCCTGAGGTCCGCCCCCTGGAAATGACCGCCGAAGTGGAACGGCATGAAGGCAACGCCCTCGCCGACCCGTTCGGTCACCATTGCCATCACCTTAACCTTGCCGCCCTCAGGGCCTTCGACCCAGACCTGCGCCCCGTCGCGCACCCCAAGGTTATTGGCATCTCTCGGGTGGATCTCCACGAACATGTCCTGCTGCAGCTCAGCCAGCCAGGGGTTCGACCGGCTTTCCTCACCGCCGCCCTCGTATTCGACCAGGCGCCCCGACGTCAGGATCATCGGGTAATCCTTGCTGAAGTCGTTCTTCTGGATCGAAGCATACATGGTCGGCAGACGGTAGGCATGCCGGTCCTCGTAGGTCGGATAGTCCTCCACCAGATCGCGCCGGTTGGTATAGAGCGGCTCGCGATGCAGCGGAATCGGGTCCGGGAAGGTCCAGACCACAGTGCGGGCCTTGGCGTTGCCGAAGGGGGCGCATTCATGCTTGATCGCCACCCGCTGGATACCGCCGGACAGGTCGGTCTTCCAGTTGGTCTTCGGACCGGCAACAGCGTCAATCGCGCCGCGCTCTTCTTCCGTCAGGTCGCTGTCCCAGCCTAGGTCCATCAGCATCTGCATGGTGAATTCCGGGTAGCCATCCTGGATGTCGGAATTTGCCGAATAGACACCATCGGCCAGCAGGCTCTCCCCGTCGCGCTCCACCCCGAACCGGGCCCGGAAGGTCAGGCCGCCCTCGCTGACGGGTTTGGACATGTCATAGAGGTTCGGCGTGCCCGGATGGTTCATCTCCGGTGTTCCCCAGCTGGGCCAGGGCAGACCGTAGTAATCGCCATCCGCCGGTCCGCCCACCGCCTGCAGGGTGGTGCGGTCGAAAGTGTGCTGATTGGCCATATGCATCTTCAGCCTTTCCGGGCTTTGACCGGTATAGCCAATGGTCCACATACCGCGGTTAATCTCGCGCAGCGTGTCTTCGACATCCGGGGTCACCCCGTCTTCTTCCAGTTTGATATTGCGGAAGAAGCGGTCATGCCAGCCGAACTTCTTGGCAAACAGGCCAATGATCTCATGATCGGTTTTGCATTCGAACAGCGGATCAACCACCTTCTCGCGCCATTGCAGCGACCGGTTCGAGGCCGTGACAGAGCCGCGGGTTTCGAACTGCGTCGCAGCAGGCAGCAGATAGACCCCGTCGGTGCGGTCATGCAGCACGGCAGAGACGGTCGGATAGGGATCAACCACGACCAGCATATCCAGCTTCTCCATCGCCGTCTTCATTTCCGGCCCGCGGGTCTGCGAGTTCGGGGCGTGCCCCCACAGAACCATTGCGCGCACCTTGTCCGGGTTGTCCATATTCGCCGGGTCTTCCAGCACACCGTCAATCCAGCGGCTGACCGGGATGCCGCTCAGGTTCTGCAGCGCTTTCTCGGTGCCATCGGCGCCGGTGGTGGTGGCAAACTGCCCCGCCAGCCATTCCGGGTCCTCGCCCCAGACCCGTGCCCAATGCGCCCAGGCGCCCTTGGACAGGCCATAATAGCCTGGCAGGGTGTGGGACAGCACGCCCAGATCCGTGGCCCCCTGCACATTGTCATGGCCGCGGAAGATATTGGTGCCGCCGCCGGATGTGCCCATGTTGCCCAGTGCCAGCTGCAGCACGCAGTAAGCCCGGGTGTTGTTGTTGCCGTTGGTGTGCTGGGTTCCGCCCATGCACCAGATCACCGTACCGGGACGGTTATTGGCCATGGTCCGCGCAACGCGCTTCAGCTGGCTGCCCGGTGTGCCGGTCACACGTTCGACCTCTTCCGGGGTCCATTTAGCGACCTCTTCGCGGATCTGATCCATCCCCCAGACACGGGTGCGGATGAATTCCTTGTCTTCCCAGCCGTTTTCAAAGATGTGCCACAGTATACCCCAGATCAGCGCTACATCGGTGCCGGGCCGGAAGCGCACATATTCATCAGCATGGGCGGCCGTACGGGTAAAGCGCGGATCGCAGACGATCAGCGGCGCATTGTTCTGCTCTTTCGCGCGCAGCACATGCAGCAGCGACACGGGATGCGCCTCTGCCGGGTTGCCGCCAATGATGAAGATGGCCTTGGAGTTGTGGATGTCGTTGTAGGAATTCGTCATCGCGCCATAGCCCCAGGTGTTGGCAACACCTGCAACCGTGGTCGAATGGCAAATCCGCGCCTGGTGATCCACGTTGTTCGTGCCCCAGTAGGCGGCAAACTTGCGGAACAGATAAGCCTGTTCGTTGCTGTGCTTAGCCGATCCCAGCCAATAGACACTGTCAGGCCCGCTTTCCTCGCGGATCTTCATCATGCCGCCGCCGATTTCGTCGATCGCCTGCTCCCAGCTGATGCGTTTCCACTCACCGCCCTCTTTCTTCATCGGGTACTTCAGCCGACGCTCGCCATGAGCGTGCTCGCGCACTGAAGCCCCCTTGGCGCAATGGGCGCCGAGGTTGAAAGGGCTGTCCCAGCCGGGCTCCTGTCCGACCCAGACACCATCAGAAACCTCAGCAACAACCGTGCAGCCGACGGAACAATGGGTGCAAACAGATTTTTTCAGCTCCACCGTTCCGGTTGCCGCTGTGGCCGCACTGGCCTGCTGCACTGTACCGCCGGTGGCCGCGATTGCGGTGAGCCCGCCAATCGCCAGACCCGACCCGCGCACGAATGCGCGGCGGTCAACCGAAGCATTTGCGGCTTCAGACAGGATACTTGTCCGCTGGGGGCGTCGCGCAACCCCGTTGGTCTTTTTCCTAAGCATGTTTTTCTCTCCCTTGCCTGCGGGAACCCCGCTTGCTTGGTAACTGCGGAATGTGCCTTTGGCGGTCGGGCGTCACGCAACCAGTTGCCACAAGGCGGAATAGCGCGTCCGGGTCAGAACCGGGCGGTCTCGAGGTAAGCGCGGGTATGCGCGGTGTCCTGCATCTTTTCGGACGTCAGGTCCGGCTCTGCCGCTTCCGCTTCCTTGCCGCCGGCTGCAACGGCCACCGCCGTTGCGGGTGCTGCTGTGCCGACCAGTTTCAGAAACTCCCGGCGCGATGCCTTGGTTTCCTTGCTCATCCTTTCCTCCTCCTTGCTGCTTCTGTTCCGTTCCAACGGTTGCCCGCCAATTGTCCGCGCGGCGCATGCCGCCGCTGCGGCTTCAGGCCCCGCTCAGGCGGAAACCTTCGGTCTCGATCTCCATGAACACCCGGCCGACAGCGCCGACCCCAGCATAAAGAACCGAATTCTTGGCCGCCTCGAGGTCTGCAAAAAAGTGCGGTGCCCAAGGTGCGATGTGCCGGTTAAAGAAGATCTTTTGCTCATTAAGCGGAACAGGCAGCCCAAACCGCCCCGCGATCTGCGCCGCCATCATTTCCATCAAGCTGGCAATGTTGTCTTCAGGCTCAAACACGTTCTCTGCCCGTGCCAACCCGCGTGCCGTCATATCCTGACGCAGCACCGCCAGCGGTTTTTCGTTCAGAAAACCAGTCAGGTAGTAGGAGGCATAGGGCAGCAGTTCCCCCCGTCCCAGCCCGATGAAAAGCTTATTGAATTCGCCTTCTGCTGCCTTCGGCTTGGTTAGCCGCGCCAGTTTCGCCAGCGTCGCAATCGCCTGCCCCAGCTCGGTTTCGTCGCCGCTGAGGCCGGCAGTCTGATCCAGCAGCATCTGGTTCGGCGGCCCGGATAGCATCAGGCCGAGATAGTTGTACAAATCTGCCCTCAGGCGGTCTTCTTCGGCAATTCTGGTGTCCACTGCTGCGCTCATCCTGTCCTCTGATTGTCAAAGGTGAAAATCATCCGCCGCGGCCCGGGGCCTGCGGCGAACACCGCTTCCTGCTCTTCCGGGTGCATGTCAGCCGGCCGCTCAGCGGCCTGAGTAAGGGGGGCCTCAGACGTGTTGTCCTCAGGTTCGCCTGTGTCCGGATCCACGGGTGCCGCATCCGCGGTCTCTGTCGCCGTTGCTGCCGGCTCCGCAGCCGCACCAGGCTGTTCAGCCTCCGCTTGGCGCTGCAGTTCCTCGACATGGGCAAACATGCCCTTGCCGACCTGATAGGCGCTCTGCATATTTTCGAGAATTGTGGCTGCGTCGGTGAAATCCTCACCATAATCAACCAGCCCGTCCAGATTGGCGAGCACCGGATTGACCCGCCACAAATGCCGCAGAGCGCGGGTTTTCAGCCGGGCTGGCACTGCCTCAGCCAGGAACTGACGGAAGTCTTCTCCCGCGTTCAGTGTCTCCGGTTCCGGCAGGCCAAGGTCCTCAAGCAGTTCCGCGTCGCTCTTGTCCGCCTGCCGCGCCTCCTGCTCTGCTGCCGCCTCCACAGCACGAAGCCGTTCCCCGGCCCGGGCTTCAGCAGCAACGGCAGCACGCCGGCGGGACCAGCCATCCATCATTGCAGCCTCCGCTTAAGCAGCGAGGGCGAGCGGTAGACATCGGCTGTCTGAACAATGCGGGGATCGCCGATCCCATCTTCGGCCAGATCAACCCGCTTCCTGTCGCGGCGGCGTTTTACAAAGGCTTCTTCCTGATAAAACTCTTCGACGAATTCCCGCACCCAGGCCAGCAGCGCTGGCGGCATCGGAACCTTCTCGACAATCTCCTCGCCGCTGTCGGTGTAATCCTGTGCCTCATAGGGCGAAGCAGTGACCAGCAGCATGTCCAGAGGCGCATCCCCAGCCTGCTGCCGCATCACAACATAGACACTCGGCAACCGCGCGTTCAGCCCGTGGTGATAGGCCTCTGCCTCAGCCCCGTGCAGTTCCAGCGTCAGTGTCGCGGCATGATACTCCACCGCGTCATTCTCACGGCGCATTTCATGCCAGTGGGCCGGAGCCGCCCCGGGCAGAACCGCAATCGCGCGCCAGCACCATGGCACCCAGCGGGTTACGCCCCGGGTTTTGCGCAGTACGATGCCAAGCGGCATTGTCCGGTACATCTTCGGATTGTGAATCAACCGGTTTTCCTCCCCGGTTTCCAGACTGCGCCACGTCCCTGCCACCGGCAAAGCGCGGAATTGCGTGCCTTCGCATTCCGGGCTGTTTCCGGTCAATTTGGGCAGCCCCTCCAAGGCCCGTTCACCGCGCCGGACGTTTTGTCCATATCGACAAAAAGACTCAGGAAAAATGAGCGGCCCAGGACACCCGAATCACACACCCCAAACTTGGCCTGATTCGGAGCCGCTGCGCCGCGTCCCGCCTCACAAAACCGGTTGTGGCAGATTTCGAATCGCGTCTAAATCGAGAGAGACATCAGGGAAAACGAGGCCGCAAAGCACCTAGACGGCCCACGGGGAAGACATGGTCAAATCACTGATAACATGTGATTGTTTAGGCACTCAACAAGTTGACGCACAGGGCTTGGCGGACGCGACCGGGCTATCAGTTCCAACGCCCTGCACCGCACTTTGCACCCGCCAGATTGACCGTGCTGCGGCAGCTTTGGACTCAGGCGATGCAATTATTTGCTGCACCCAGGAAAGCCGGATTTTCGAGGCTCTTGCCACAGAGCTGAACGCCCCTCCTCCGGCGCTTCTGGACCTGCGTGACCGCGCCGGATGGAGTGCGGACAAGGCCTCGAAACTGCCCAAAATGTCCGCCCTCGCCGCTGAGGCGCTTCTGCCTGCCGCAGCCCCCAGAACACGCGATGTCACCTCGGACGGCTTGTGCCTGATCCTGGGCCCTGCAGAGGCAGCACTGCAAGCCGCCGAGCAGCTGCAGGAAACGCTTGGCGTCACGGTCCTGCTGGACAGCGCCCCGGACCTGCCCCCGTCGCGCGGCTTTGACGTGGTGCTGGGCCGCCTGTCGCGGGCCTCTGGCGCCTTGGGTCAATTCCAAGTCCGCATTGACACCTTGCAAGTGATGGAGCCCGGAGGCCGCGGTGCCTGGAGCTGGAGCGCGGCCCAGGACGGCGGCCAGTCGGACTGTGACATCATCCTGGACTTGCGCGGCGGGGCGCCGCTGTTCTCCGCACCGGAAAAGCGCGAGGGCTACTTGCGCGCCGACCCTACACACCCGCCGGCTGTCGCTGCCGCTGTGCTGGCCGCCTCGCAGATGGTTGGCACCTTTGAAAAACCGCTCTACGTGCGGGCGGAACCGCTGCTGTGCGCCCACAGCAGGGCAGAACAGAAAGGCTGCACGCGCTGCCTGGACCTGTGCCCAACTGGCGCCATCACCCCGGCCGGCGATCACGTGTCCATAGATCCAATGATCTGCGCCGGCTGCGGTGCCTGTTCTGCAGTCTGCCCGTCCGCTGCCATCAACTATGACGCACCGCCGGTGGATCTGACGATGCTTCGGGTTCAGACCCTGGCCAAGGCCTTTCTTGACGCCGGCGGCGTGGCGCCCCGGTTGCTGATCAGCGATGTCCGCGGAGCAGAGATGATCCGCCTTTCCGCCCGGTTCGGCCGCGGCCTGCCTGCAGATGTGATTCCGATGGAACTGCCGGCCCTCAACCTGTTCGGACATGCCGAGATGCTGGCTGCGCTGGCAGGTGGCTTTGCCCGCGTCTGCCTGCTGCAAGGCCCCGGGACTGATCCGCACGCGCTGCAAGAGCAGGCGGCGCTGGCCCAGGCGCTCAGCAGCAGCGAAGCCGTGAAGATACTGGACCTGTCTGACCCGGACGCTTTGGAAGCCGCCCTTTATGACAACGCGCCGCCACCCTCATGCGCCGCAACGGTCCGCCCGCTTGGCACCCGCCGCCAAATCACCCGGCAAGCCGCCAGGGCCCTGAACCCGGATGCCCGCGTGCTGCCCTTGCCCAAGGGGGCTCCATATGGTGCGGTCGCGGTTGAAACCGGCAACTGCACGCTTTGTCTTTCGTGCGTTTCGCTGTGCCCGTCCGGCGCTCTCAGCGACAACCCGGATGCACCGCAGCTGCGGTTCCAAGAGGACGCCTGCCTGCAATGCGGTCTTTGTTCGCGAATTTGCCCGGAAAACGCGATAACACTCGTGCCGCAGCTGGACCTCACCCCCGCGGCGCTTTCGCAAAAGGTCCTGAATGAGGAGGAGCCGTTTGCCTGTGTCGAATGCGGGGCTCTATTCGGGGTGAAATCCACCATTGAACGCATTACCGACAGACTTTCAGCCCACAGTATGTACCAGGATCCCGGTGCGCTGCGGATGATTCAGATGTGCGACGATTGCCGGGTGAATGCGCAATTCCACAGCGAAAACAACCCCTTCGGCGGAGGAGAACGCCCGAGCCCCCGCACCACCGAAGACTACCTCAGCAAACGCCGTGATCATTGATGCTGCAGCGGCGCCCCCAGATCTGCCGGTGTCAGCGCAGCGGCATAAGCAAGCAGTGCCTCCACTTCTGCCAAAGTCAGGCTGACAGGGTGGACAGGCGGTGGACGGTCTTGCGGGAAGGGGGCGGTAACATCTTCGATTTCCGTAAAGGCCGGATGCGGGTTGAGCGCATAAAAGGCGGAAAACCGTTCCTCCCAGTCGCTGAGGCTGCGCAGCACTTGAAAGCTGGGGGTGGATCCGATGCCGGCAATCCCGGCCCCTTCTGCTACCACATGGCAGCGGCCGCATTGTGCCTCTGCCACTTGCCGCCCCAGCACAGCATCGCCGTCCACGCCAGCCGGTACCGGCTGTCTGGCCGCTTGCAGCGGTGCTGTGAACACAGCCCCCCCCTTTGGCGCGAAGCCCAGAACCGTCCGCCGGCCGACCTCGGAACGCAGCCACGCGGCCAGTTTGCCGGCTCCAGCATGTCCAGGGCGCCGCAGCTGCAAGTGCCACACCGCACCAGCCCCCTCAAACAGCGCCTCCCCCTCCGGCCCCAGAGCCAGGTCGGCGTCTGCAAGGCCCGTCAGCTCCACCTTGACCTGAGTTTTCAGCGAAAACCGCGGCAGGATATGGCGCAACAGGCCGCTCTCCGCCAGCGCCGCAGGCGCGTGCAGCCGCACCATCCGCCCCTCGTCGGCGAAAACAGGATGGGGCAGCAGCCAGAATATGACAACCAGATATCCCGCACGCATAATAGGATCAGCCTAGGCGCGGCCCTGCAGGCCCGTCAACGGCAGGAAGGAAACAAAAGATGAGCAGAGAGGCCGTTCTTACGGTTTTAAAAACCATTGCCGATCCGGTGCAGGGCGGTGATATCGTTACCAGCGGCGCCATGAGGGCGCTGAACGTTGACGGCTCCACCGTACGTTTCGTGCTGGAAATCGCCCCCGAGCATGCCTCTCAGTTTGAGGCCGTGCGCAGCGAGGCAGAAGCGCGGCTGCAAGAGCTGGACGGCATCGGCAAGGTGTCCATTGTGCTGACCGGCCATTCCTCCAAGGCACCGCCTGACTTGAAACCCAAAGCCGCGGTGCAACCACAAGGACCGCAGGCCATTCCTGGCGTCCAGCGCATCCTCGCCGTCGCGTCCGGTAAAGGCGGAGTTGGCAAATCCACCGTCTCTGCCAACCTCGCCTGCGCGCTGGCAGCCCGCGGCCGCCGCACCGGTCTGCTGGATGCGGATGTTTATGGCCCCTCACAGCCGCGTATGCTGGGTGTCTCAGGACGGCCGTCCTCTCCCGATGGCAAGACAATCCTGCCGCTGCGCAATCACGGTGTCACGATGATGTCCATCGGCCTCATGACCAATGAGGACCAGGCCGTTGTCTGGCGCGGCCCGATGCTGATGGGCGCGCTGCAGCAAATGATGATGCAGGTACAATGGGGCGCATTGGACGTCCTGATAGTGGACCTGCCGCCCGGAACAGGCGACGTGCAGATGACCCTGGCGCAAAAAGCCCGTGTCGACGGGGCGATCGTCGTATCCACCCCGCAGGACATTGCTCTGCTGGACGCACGCAAGGGGATAGACATGTTCCGGCAGCTCCACGTCCCAATCGCCGGCATGATTGAAAACATGTCCACGCACATCTGCTCCAACTGCGGGCATGAAGAGCATGTGTTCGGCTACGGCGGCGTCGCGGCAGAGGCAAAAAAGCTCGGCGTGCCCCTGCTTGCGGAAGTGCCTCTGGACATGCAAATCCGCCTTGCTGCCGATGGCGGGGCACCGGTCACCGTCTCCAATCCCGATGGTCCCCAGGCCCAGGCCTTTCACAGCATTGCGCAGACGCTGATCGGGCAGGGCATGGCATGACCCGGTTGCGCTTCCCACCCCTCATGGACGGTGAACCCTGCACCGACAGCCCTTTTGCCACCGCCTGCCGCCGCGCTGTACTGGGCTGCGACGCTGGTTTGGTCTGCTACAGATTGGCCCCCCCCGTGCTGGAGGCGGCAATTGTGTTTGCACCGGATGTGCCGCTTCAGCAGGCGATGGCAATGATGCCGCTGTGCGGTGTCAGCTTTCAAAATGCCCTTGGCGCTCTCGGCCCCCCAGAACTTGCCGTGCATCTGGCCTGGAACGGCGCCATTTCCATAAATGGAGCCACCTGCGGCACCCTGCGCGCAGCAAGCGCTGCGGCAGATCCGATGCAAGTCCCCGATTGGCTGGTAATCAGCCTTTCCTTGCCGCTTTGGCCATCAGAAACCCCTGGCGCCACGCCGGACCAGACCTCCCTTTACGCCGAAGGCTGCGCTGATGTGCAGCCCGCCAGCCTGATCGAGGCCTGGGCCCGCCACACCCTCAACTGGATCACCCGCTGGGAAGACGAAGGCCCCCGGCCGCTCCATTCGGAATGGCGGGGGCTGGTTCAAGACCTTGGCAAGACTGTAACGCAAGACACATACAGCGGCACGTTTACCGGCGTGGACGAGGACTTCGGCATGCTTCTGCGCAACGGCCCTGATACCCGCCTGATCCCGCTCACAACCCTTTTGGAGCAGCCATGAAACTCGCCCGCGCGATTCATTTCGACGAGTCCGACACCCGTGTCTACAATAGCCCTGCCCGTACCGGCGAATGGTGCCTGCCGGGCGGGTTCGAGTTCTCCGACTGGTCGGAGGCAGACCTCAACGGCAAGGCGCGCCAGGCATTTGCCAACGGCTGGCTCGGCCTGGAAACCGGTGGCCGGGTGACATTTGTTGCTGTCACCGACATCACGCCATCGGAAATGGAAGGCCTAAAGACCCTGCTGGCACAGCATTTCGTGACCTACTACGGCGCGCCGACGCTGGAGGCTGCCTTGCCTATCGCCGCAGAAGAGCTTGCCCAGATGGCCGACCTTTGCGGCGAGCATGCCCCAAACACTCTTTTGACCGTTACCCGTGAGCTTACGGAATCGGGCGTACGCGAATCCTACCGGTTCATTACTCCGGAGGACGCAGATCTGACCCAGTTTGCGGTACACAGCAGCCCCTGATCAGGCAGGTCAATGTTTGGTAGCGGACTTGCAATCCGGCCACCGGCATAAGCTGCGATTGCAGTCTTCAGATCTTCGACGAAAAGGAGATCAATAAAGCCGAAACCAAGCAGCACGTGCCCGGTTTCAAGGTGAGGGCCGCGCTTTAGGTGCTGAAGGAGGAGGAGACCGGTGCTGTGCCGACGGGCCGGTTCCGGGTGCACCCGGCGATGATCCACCAATGAAAAAATGTGCTCCTCAAGGTTGCCTCCGGCGTATTCGAACGCGGCAGCCGGAAAAAAACCGAGACCGACGAGGAGCAGGTGAAGGAGCTTCACGCCAAGATCGGGAGGCTGGCAGTGGCCGGCTCTTTTTGGAAAGAAAGCTGATGCCTTGGGGCGGGAAGTGAGGCGCGGCATGGGTGAGCCCGGTTTTCCAAAAGCCCAGCACCAACAAACCGACGAAAGAGCACAAGACCAATCCCGACCTGCTGAAGAGGCTTGGAGTGCCCCATCTGAACTGGTCCACCGTTATGTTTAGGAAACGGAGGACAGAGAATGGCGAACAAGCGGCACAAGCCAGAGGAAATAGTTCAGAAGCTGCGGCAGGTTGATGTGCTTGTCGGGCAAGGAATGGCGCGGGTTGATGCAGTCCGGGAGGTTCGCATCACGGAGCAGACCTACTACCGCTGGCGCAAGCAGTATGGTGGGATGGGAACCGACCAACTGAAGGAACTCAAGCGTCTCCAGAAGGAGAACGAGCGGCTGAGAAAGGCCGTGTCGGATCTGACACTGGACAAGCTCATCCTGAAGGAAGCCGCACGGGGAAACTTCTGAGCCCCGCTCGTCGCCGAGCCTGCATCCAGCTGATCCGTAGCGGGATGAAGGTATCGGAGCGTCGGATCTGCCGCGTGCTCGGGCAACATCGCTCGACACAGCGGCATCATCCAAGGGGCCGGGAAGACGAGGAACGGCTGGTTGCCGACATGACCGAATTGGCCAGGCAATACGGCAGCTACGGCTACCGGCGCGTTGCTGTGCTGCTGAGGGATGCAGGCTGGCAGGTCAGTGATGGCCGGATTGAGCGGCTGTGGCGACGAGAGGGGCTGAAGGTGCCACCGAAGCAACCGAAGAAAGGAAGGCTTTGGCTGAACGATGGGTCATGCATCCGGTTGCGCCCCGAGTATCGCAACCATGTCTGGTCGTATGACTTCGTGCATTGCCGAACCGACGATGGGAAAGCGTTCCGCACACTGAACATCTTGGATGAGTTCAGCCGTGAATGCCTGGCGATCCGAGTGAAACGGAAACTCAACTCGACCGACGTGATTGATGCCCTGACGGACTTGTTCATCCTGCGCGGGCCGCCAGCTTACGTTCGAAGCGACAACGGGCCGGAGTTTGTTGCCAATGACGTGCGGGCCTGGATTGAGGCTGTCGGGGCTAAGACCGCTTTCATCGAACCCGGAAGCCCCTGGGAGAACGGCTACGTCGAGAGCTTCAACGCCCGGATGCGGGACGAACTGCTCAACCGTGAGATATTCTATTCGGTGAAGGAGGCTCAAATCATCATCGAAGGCTGGAGGAAACACTACAACACAAAGAGACCCCACAGTGCATTGGGCTACAGGCCCCCGGCTCCAGAAGCCATCATCCCGATGGAACCGAGGCCAGTGATGCACTAACAATCAAACTGGACCAGTCAGATCAGGCCACCCAGGGGGCTTGATGCAACGCTTACGTTGGGCCTAGCCACGGGCAACAAGGGCGCGAACACGAGGAAGGCCCCGGATGGGTTATCCGAAGCCTTTGATATTTATGAGGAAATTGTGCTGGTTGCGGGAGCAGGATTTGAACCTGCGACCTTCAGGTTATGAGCCTGACGAGCTACCTGGCTGCTCCATCCCGCGGCATTTTGGTTGTCCTACCGCGTGGAACGCTTCTTGAGGACAGTTTTTTTTATCGTTCAGAGAGATTTTTTGGATTTTACTAGGTTTGGCGGTGACCTACTCTCCCAGGGCTTTAGCCCAAGTACCATCGGCGCGGCAGTGC